>CAYUJM010000003.1:0-71771 GCA_964445025.1 uncultured Occallatibacter sp. | reverse complement strand
GGTTCGCCGGGCTGCGAGAGCACCGGCTCGGGGTATTTGACGATCTTGAGAATCATTGCGTTCTGCCGACAGCTCCGTATCTGCTGATTTTCTAATACTTCCGTATCTGTTCGATGTAACCGCGGTAATTCCGTTGCATTTCGAGCACCGAGTCGCCGCCGAACTTCTGCTGCGCCTGGGCCGCGATGGTGAGAGCGACCATGGCCTCCGCGGCTACTCCGGCTGCCGGGACGACGCAAATGTCAGAGCGTTCGTAGCTTGCGCTGGTGGCCTCGCGAGTGTCAAACCGAACCGACTCGAGCGGCCGGCGCAGCGTGGAGATGGGCTTGAGATAGCCGCGCACTACGATGTCTTCGCCGTTGGAGACTCCGCCCTCAATTCCGCCGGCATTGTTCTGGGGCCTGGTAAACCGTGTGGGACGGCTCGATGCTTCGCTCGCATAGTGGATGGGGTCATGGACCTTGGAGCCGAAGGACTCGGCGGCCGTGACCCCGCGGCCGATTTCGACGGCTTTGACAGCTTGCAGGCTCATGACCGACCAGGCTAGCAGGCCGTCAAGGCGTTCGTCCCAGTTGGCGTAGGTGCCGAGGCCGGCGGGAACACCGTGGACCACGACTTCAAAGACGCCGCCCACCGTGTCGCCGGTGCGGGAGACTTCCTCGACCTCTTCCTTCATGCACGCCTCAGCGTCCGGGTCCACACAACTGAGCAGCACCTCGTCCTTCGCGGCAACGGCGACGATCTCGTCCCAGGCTGCAGCGCGGTCGAGCTCGACGCGGCCCACGCGGATGACGTGGCTCAGCACCTCAATCCCGAGAGTGCGCAGGAAGAGCTTGGCCAGGGCTCCCGCAGCTACGCGGCCCGTCGACTCGCGTGCGGATGCGCGTTCCAGCACGTAGCGGGCGTCGGGGAAGTTGTACTTGAGCGCGCCAGCCAGGTCGGCGTGGCCGGGACGCGGCGAGGCAACGGCCTGATGTTTGGCGGGGTCGCCAGCCTCCACGGGCAGCTTTTCTTCCCAATTCTTCCAGTCGCGGTTGACGATCTCAATCGAAATGGGGGACCCGATGGTCTTGCCGTGGCGCACACCGCTGAGGATATGGGCCTTGTCGGTCTCGATCTTCATGCGGCCGCCGCGGCCGTAGCCTTGCTGGCGGCGCCATAGCTCGCGGTTGATGAAGTCGAGATCGACGGGGACGCCGGCGGGGAGTCCAGAGATGAGAGCGGTGAGCGCTTCCCCATGGGATTCGCCGGCGGTTGAGAAACGGATCATATCCTTCTGATTGTAAAGGGAAGTTGAAGATGGGAACAGGGATCAAGGGACTGGGGATCGGGAAAAGATAGTTGAACGCCGGTTTCTTCCCTTGCATGAAGGTGGGTGCCACGAGAGCCGCTGTTCTCCGTTCCCTAATCCCTGTTCGCTGCCTTACCATGGAGCGCATGGCCTACTTCCTCTTCAAGACTGAGCCCGACGTTTACTCCTTCGACGATTTCCTGCGCGACAAGGAGACGGTGTGGGATGGCGTGACCAACCCGACTGCCGTGAAATACCTGCGCGAAATGAAGGCGGGAACCAAGTGGATTTTCTACCACACGGGCGACGAACGCACCGCCGTCGGAACCGGTGCCGTGGTCAGCGTGGACCCGACCGATCCCAAGGTGCCAATTGTCAAAGTGAAGGTGGGAAAGCGGCTCAAGAAGCCGAAGACCCTGGTGGAAATCAAGGCCGAGCCGCTGTTTGCCAAGTCGCCGCTGGTGCTGATCGGACGGCTTTCCGTGGTGCCGCTGACAGAAGAACAGTGGGAGTGGCTGGTTGGGTGAGGGTCGTGCCCTCCCGCCCTTCGGTCGCCACGGAGACCGAAAGGGTGGGGCACGGGGTTGATGGCGCACGCTCAGTCGTGGTGCTCGCCTGAGCAGCAGGAGCCGACGGCCTTTGCGATTTCGACATAGGTCTGCTTGGGATCTACGAAGTAGCCCTGATCGTATCTGTCGTGGTGGCGAACCCAGGCCATGGAGTGGGCCAGACCGTCTTCGTCGCGGCCCTTCGGCGCGTGGTCAAGGAAGTTATAGGCGCCAACAAAGATATCCAGGCCGCGCGCATACGTCGAGTAGGTGTGGAAGATCTGGCCGCTCGCGTCCTTCAGGAACACACTGAGTCCGGGACCTTCCTCGCTGGGGAACTCCATCTCGGTGTAGTTATAGTGCACTTTCCCCTTGGCCCGCTCTTCCGCAGAAAAGGACACGTGGTAGTCGTAGTTGAAATCGGAGCCGAAGGACGAGACCCAGTGGAAGCGCCAGCCCATGCGCTTTTTGAAGGCCTCAATCTCCGCGAAGGGCGCGCGCGAAATGACCGCGAGGGTTACGTCGCGATTGGCCAGGTGGATAGAGGGGCCATCGAAGTGATCGGCCAGGTAGGAGCAGCTCGGGCAGCCTGCGGCCCATCCGGGGCCGAGCATGAAGTGATAGATGACAAGCTGGCTGCGCCCATCAAACAGGTCGGCCAGCGTTTCCCTGCCCTTAGGCCCGTCGAAAACGTACGGCTTTTCGACTTTCTCCCAGGGCAGTTCGCGGCGCTGACGGCTCAGCTCATCGCGCAGCCGCGTGAATTCCTTTTCCTTGGCCAACAGCTCCTTGCGGGCTGCGAGCCACTCAGCATGTGAGGCAACTTTCGCATGTTCGAGTTCTACGGTGCTGCTAGCCATGGTGATCCTCCTTGGTTGGGGAATTTGAGGAGATGGTGTTCGCGGCATTGCCGATTTGGGCTCTTTTGATGACCAGTGCGGTCACGCCACCGGTTGACACAGCAGCCGCCGCGATCCACGCCGCGGTAGCCAGGCAAAAGGGACACATAGCGACCTCCAATCCTGTGCGATGGCGCCCAATGGGGGTAGCGCCTTAATGTTACCTAGCTTCCGCGGCCTTGCGGATACGATCCAAGATCGAAGCCCAGCCCTTGCCGACACCTTCTCTGTGATCGTCCTGAATGAATCCCAGCGCCGTGTGCCGGAATGCGATCTTCGTTGCGCCGTCCACCGCCGTCAGCCTGTATTGCACGTTGGAGATGAAAGGATACGACGCAAACAGCGGTCCGGTAAATTCAAGCAGCGTTGGCCGCTTGATGGCCTGCACGTGAGCCCAGAGATGGCCGTTGTTATCGCCCAGGTCGCGGTACCATCTTCCGCCCGGCCAGGGCTCGAGCTTCATGGGCATGGGGATGCCGTCGTCCCGCTCGTTGGCCGGGCCGATCTGTTCGAGCAGCGCATCAAAAGTTACATCGAGAGACGCGTTGACGTGGACCTCCCTGGTGATGTTCAGGGTCAGGTTTTCAATGCTCATGGCTGTCTGAATCATGCTTTCTCCTTTTCGCTGGTTGCGGCGGGGTCGACCGGGTTGATGCTTGAATTCAACTGGCTCATTTTTTCCTCGGCGCGCTTTTTGACGTTGAGCAACTGGTGCTGCCAATAGCGCTCGAAGGTGCCGGCCCACTCGTGCAGCGGGCGGATGGCTTCGGCATTGGTCCGGTAGAACTTGTGGCGCCCATCGCAGCGCATGTGCACCAGGCCGACGCAGCGCAGCACGCGCAGATGCTTCGAGACGGAAGGCTGATCGATGCTCAGGTTCGCCACAATGTCGCCCACCGGGCGCTCCCGCAGCGCCAGATAGCTCAGGATCTCGCGGCGGCGGGGCTCGGCTACGGCGTTGAAAGCGTCGGAGGTGGTGGCGGCTCTTGGCATATCGGAAACATTACATACTTATATGGGAATATGTCAAGGGATTTTTGAGGCAGACCTGACCAATTTAAGCGGTCTCGGCTCAGGGGTCGGCAAATTGTAGTAAGATTTCCTTTTTTCCTTGTTTCCTTATTTCCTTGAGGACACTATGCTGGCAAAATTGACGGTGAAGAATCAGCTCACGCTGCCCAAGGCGGTTGCTACCCAGTTCGCAGGCGTCGAGTACTTCGACGTAAGCACCGATGGATCCGCAATTATGCTCAAGCCGCTGCGGCCGAGCCGGATAGAAGAAGTCTGGGCACATCTGGAGAAGCTAGGCATTACCGAGCAGGACGTGAGCGACGCCGTTCGCTGGGCCCGCGAGATCGAGTGAGCGCGCAATCCACGCGCCGTGTGGTGTTTGACACCAATATGGTTCTCACTGCGCTGGTGTTTCCCAAAGGTCGCCTGGCGTGGCTCCGTCAGCACTGGCGGGAGGGTGGCGCTGCGCCGTTGATCTCCTCGGCATCGGCGCGGGAGCTGACGCGCGTTCTTGGGTATTCCAAGTTCCGGCTGACCGAGCGGCACCGCATGGAGGTGCTGGCGTTATACATTCCCTACTGCGAGAGCATCTATTCAGCCGAAAAATGCCCCATTGAGTGCCGCGAAGCGAAGGACCAACATTTGCTAGACCTGGCGCATTGCGGGGCGGCTGACTTGCTGGTCACAGGCGACAGGGATGTTCTGGCGCTGGCTGGGCAGACAAATTTCGTCATCGAATCGCCGGAGGAGTATTGGCGCAGATTCGATTCGAACAACGCCCGAAGTGACGTCTAGTGGTCTCTGGCCCCTATTCCCTGTCTTCCCCCAGCCAGCGCCTGGTATTCAGCAACTGCCGGTTGTCGAGGGCCCAGACTTTGTTTGTCAGCTCGTTGGGACCTTTGCCTTCCCGGGCGGACTTGTCGAACTCGGCGGAGACGGCCTGCATCTTTGCGTCGAGGTCGTCGATGAAGTTGAGCATCAGCGCTTCGGGGATCATGGGCAGCTTGGGCGAGCCGAACTCGAGCTTGCCGTGATGCGAGAGGATCATGTGCAGGACCAGCGTCTTGAGCTTGGGCGGGAAGTTGGGCAGGCTGTCGATGGCGCGCTCGGCGAGCGCGGCGCCGATCTGGATGTGGCCCAGCAGCATGCCTTCAATGCTGTACTCGAAGCCGATTTCCCAGGTGAGTTCGCGTACCTTGCCGATGTCGTGGAGAATGACGCCGGTGAGCAACAGGTCGCGGTCGATGAGCGGGTAGTGCGGGGCGACGCGGTCGGCCAGCGTGCAGAGGCTGACGACGTGCTCCAGCAGTCCGCCGAGCCAGGCGTGGTGAAGCTGCTTGGCGGCGGGCGCTTCGCGGTAGGCCTCGGCGAGTGCGGGATCCTCGAGCATGGTGGCCAGCAGCAGCTTGAGATCGGAATTCGCAAGGCTGTCGACGAAACCGAGAAGCTGCCACCACAGGGCCGCAACATCGTAGGTGGTGGAGGGCAGCATATCTGCCTTGTCCACTTCGGAGGGCTGGGCAAGGCGGAGCTGGTCGATCTTCATCTGCAGGCGGTCGTCGAAGCGCGAGGCGCTGCCACGGGCCTTCACGATGTCGCCGCGGTCGAAGTCCCTGGCGATGCGCGGGTCGCCGGGCTCCCATACGCGCCCTTCAAGCTGGCCGGTCTTGTCGCCAAGGATGAGGTTCAAGTAGGGCTTGTTCGTCTTTGTGGTTCTCTGCTGCTTGGCCAGAACAAGGAAAAAACCGTCGAAGAGTTTGCCTTCGTCGAAGTTGGCCAGATCGGCGATGTAAATGTCTTTCATAGGGTTGAATACGATGCGGCAGAAGTGGCCGAAAAAGCAGGTCAGCACCACTCGCCATGCGGGTCAAGCATAACACGGCGTGGAATCCCCAACCTCTTATGCGGACCGGGATTCGCTCGGCTTTTGTTACTCAGACCGCAGGGCAGAAACAGGATTGACGTTGGCGGCACGCCGCGCCGGCAGGTACGTTCCGGCCACAGCCAACAGAGGCAGGACGCAGACGGCCACAACCAACGTGAGCGGATCGTATTGCGAGGTATGAACCAACTCTCCCTGCGCAAGGCGTCCGGCAACGAAGGCGAGCGGAAGCCCAACAGCTACTCCAAGCAGAGCAAGCACCAGAGCCTGGCGCAGCACCATGCGCATCATCTGCGCCCGGTTGGCACCGAGCGCCATGCGAATTCCAATCTCCTGCGTGCGCTGCGAAGTGACGAAGGAGAGAACACCATAAACCCCCACCAGCGCGAGCGTAAGAGCCGCGGCGGCGAAGGCCCCGAAGAGCGCTAAGGAGAAGCGCGGGCCGGCGTAGCCATACATGTCGAGAATCTGGCGGAGGGTCATGGAATCGACGATGGGCTGGTCTTTATCGACCGCATAAACCGTGCGGCGCACAGGATTGATCAGCTCGCCGGCAGGCAGAGACGTGGATACGATAAGCGTGCTCGCAGATGCCGGGGCCACTGTGTACGGTAGCAGGATGTGCGGATAGCTCTCCCGAAAGTAAGTGAAGAAGGGCAGATCGGTCATGACCCCAACGACGGTGAATGCGTCGTCCGCAAGCTTGTTCTTGCCATCCGGCTTGAAGTCCGGCAGATGAACGGTGCGGCCCACGGGATTTTCGCCGGGAAAGTAACGTCGAGCGAAGTTCTCAGAGATGACGGCGTCATGCGACTGGGACGAGATTTCGCGCGCGTCGAGAAAGTGCCCCTGCAGCATGCTTCTGCCGGAAAGGGCGAGGAACTCCGGGCTGGTGAGGTGGAGGGATACAACCCGCTTGTCCTCCGGCTCGCCACCAATTTGCACGCGTTCATCGTCCATGTCCATGAAGGGCAAGGCGGCGTCAACGGTGGCCGTGGAGACACCGGGAAGCGCTCGGACACGGTCCAGCAGATCGCGGAAGAAGATGGCGCGGCTCTCCGCGGTTGGATAGTGCGCCACGGAGACGGGCAAGCGCAAGGTCAGCGTGCGGTCGGGAGCGAAGGGCACGGGCACGCTTTCAACAGCAATGAGCGAGCGCACCATGAGGCCGGCGAGCATGAGCAGGGCCAGCGAAAGCGCAATCTCGGTGACGACAAATCCGCTGAGCAAACGCCGCTGCGCGCGGCGGCCCGAGGAGCGCACTCCGTTGAGAGCCGCGGCCAGGCGCGGACTTGCGCTATGCCACGCGGGCGCCAGGCCGAAAATGGCCACCGTGGCCAATGCGATGCCTAACGAGCAGAGCAGCACCGGGAAGTTCATGGTGATCACGGCTTCATCCGGGATGGTCTCCGCCGGGACGATCATGAGCGTTGCCCGGAGTCCAGCATAGGCAAAGGCCAGCGCAACCGGCATGGAAGCCAACGACAACATCAAAGATTCGGTGAGGGCGTGACGGACGAGACGCTTACGCGATGCGCCAACGGAAGCGCGAATCACGAACTCGCGTTCGCGGTTGACGGCGCGCGCCAGCAGCAGGCTGGAGACATTCACGCAGGCAATAAACAGGAGCACGAAGGATGCGCCCAACAGAAGATACAGGGTGCTTGCGAGGTTCGATTTGAACATCTCGTCGAAGGGCAGGATACCGAGACTGAGGTTTCTCGGGAATCTGAAGGGCGCTGTCTTTTTGAAATCGTCGAAGATCGGCGTGAGTTCAGCCGCTGCCTGCGCATCGGTGACTCCGGGCTTCAGGCGCCCCACAAGAGTGAAGTATCCCTGCCCTTGCACCTCCGGCTCATTGGTCATCCTGATGGGAAGGTAGACATCGCCACCGCGCCACAAAAAGCGGGGCGGCATGATTCCGATGATGGTGCGGGGGTGCCCGTTGAAGTTGAGTGTTTGCCCAAGAATGGCGCGGCTGCCACCGTAGTGCGCCTGCCAGAATCGGTAACTGAGCAGGGCTACTTCCTCGCGGTTGTTGGTAACATCGTTCTCTGTTGTGTCGCGCCCCAGCAAGGGCTGCACACCCAGCACATCGAAGGTGTTGGGGGTGATGTAGTTGCCGCGCAGGCGCTGCGGTTCGCCAACGCCGGTGAGCACCACGTCGCTGATGGTGGACGCGGTTACGCCGTTGAAGATGTCGGTCTTTTCGGCAATTTCATTGAACTGCGCGGGCGTATAGTTCCTTCCTCCGCATTGCTGCCACTCCGGTGAGCAGAGCTTGGGCGTGGCCAGCGTGTGTACATCCTTGTAAGGGAACGGATCGATGAGGACGCCATACGCAACGCTGAAAACGGCGGTGCTGGCACCAATGCCAAGCGATAACGTAAGGATCGCAGTGAGCGCGAAGCCTGGATTGCGCCGCAACTGGCGAGCCGCATAGCGAAAGTCCTGCCAGATGGTCTCCAGCCGCAAGCCCGAGCCCCTGACACTCTTAGGATTTGCCCTGTTCTCCATTCGGCATTCTCCTGACATTTGAGAAGAAACCGCTAACTCGTCTTACATTATTTCCCGAAGATCACTCGTCCACTGGGAGAAAACAGAACGTAGGACGCCGAATTCAAAGCCAGCCGCCGAATCTGTCCTGAGTCAGTTTCGTTCACGCGGTGTGGAGACGGTTGCCGGGCTTGAGCACGCCGTTCTGGATAAATGCAAGGGAAGAATACACGCGCCGAGAAGGCCGGCTTCCGGACCCAGCTTTGCGGGCAGCACCTGCGTGCCACCACCCGGCACGCCGTCTGAGGCAGGTCTGCCGGGCGCGGTAAGCGCGTAGACATAACTGCGCCGTTCCAGTTCAACAAAGAGAGAGGGCGCGAGCAGATCCCACGATTCGGCGACTCCACCTCCGACCACATAGAGCGGCAGATTGAGAATATTGATCAGGCCGGCCAATGCTAGCCCAAGTGCGCGCCCGGTCTGGGCGTATATGTCCACAGCATCCGGATCGCCCTGGCGCGCGGCCTGAGCGAGATCGAGAGCGGTCAACGTGCCGAGACTCTCTTTGAGACGGGCGAGTCCTGGCGCTTTGCCGGCCACGATCAGGCGTTCGGCGGCGCTCACGAGAGCTGTGGCGGAAGCGCAAACTTCAAGACAACCGCTGTTGCCGCAGCCGCAGACTGGGCCGTCGGGATCGATGGTCATGTGACCGGCCTCGCCACCCATGCCGGTGGCGCCGTGCCATAGCTTCCCATCCAGAATGATTCCGTTGCCCACACCTGTGCCCAGGGTGAGCATGCACAGGGAATCGACGCCAAGTTGCGCGCCCAGGCCGAGAGAGTACTCGGCAAGCGCCGCCACGTTGGCGTCGCTTTCCACCGCAACCGGCATGCGCAGGCGCGCTTCCATCTCGGCAAGCAGATTGAATCCGTCCCATCCGGGAAGATTGGGCGGGTGATGAAGGCGCCCGGCAGGCAACTCGAGCGGGCCAGGCGATCCAACTCCGATGCCGGCGAGCCTGTAGGTTTCAGAGTATTGGTCGAGCAATTGGAGGATGGCGCCGCACATATCATCAAGGACGGCGTGCGGGCCTGCTTCAAGACGCGTGGGCAGAGCTATGGAATTCAGGAGGCCAATATCCGGCGTATATGCGGCAATCCTCAGATTCGTACCGCCAAAATCGATTCCAATTGTCAGTAACCGCGAGTTTTCCGGGGCCATCTCAAATCACCGTACGCGTTTGGATGCCATAGAGCACCCTTATTAAGTTGGTTTGCCAGGCAAACGGGAAAAGAAAGAGTCCCCAGCGAATTAACAGAGCCCGCATTTGCCTGCCTTGAATTGCCGTAATTGGAAACGATACCACACGCACGATCAACGCGCAAACCCAATTTGCGCCTGATGGAAGCCGGTTTGTCGCGACGCATAAGTGAAATGCCGTGAGCCCCGAATCCATCCCATGATGAAGCCATCAAGAAGCAGGCCACGATCGCGCGGGATGCCTGCGGGCGGCGCAACCGGGCAGGTGAGTGAAACAATCGGCTGCCCCTGAAGATTGAAATGTCTGTGCAAGCGGAAGGAGCCGCGATCGAACACGCTTCAGACTTAGTTGCTCGTGCTTACTTGAGCCGGAAACGATCAAAAGCTGCCACAAATCCTGCCAGAGCTATGCCGAGTTTGCAGATAATTGCATGCTGTTAGCTCGCTGCAGTCCCCACCAGCAGGCAAGCCTGTCTTTGCGCGCATCCCGACAAGAGTTTTCCTGCGCTGCAGAGTGAAATCTTGTGGAGAAACTTAACTTTTGAGGCTGGGCGGCATAGACTTATTACACGGCAAAGTACTCAAACTAAGCCGCATTCAAATGGCTAAGCAAAGCACGCACCCAACTCTCAGCCAGGTCGCCCGAAAAGCGGGCGTTGGCACCACTACAGTCTCCCGCGTCATCAACGGCGGCGATCGTGTGAGCCCCAAAACATTGGATCATGTGCGGCGGGTGATTGAAGCACTCGGTTACATGCCGAACCAGGCTGCACGGACCCTGAAAGGTCACCGCACCAAGACCATTGGGCTGGTAATTCCCAGCATCGCCGATCCGTTCTTTTCAAGCTGCGCCGAAGCCGCACAAGCTGTGGCGCGCACCAACGATTCGCTGCTGATTGTGACGGTGACGGCAAACGACGCGCGCAATGAGCTGGATAACTTGAACGTTCTCATCCGCCATCGAGTGGACGGGCTCATCATTGTGCCTGCCGACTCGCAGAGTCACGCCCTGCGCGACCTGCTCAACCGGGTCGCCATACCGGTTGTGGCGATCGATCGCCCCGTGGGCAACTCGTCGATCACCTCGGTGGTGGCCGACAACCTGAAGGGCGCGATGACTGCCACGCAGCATCTGATCGATCACGGCTACAAGCGGATTGTGTGCCTGACCGGGGAAAGCAGCCTGTACACCATTCGCGAGCGAATGAACGGATATCGCAAGGCTATCGAATCCGCGCATTTGACACCCATCTTCGACACCTCAGTCACGGACTACAAGTCCGCCGAATACGCCGTAAAGAACCTGCTGGACGGACCGAATCCGCCGGACGCCATTTTTGCTCTCAAGAACAGCACTACTATTTACGCCTTCGAGGCGCTGCAGAAGTTCAATATCCCGGTGCCCCAAACCATTGCCTTGCTGGGCTTCGATGACTTCGAGCTTGCTTCAACGGTTCGGCCCTCCATCAGCGTAATCCAGCAGCCGGTAGAAGAGATCGGGCGCAGGGCGGCGGAGATTCTCTTCGAGCAGTTATTCGATGAGCGCAAGGCCGCTCCATCGACTTCTTCCAAGATGGCGCGGCAATTCAAGCTGAAGACCTGCCTGATCCTGCGCAATTCCTGCGGCTGCCATCCAGCCACTGCCTGAAGATGAAAAAAATGTGGCGCCCGGATAGGATCCGAGCGCCACGTGGAGCAAGCAGCGCACCCGCGCACGCCTGCCAACGACTATTGATTTGCTGTGTAGTCCACACGCAGGGTCAGAATTTCATACGGATGAATCGGAGCCGTAACCGTATCGTCCGCGACCTTGAGTGCTGTGCCTTCAGGCTTTTCCATCAGATTGGTGATGGTTGCTCCCGTGGCGCCCTTGGGCACATGGAATTCAACATCCCCTGATTTCCCTGCCCATTCATACACGCGGAAGATCAAGCTGTTGGAATCCTCGGCTTTCTTCATTGCCGTGAGTACAACGTTCTCCGGCTTGACAGTTACATACGCGAACTCTGCCGGCATGCTCCCGGCATGGGACTGCACCTGAGTGGCCTGCAACTGGTAGTTGTATTCGTACCCGTGGCGCACTGTCAGCGCCTGCTTCCAATCGCCGCTGTGGGGATAGAGTGCATAGGTGAAGTGATGATGTCCGCGGTCGGCGTCCGGATCGGGCCAGGTGGGCGAACGAAGCAGGGAGATACGAAGCACGTTGTCCTTATCGTCGTAGCCATACTTCGAGTTATTGATCAGGCTGAAGCCGTGCTGCCCATCGCCCAGATCGGCCCAGCGCAGCACCGGCACCTCGAACTGCGCCTGCTCCCAGCTATTGTTGCGCGTCGTGGTCCGCTGAATGCTGCCGTATGGGACCTCGTAAGTGGCCTTGTTGCTGGTGGCGGCGAGTGGGAAAGCAGCCTTCAGCAAGACATGCGTTTCATGCCAGTCGATGTCGTTGACCACGTCCACCTGATCCGAGCCGGCGTCGAGCGTGATGTCCTGCACGAACTTCGAACTCTGCCAGGTGCGCGTGACACGAATTGCGCTGCGCAGCGGGCCCTTTTCGACAAGCTCGACAGAATCGGCCTTATCGATGGAGGTGAAATGATCGAGCGTGCCGGGATCGATGTTCCACGCATCGTAATCCTTGGGCAGGTCTTTGAACGTCTGCAACTGGTTGCCGCAGGCGCCCGGAGCGAGTGTCTCGAACTTCGTCTTTTTGTCGTAAAGGCTGGTGATGCAGCCGGTCTGGTTGTCTACCGTGACCTTCAGCGCGGAGTTTTCCAGCTTGAATCCCTCTGCCTTCAGATCGCTGGCAAACGTTTTTGCGCCGGAGACGACGTGCAACACCTTGTAGCCCAGGGACGGCACATTGTTGGCCAGGACCAGGAGTTTGTAGCTGTTGGTCGCAGCATCGCTTTTGAGCACCTGCGACGGCACAACGTGGTTGGCCGCGTCCAGCACGGAGACGCCACCCGCGGCTGCGGTGGGTAACTGCACATCCACCGTGACCGGCCCTGAACGCTCCCAGGCCAGCGGATTCAGCACCAGGACAGGCACGCCCCCGGCTACCTGCGTATTGATCGCGGCAGACACAGTCTTCAGCGACTGCTGGGAGATTTCGTTCGTGGCCCAGCGCACATCGTCGAAGTCCTTCTGCGCTTCCTTATAGATGATGCCGATGCCCGAGCCCGCGGCCAGATCGTGGAAGTCGTTGAAGGTGATTTTCTTCCACGCTTCGGTGAGCGCATCGCCGGGATACGGTTTGCCCGCAAGCCACGCCAGCGACGCCAGCTTCTCGGCGTTGATGGCCTGCTCTTCGCTGTCGCGCATGTTGCGCTTGTGATTGGCCTGGGTGGTCATCACGCCGCGGTGATATTCAAAATAGAGCTCGCTTTTCCAGGTGGGAATCGCAACCTGCCCATCGGCCGGCGTTGCGGGAGCCTTGTATCCCTTGGCGATGGAGTCGTAATCCCACACCGGCGAGTCTGCGGCCAACTTGGTTTCAATGCTGGTGAAGTAAGTCTGGGCAGTTCCGAAATTCGACTTGGGAACGACCTTATCCGGCTGCATCCAGTGCACACCCTCATCCAGGATTGCACGCGTCGGCCCGCCGCCATGATCGCCGATGCCATAGAGGTCCATGATCTCGGTCGTCCCCGGCGCTCTCTCCCGCGCCTGGGACAGATCGTAGGCAAGACGCACCGGGTTCAGATTGTCGTTCGCGTAGTCGTGCGGGAAGTAAGTCAGCACCTTGCTCCCGTCCGGCGACTCCCACCAGAAGAGCTTGAAGGGAAGCTGATTGGTGTCATTCCAGGTCATCTTCTGCGTGACGAAGTAGTCGACGCCGGACTTCTTGTAAATCTGCGGTAACTGCCAGGTGTATCCGAAGGAATCAGGATTCCACCCGATCCTGACGTCGACGCCGTATTCTTTCTGGAACCAGCGCTTGCCCACCAGGAGCGAACGTACCTGTGCCTCGCCATCGGGCATGTTCAAGTCGGGTTCGACCCACATTCCGCCGACGATCTCCCAACGCCCTTCCTTGATGCGCTGCTTGATCTCATCGTTCATCTGCGGATACTTGTCAGCGAGCCATGCGTTGTATTGAGCCGCGGACTGGGTGTAGGTGTAATCGGGGTACTCGTTCATCAGTTGCAACGCGGTGCCGAAGGTACGCTTCACCGTGTCCACGGTCTCCGTCCAGGGCCAGAGCCAAGCCGCGTCGATGTGCGAGTTGCCCGTCAAATGGAGCGTCCCCTGCTGCAACAGCAGCTTGAGCTGCTCGAGCGTGGATTGCGCCTGCTTCAGGGAAGCGTCGAATTTTGCCTGGTCCTTTGCATCCAGAGCATCCAAATCCACCGCGCCCGCTGCCTTCTCCAGAGTCGCCGTGTCGGCCTCGACACTCTTCGAGAGACTGGGAACAAGCAAGGACGCGGACAGGATTTCCAACCGCAGGTCCTCCGGATTCGGCCGGTTCTCGGCAAAGTCGATCTTGAGATTTGCGCCGTCGAAGGTCTTCTTATCCACGGTGTGCAACAGCTTCACGGCCACCAGAACTTTGTCGCCGGGCTTGGCCTTATCGAAGAGGACGATCGGCTCAAGATCGTCGCCCAGAGCCACGCGACGCCCGTTGAAGTAGATGATCTCCGGCATGGGGCCATTGGCATTGGCAGAGAAGGAGAACCAAATCCGCGCGCCGGTCAAGTCGTAGCCATGGAGGCTTTGCGGCACTTCAATCCACCGACGGAACCACTCCGCTTCCTGCGCTCCCTGTGCCTGGGCCTTCACCACCTGCCATGACGAGTCGTCCAGTTCGGTGGACTCCCCATGCGCCAGATCTCCCACGTGGAAGCGCCACTCATCCGCCGGCAGCTGATCCAACTCGGACAGGCGGGCAACCACCGCCTTGGATTTGCCATCAAGCGATTTGACAACCTGCGCCGCCTGCTCCGCTGATTGCGCAAGGGCCAGCGCCCGGCCGAACGATCCCACAAACATGCAGAACGCCAAGGACAACAGGCTGATGCTCAATGCATGCCTTCCAACTCCGCTACCTGTCACATTCTTCATTCCAGAACTCCCGCATCCCTTCGCGATCGGCGACGGCTCTTTTCCGCACCAGTGCGACCCCGCCGTAACGTCTCCGCGAATTATACCCCTTTGGAACACAGGGTTGGAAACGATACCACAGATTTTTTAGTTTTGCATGGAACCGAGGTGAAACGAGCTTTCCCAGGGGAGACGACGGGCCCTCGCACAACGGCGGAAAACCGATTTTCAGGTTGCCAGTTCTTTGTCGGGGAATGCACGCCCAGGGGCCTGGCCGCACCCACCAGCCAGTTGCTCAGTGGGGCACAGCCGGACCGAGAGCCGGGGGATTGGGCGTGCTGGCTGAGGAGTGAGTGCTGTTCAGCTTTTCGCACAGATCGAATTCGTGCTGGGCGCGGTCGCGAAGGCCCTCATGGCGGTAGATCTGCCCCAGCCTGAAGTGCAGCGCTGAGCTATCCGGAGCCAGCGCGACTGCCTTTTCCAGTTCGGCTTGCGCTTGCGGCAGGTTCTTTTGAGCCTCGTAAACCTGGCCTAGCTCCTCATGAATCCTGGGATTTTCCGGGGACAGCGAGACGGCCTTCGTCAGATAAAGGATCGATTTATCGAAGTCGCTCTGATCCGCAAGCAACGTGCCGAGATTCAGGAATGGCTGAGCGTCTGCGGGGGCATCTCCCTGCCAGTCAATCGCGGTCTGAAAAGCAGCCTTCGCCTTCTCCGGGTTATTCAATTCCTTCCATGACAATCCGAGGTTGTTTTCGGCTTCAATGTATTTGGGATGCAAGGCCAGCGCGCGCTCGAAGCTCGAAACAGCGTTGGAGAATCCGTTTTCGTTGTACTTGGTCCGCCCAAGAAGATACCAGGCTTCCGCATCGTCAGGAGTCTCGACCACAACCTCGGTAAACCACTTATCGGCGTCGGCGTAGTCGCGCAGCAATACATAATCTGACGCCACGGTTTTCAGCTCATCCGCTTTCGGCCGCCGTACGTGGGCGCCGGCGGTGAACTCCGCCAGCGAGTCCACTGCCTTCTGTTCACGAAACAAGACATAGCCGAGCAGGAAATGCGCATCCGCGGAAGCGGGATGCTGTTTCACAAAATCGTGGAGAGATGCCTCAGCCGCTGCGAGCTTGCCCTGCGCAATGAGCGCACGCGGCTCGGCCAGCGAGTCCGGAAGCTGCTGACAAATGGCCGCACGAGCGCAGAGCAGGAACGCTCCGAGCACGCATTTTCCGACAAGCGCCATCGGGCTAGTGTGCGGCACTCTTGATTGCGCTGGCATCATTTGCCTGTCCCGCCACGGCTTCACTGGCCGCCCGCTGCAACTCGCTATACGTGCGCATCTCCTGCTGAGCATCGGCGGCCTTGCCCTGCGACCTGTAGACAGTGGCGAGAAGAAAATGAATGGTCGGCTCAGAGGGGCTGTCCTTGACGGCCAACTGCAGGTCGGGCAAGGCATCGCTCTGCTTCCCGAGCCGGATGAGCGCGCGGGCCCGGTCTACGCGCGCCTGCATCAGAAGTGGGCAGCGCTCGATGGACTGGTTCAACTGCGCGAGCGCGTCCTCGCTGGAGTCGTTTGCCTCCAGCATGGCGTTGGCCAGCTTCCATCGGGCGGTGCAGTTGTTGGGGTCGTTGGTCAGCTCCGCCTTGAACTCATCCTGCGCCGACTCCCACTTGCCGGTGAGCCAATACGCATTTGCCATGTGCATATGCGTTCCAGGCTCGTGCGGGGCCATGTCGACGGCCTTCTTGTATTCCACCAGAGCCACATCGTAGTTGTGCATGCTCTCATCGATCTCGCCGGCGATCTCATGCGCAACCACGGAATTCGGATCGATTTCATTGATCTTTTTGAGCGCGTCCTCGGACATCTGCAGATATGTTTTGCCGAGCATATACCATCCTTCCTGATTCTTCGGGTTCCGCTCCAGGAAGTTGTTCAGATACGATGCCGCCTCTCCATACTTCCTCAGGTTGATGAGGATATGCACCAGGACCATCTCCACATGGTCGTCGTCCGGCTTGGCGCGCTGCACTGCGCGCAGAAGCGGCTCAGCCTTGTCGTTCATGCCTAACTGAAAATAACTCATGCCTAACATGGCCGAGGCCGTGGGCATATCCGGCTGAATCTCCAATCCGCGCTTGAGCACCTCCGCGGCATGGGAATAGTCACGCTCATTGAAGTAGAGCATGCCCAGGTTGTTGTAGGCGGCGGCCAGGTGCGGCGCAAGCTTGATCATGGCGCGGTATTTCGCGATTGCCGCTGCGCTGTCGCCTTGCTGCTGCGCGGCTTTTGCCTCCGCATACAACTGCTGCACCTGGGGCGTAACTTCGTCATTCGCCTGCCGGGCAAAAGCGATAGTTGCCACAAGAGCCAGCAAGAGCACAGCCAGTAATCGCGGCGCACAGCGAGACAATGACATGGATCGATCCACCCTCATGACCTGTGATTATAGTTGGTTCGCAACGCTGTTGCATCGCGGAAGTATTGCAGTTCCGGGGTTCGCGCAGCGATCAAGTCTTCTGGCGCGCGAGAGTGATTCGGCTGCAAAGAAAAAAGCCGGACTGCTTTGGGGGCAGTCCGGCGATGGTTAGGAGGGATACATGCGATGCAAATCCTTTTTGCGGGATTGCACCGCGAAGCTCAGAACTGTAATCGGAACTGAACCTGGCCTTGCCGGTTTGCAGTGCCGTTGAAGGCGTTGTTGTTGGCGCCCTCGGAAACGGTCTGGCCAAAGGTGGTGTCGCTAAAGTTCCCGTCGGGACCGTTGAAGATGGTCCGGTTGAATGCGTTGAAGTAGTCCACCTGGAGAATCGCCTGGACGCGCTCTCCAATGTAGAAGTGCTTCCTGGCATTGATGCTCTCATTGGCGATACCGGGCGTTCTCAGCTTGCCATAAGACCTGAGAGAGTCACCGATAACGTATTGAGATGAGGTGGCCGTAAAGCCAGCGGGATTCCAGATCTGCGCCGGAGCGGCGTTAGCGCCTGCGAGCCACTGGTTCTTCTCGTTCTTGTAGGAGGCGGTTCCAAGCTTGACGGAAGTGTTTCGATTCGGCCTATTGAATCCATTCGGGAACGGCGAGCCGTTCTCGTCGACGGTACTGCCGTTGCAGCAGCTGCCAGGCGATCCTCCCTCATAGTCGAGAATCCAGCCGACCTGCCAGCCGCCCACGATGTTGCCCAGGGCGTGGTTGTTGACGTACTTCTTGCCAGGACCGATCGGCAGTTCGTAGGTTCCGCTCGCCTTGAAGGTTTGCGGTTCGTCCGATTCAGAGACGGCCCATTCCGGTTTCTGGTTGTACTTGTTGATGCCGCCGGAGGTGAAGCTGGAGAAACCGCTGCTGGTATTGTCCATCAGGTGGGAGAGCGTATAGCCCGCCAGGAAGGACAAGCCGTTGCTGAAGCGTTTATCCACTTCAACCTGGAGGCTCTGGTAATAGGTGGTGCCAAAACCTTCAAAGTTGTTGAAGATCTTGGTGAATTGCGGGTAGGGAACGAGCGACTGTTCCACGGTGGAACTTGACCCAAAGTCGTTCACGAAGTTGGCATATGGAGTGGTGAATCCGTCCGCCTGTGCGCAGCCGCTTGAAAACGTGTCGGACAACACCGAATTGCCTTTGTTAGCCGCGCAGGTACTCAGCGTGTTGCCGTATTGGGCGTCGAAACTCGGGTTCATCTGGTCGATCTCATTGTTCTGGCTGGGCAGGTGGATGACGCGGTTTCCGGCCCATGCAGCCATCACAAACATGTTGTAAGGGAGTTCGCGCTGCACATTGATGTTCCACTGCTGGCTATAGGGAGCGTATCCGTCCTTCCTGCTGAAAGCGTCCACCTGCAGACCGTTGCCGATGCTTGGACCGAAGGGTGTAGCGGCAGGCGCGGGAATGGCATTGGTATCCCAGCTCCCGAATCCCGATACGTTGCTTCCCGTGCTGTTGCGTGCGAAGGCGCCGGTGAGCAGGTTACCGTAGTTCACCGCGACCTTGTTGGTGCCGTACTCATAAGCGCCGCCATCGAGGAACGCGACATCCAGGCCGCCTTGTACCACGGTCTTGTTGTCCAGCTTGTAGGCAAAACCGAGGCGCGGACCAAAATGGCCCCAGTGGGTGTCGGCACGAGTGTATGTGCCGTTCACGCCGAATTGCTGGAGACCGCCGGGGATGCCGCCGGCCGCCGGATTGGTCCCAGGATTATCGGGATCGAAGAACACGATCAGGTTGTGGTTTTCGGTAAAGGGCACCTGAATATCCCAGCGGACGCCGAGATTCAGAGTGAGCTTCGACGACAGCTTGATGTCGTCCTGGATGTAGGGTGAGATATCCAGATTGCGCAGCCTCAGTTCCTGGCTCTCGCTTCGATTTGCCTCATCGGGAAGTCCGAGAAGGAAGCTGGCAAACGAACTGCCCTCGGTCTGGAAGTTCGGGCTGCTTGGGTTGGACGTCTCGTGATTGCTGAACGTGAACTGTCCACCCTCGGTCTGCTCCTCGTTGTCATCCTGATAGGCGCGGCGGAACTCACCGCCGATGTTGAAAGTGTGGCGGCCCTTGGTCCAGAGCCAGTTGTTGACGATGGCGATTCCCAGCTTGCGGTTAATGGATTCTCGCCACGAACCCTGGGTGCCCCAGTCGGTGTAGTTGTTCGGGCCGCCTCCAGACCACGTTATGTAGGGAGGGACGTCCTCGTTCTGTATCTGAGGATAAAGGCCCGAGCACCCTGAGGTTGCGCCGCATCCAACAGTATCGTTGAACTGGTTGTTGATCTCGCCAATCCAGCCAAATCCAGCGGTCGCCACGAGGTGTGGCGTGATGGCGTTGGTGTAATTCAACAGGAAGATGCTGCCCAGGGCCGGCTCATACTTCATGCTGTTGAGCGGGTTGGGAGCTAGGACCAGCGGAGAGTTGTCAAAGCTGGTGGTGGAGAAACTATTGCGCCACTCAGCGTAGTGCAGGCTCTGCGTGGGCGTGAGCGTCTGGTCAACCACGAATCCCCAGACGTGCTGGATATTCGGGAATGAGTTGGGCGCGGCGCTCTTGTTGGTTTCTAAGCCGCCGGGGCCGCTGCCTGGACGGTCAGGATTGGGAATGAACGGGATGATCAACGCAGAATTGGCGCTGATCCGGTTGGGGCAAATCACGTTGAGCACGCCGTTGCATTGGAACTGCTGCCCGGTGGTCGGATCGAAGATGGGGACCAGAGCTCCGGTGGAGTCCACAAAGTCAGTGAAGTTTCCGGTCTTTTCCAGGGCTGTGGGCACGCTTGAAATGCCGTCGTTCAGTTCGGCCTGCTTGTACCACTCCTGGCTGTAGTTGCCGAAGGTCTTGTTGCGTCCATCGTAAAGATGCGGAATGCGGATGGGGCCGCCGATCGAGAAGCCGTAGTTGTTCTCGTGATCGGTGGGTGGCTTGGTGGAGCCACCCCATGCCGGGCCGTCGAAAAAGGGCACGGAATCAAAGAGGCTGTTGCGGTTGATTTCAAATGCGCTGCCGTGGTACTGGTTGGTGCCCGACTTCATTTGATAAGTCAAAGCTCCCTGACCAAGGCCATACTGTGCGGAGAAGGTCGAACGCTCGACCTTGGACTCTTCAACCAAGTCGAACGGGGGATTGAAGTTGGTGGTGTAACCTTCGGTCTCCGGCTGAGGAGCGGGGATGCCGTTGTAGATGATCTCCTGCTCGAAATCGACGCCGCCGCTGATGCGGTGAGAGAAGGTGCCGCCCGTGGTTCCGGGGGCCATGAATTGAAGCTGATCGACCTGGCGGCCGCGGCCCGAGACTTCGGTAGGCAACGCTTCGACGACAACCGGCTCAATGGTGCTGCCCAATTCCGGCTGGGTGGTATTCAACGCAACCTCATCGGCCGCGACATTCACGGTCTCGCTTGCGGCGCCGGGGCTGAGGGTGATGTCAACGGTAGGAGTGGTACTGACCTCGACGTTCACACCTTTCTGAACGGCTTTCTTGAACCCCTGGGCGTCAATCGTAATGGTGTACTTTCCCGGCAATACGCCTTTGAAGGAATACGTTCCCGCGCTTTCGGTCACCGTACGATCGGTGGCCGCGGTGGCCTCATTGGTGATGGCTACATGGGCGCCCTTGATCACGGCGCCGCTGGTATCCGTAACTGTTCCGGTAATGCCCGCGCTGGCTTGCGCGGAAGCATTCCGAGGAGCCAACAGCATCAATCCCATAGTTGCCAATACAAAAGCGAGGGCAACTAGCGGGATTTGGATGAGTTGGGACGGGGAAGGGCGCTCCTGAGCTTTTATTATTTGTCTCACTGGGTCTCCTTGAGTGCTTCTCTTTCCTGATTCAAACCGTGATTTCAGACATGGGCAACGATCGGATCGTTGACCGGCTTCACTGGTTGATGGTGGAATCGATACCATATCGGAGTGACATCGATTCCATAGCGAGCGATGTTAGTCCGACAAATTATCGCTGTCAAGGAATTTTTTGACCTAGATGTTGCCACCGCACGAACGTGCGATGAGCGCGGCAACGGGACGCCCCACCCGAACTCCGACGTTTACGGAGGCCCGCCACGGGATTGTCCGCGGAATTTAAGCCCCTGAAAATAAAAGCCCGCGCAGGGAACCGGGCCCACTGCCTTTTTGGACGGCGGGACCTTGCGGCCTGCAAGGTGCTCTGGCGGGGTGGGCGGTTCAGGGCCGAGCGGCTGTCCCCGCCGGCGGGCTAGCCGCAGCCGGCTCATCCACCTGTATCTGCCGGTCGCCTTTTACGCCAGTAAGGGTTTGCACAATCCCGCTGGGCCAGCGGATCTCAATGCTGTCGGCCACCGGGCTGTCGCCCAGCCCAAAGTGAACGCGCGGGTCACTGGAAGAGAGATAGCCGCTGGCGGTGGTGGCTGTAACCCACTGCGACCCATGCGAGGTGGTCAGCTTTACCACGGCGCCGATGCCGTCGCGATTGCTCTTGTGCCCGGTCAGGTGCAAAGTGATCCAGTGGTTGGCGGTAACGGTCTTGTTGAGCAAAATATGCGCCGCGCCGCCATTGGTGCTGACCACCGCATCGATGCTGCCGTCGTTGTCGATGTCGCCGATGGCCATGCCACGGCCCACCCAGGCCTCGTGAAAGATGTCGCCCGAGACCGATGAGACATCCACAAACTTCTTGCCGGTATTGCGCAGCAGCATCATGGGTTCGCGATAACGCAGCATGGGCGAAACCCGCTCGATGTTATCCATGTCGTGCCCCTGCGCGATGAGCAGATCCTTCCATCCATCGTTGTCGTAATCCACAAATCGGGCGCTCCAGCCCGAGTGGAGCTGCGACGTGGAGCTTACGCCGCTCAAAAGGGATGCGTAGTTGAAAGTTCCATCCCGGTTGTTCTGGTAGAGGGCGTACCGCTGGTTGGCCAGGTCGGTCACCACGATATCCGGCCACCCATCGTTGTCATAGTCGGCGAAATCCACGCCCATGCCGGCGTAGGTCTGCCCTTCGGAGTTCACAGCCACCGCGGATTCGAGACCGACTTCTTCGAAGGTTCCATCCGGCTTCTGATGGAATAGAAACTCCGGCATGGAGTCGTTGGCGATGAACAGGTCCATGCGCCCGTCGCGATCATAGTCTGCCATGGCAATGCCAAGCGCCTTGGCCGGCTTATCGAGGCCCAGCTTGTGCCCCTCTTCGGTAAAGTGCCCGTTGCCGTCGTTGTGGTAGACAAGCATGGTGATGGGCTGGAAGACGTCAGGATGGCAGATGCCGCGATAGCCCTCGCGGTGCTCGCCGCACCAGACATCCTCCCAGTCCCAGGTGACATAGCGCGCCACAACCAGGTCGAGCAACCCGTCGTTATCCAGATCGACCCAGGCAGCCGAGCTTGACCATCCGCCTCCGCCAACTCCCGCCTTCTCCGTAACGTCGGTAAAGGTGCAGTCGCCGTTGTTGTGGTAAAGGTGGTTGCCTCCATAGCCGGTCACAAAAACATCTTCATATCCATCGTTGTCGTAATCGGCTACAGCCACGCCCATGCCGTAGCCAACTCCCTTCAGGCCCGACTTCTCAGTGATGTCCTCGAATGTCCCGTCGGGCTTCTGGTGGTACATGCGGTTCCAGTCTTCGGGCCCGTTCTTTTGCGGGATGAAGCCCTTGGGCGTGGGGTCGGTATAGGGTGCTCCATTGACGAGGTAAAGGTCCAGCCGGCCGTCGTTGTCGCAGTCGAACAGGGCCACGCCCGAGCCCATGGTCTCAAGCAGGTATTTGCGCGTGGTGTGCGGCGCCACGTGCAGAAAATGCACGCCCGCCTGCTCTGTAATATCCACGAAACGCGCCGGAACCGCGTCCTGCGAAGGGAGCTGATTCGAGGAAGGCATCCCGGCCGCGGGCTTTTGGGACTGCGCTACGGCCATCGAAGCGAAGCCGAAACAGAACATAACAGCCAGTTGAAACAAGGCGAGGGGACGCCACGAGCTCATGGCTTGCCCCCGGGCTTCGCGGCTCCTGAGGCTGGACTTGAAACCGCGCAAGGCTGCCCGCCACACAAGGCTCCCGTAATTCCCTGCCCCTCCGTGATGGTGTAGATGCGGTCCACGGCCTGCAGCTTGACGGTCTCCTTTGCGCCGGAGGGCCAATGAATCTCGGCCGTTCCAGCGTCCGTTGCATCGCCGAGCCCAAAATGGGGACGCGGATCGTTGGTCGACACGTAGCTTCCGCCGCTCACCACATCCCGGCGCTGGCGCATGCCGTTTGCGGTCAGGTACACCGTTGCGCCCACCGCGTCGCGCGGACTCTTCGGGCCGCCCTCCAGCTTCAGTTCCACCCAGTGGTGATGGTCGGGATATACGTTTCGCAGCAGCACTGGCGGTCCGTCCACGGGGCTGATAATCACGTCGATCTTGCCGTCATTAAACAGGTCGCCGAAGGCTGCTCCGCGCCCCGAAGTAAGCACCGCCAGTCCCGACCCTTCCACCGCGGGCACCTCTTCAAACTTGCCGTCGCGTATGTTGTGAAACAGCAGCGGGCGTTGCGCATACGAGGTTCCCCAATCCTTGGTGTCGGCAGCGGGATAGATATGACCGTTTATGAACATCAGATCGAGCCAGCCGTCGTTGTCGTAGTCCAGAAAGCCGGTACCCCAGCTAAGAAAGGGGATGGACTTTTTGCCAATGCCGGAGCGAATGGAGACCTCGCTGAAGCCCGCCGCTCCTTCATTGTGAAACAGCAGCTTGGCTTCATCGGAGAAGTCGCTGATGGCAAAGTCCAGCAGGCCATTATTGAGGTAATCGCCTATGGCGATGCCCATTGCGGCTACCTCGCGCCCGTCTTCATTCAGCGCGAAGCCCGAGGTCAGGCTTGCATCCTCAAACGTGCCGTCACCACGATTGAGGTAGAGATAGCTGAGTGTGGAGTCGTTGGCAATGGCCAGGTCCTGCTTGCCATCGTCATTCACGTCCACAAACACCGGCGTTAGACCGTAGAAGTGGTTTACCGGATCCGCTACGCCCGCCTTCACGCTGACGTCAGTAAACGTCCCATCGCCATTATTGTGGAAGAGGTGGTCCGGTTCGCTCTGCAGGCCCCGCGGTCCGCACATCACCGGAACGCCGCGAAACTCGCAGAGGTTGTAGCTTGACGCCTTGGTCCGGGCATAAGGCAGATTGTCACGATCGAAGTGGACATAGCCCGTGACAAACAGATCGAGGCGCCCATCGCCGTCGTAGTCGCCCCAGGTGGCGCCGGCGCTCCAATTGCCAAGCGTCACGCCTGCCTTCTCCGCCACGTCGGTAAAGGTGCCGTCGTGATTGTTGTGGTAAAGCCGGTTCTTGCCGTAATTGGTTACGAAGATATCGGGCCAGCCATCGTTGTCGTAGTCGGCGATGGCGACGCCAAATCCCCAGCGGTCGTTGGTTACGCCGGCCTTTGCCGCCACGTCCGTAAAGGTACCGTCGTGGTTGTTGTGGAACAGAGCCGCGTGCGGCGGAGTTTCCCTGCCATCCAGTGCATCGAACGTGGAACCGTTGACCAGGTAGATATCGAGCCAGCCGTCGTTATCGTAGTCGATGAGCCCCACGCCGGAACCATTCGTATCGATAATCAGGCCTTTGTCGGCCGCGCCCATCACGTGCTTCCAGCCGGAAAGTCCGGCTGCTCTGGTCGCATCCTCGAAGACCACCGGGCCCGAACTCACGAAGCCGCCGGCCGTGATGGGGCGCTTCAATGAGTCGTAGACCGGCTTCGATCCGCCAGGGTTGCTGCCCATTCCCAATTGCTGCACGGGCGCACTTTGCGCCGGAAGGAATTCGACAACCGCATCGGGAAAAAACATCCCTGCGATCAACATGCCCGCATAGAAACTGGGAAGTTGCAGCAACCGGGTTCCTCCACCGATTGAGTCTATCGCAAGGCACCCGGCGCGGACCGGGCAGAGGTCGCAGCCCTGGCCGCGCACGGCTTGCCGCCGCACAATGCGCCCGTGATGCCCTTGCCCTCGGTGATGGTGTAAATGCGGTCTGCCGCCGGCAGTTTGATCGTCTCTTTGGCGCCGGAAGGCCAGTGAATCTCCGCGCTCCCGGCACCGGGTGAGCCGCCGAGGCCGAAGTGAACGCGCATGTCGTTCGAGGAGAGATAGCTACCGCCGCTCAAGACATCTCCGCGCTGGCGGATGCCTCCCGCGGTCAGATAGACCGTGGTACCCACGGCATCGCGCGGGCTCTTCGGGCCACCAACAAGGTTCAGGCTCACCCAATGGTTGTGGTCGGGGTTCACGTTGCGCAAGAGCAGCGGAACGCCGTCGAGATTGTTGATGACCACATCGATCTTGCCGTCATTGAACAGGTCGCCGAATGCGGCTCCGCGCCCCACGCAGACTTCGGCCAAACCGGTTCCCTCCACGGCGGGAACCAGTTCAAAGGTTCCGTCGCGCTTGTTATGGAACAGCAGTGGGCGCTGCGCATAGCTCATGCCCCAGTCAGGGTGCTCATCCACCTGCGGGTACACGTGACCGTTCACGATCAGCAGATCCTTCCATCCGTCGTTATCGTAGTCGAGAAACCCATCGCCGAAGCCGACAAATGGTCCGGAGCGCGCGCCGATACCTGACTTGGCGCTTACATCATCGAACCCACCCGTGCCATCGTTGCGGAAGACAACGGGCGAGTCGTCGGAGAAGTCTGTGTTCACCAGATCCATGTGGCCGTTGTTCTCGTAGTCTCCGGCGGCGATGCCCATGTTTGAGACTTCGCGGCCTTCGCCGTTGAGCGCATAGCCGCTCATGTAGCTCTGATTATCGAAGGCGCCGTCCCCTTTATTGATGTAAAGATAGTTCGGCGTGGAGTCATTGGCCACCAGCAGGTCGGGTCTGCCATCTCCGTTCACGTCGACAAAGAGCGCACCCAGGGCGTAGTAGCCGTTGGGATCGCTGACGCCGGCCTTGACACTTACATCGGTGAAGGTGCCGTCGCCATTGTTGTGGAAGAGGTGGTCGCCCGCGCCCTGAAGGCCGCGGGGACCGCACATGATGTTGACCCCGCGGTACTGGCACGAAGAGAAACTGACCGCCTTGGTGCCGGCAAGCGGCGGGTCCCGGAAATCGTACTGAATGTATCCTCCGACGAAGAGGTCCAGCCGTCCATCGCCATCGTAGTCGCCGAAGGTTGCTCCGGTATGATCGATGGCGATGCTGCCTGAGCCTTCATCGAGCGCGACGCCCGCCTTCTCGGCGACATCGGTGAAGGTGCCGTCGCGATTGTTGTGGTAAAGACGGTTCTTGCCGAGATTGGTGACGTAGAGGTCGGGCCAGCCATCGTTGTCGTAGTCGGCCACCGCGCAGCCGAGCCCCCAGCGGTCATTGGCGACTCCAGCCTTCGCCGTCACGTCGGTAAACGTGCCATCGTGGTTGTTGCGGAAGAGCGCCGCGTGGGGCGGAGCGGCTTTTCCGGACTCCGCGTCGAAGGTCGAGCCGTTGACCAAGTAAATGTCGAGCCAGCCGTCATGATCGTAGTCAAGGAGACATACGCCTGAGCCCTTGGCTTCAATGATCAGGCGCTTCTCTCGAGTGCCGGTGGTGTTGTGCCAGCTCGCGAGTCCCGCCTGGACGGCGACATTCTGAAAGATCACCGGGCCAGCCTTCACATAACCGCCCGCTGTAATGGGACGATGCTGATCGTCGAACTGCGCGCCTTGCGCAACGCCGGTTGCCATACCCTGCTGTTGCGGCAGCGCCTGCGCCTCGGGTGCTGATTGCGCCCCGCACACCGCAGAGAGGACAAGGGCACCGATCAGGGCGCTGTACAGCAGACCACGCACATGCGACAACGAGAGCCCTCCACGGTTTGAAGTGTATCGCACCATAGATGGACGCCCGCCAACCAGCGCTCTAACGGAGAAGCGACCGGCGGTGGCCGGCTCATGGGGAAAAAGCAAGGCTCTTATGGTTTGGGCTGACCTGCCAGGAGATAAATTCCCTCCTAACCGCGATTGAAGTCATCGGGTCTAACGCGTCAGAGAATACCAGTTGCAACTTGCCCGGCCGGAACAAGGGCGTGCATCCTGGCGCGCAGCCGTCAACGCGCCATGGAGATCACGATGGCTCGGCCGCTGGGCGTATACTCTCGGTGTTTTGGAATTGAACCCTCGAGGGAACTCTATGCCTTTCTCCTTACGCTCCACGTTGCGCTCCAGGTGGATCAGTTGGTTAGCGGTCGTTCCTCTGTGTACCGCGATTTCTGTTTGTGCTCAGGCTCCAGCGTGTCCGGCCAATGCCGGGCATCCCGACACACCTGCGGACACTGCTTACAACGATGGCCGCTACGCGGACGCGGAAGGACTATATCAGCAGGCGTTGGCGCAAAATCCGCAGGATGCAGAGGCATCCGCGGCGCTGGTGCGCACGCTGCTGCATGAAGGCAAAATCGCACAGGCATCCGCCCAGGTGAATACGGCCCTTGCCGCGAATCCGCACGCCTCGGCGACGCTTACAGCGCAGGCTGAAGTCGAACTGCGCGAGGGAGAGCCCTGGCTTGCTCATCAGACGCTCGATGCGGCCGTGACTGCCGACCCATGCTATGCGCGCGCCCATCTGACTCGCAGCCGCGTGCTGCGCATCGACTCCATGTACGCCTCGGAGCGCGCGGAGATTCAAAAGGCCTACGACATCGATCCGTCCGACCCCGATATCCAGAATGCCTGGCAGCACGTCGTGTCGCCCGCGCATGACATAGAGGGCATCGATCAGGGGCTCGCCACAGAGAAGAATATCGATGCGGACACGCGAAGGAAGGCCGAGGCGTCGATGCACGCCATGATGCCGCTGCTGTCTGAGAATTCGCAGACTTGCCAGGTTCTGCCTTCCGTCGCGTCGGCCGTAATACCGCTGCAGCCAACGTTTGCCGACGCGAAGCACATCGACGGCTACCGGCTGGAGGCCGAATTGCCGCAGGGCAAGGCCAAACTGATTGTGGATTCGGCGGCGTCCGGCCTCTTTATTACCAAAGCACTCGCCGACCAAAACGGGCTGAAGCTGGGCGTGGGCGACCCGCAGGGAACGGTCCGCCTCGACAGCGTGCGCATTGGCCCGCTCGAGTTTCGCAACTGCATAGTGGGAGTGAGCGACACGCAGTTCGCAGGCAAGGCGGATGGCTTCATTGGCACCGATGTATTCGCCCAATGGATGATTACGCTGGACTACAGACTGGCCAAGATGACGTTGGCACCGCTCCCAGAACAGGCCGGGCTATTGCCGGGAGATCGCCCAGCCCCCCCGGATGCAGGCGATTGGACGCAGGTCTATCACCGCCGGCAATACTTGCTGGTGCCTCTGACATTCGGCAACAAGTCACGCAAATTATTCGTCCTGGCCACGGGCATGCGGTTCAGCGCCATGACATCGGAGGCCGCGCACTCCCTGTCAAAAATGACAGTGAACTTCACCAACCCCGAAATGACCGCGCAGGGCACAAAAGTCCAGTTTTATCGCGAGGTGTTCGACATCCAGCTCGCCAACCTGCAACAGATCCATCAGGGGCACATTCTTGAACTCGATCCTTCGGTCATCGATCGAAATGCCGGGTTCGAAATTGCGGGCATGCTGGGGCTCGACGTCCTGCAACCGCTGACGCTGCACCTCGACTACCGCGATGGCCTGGTGAAGTTCGAAACCACTCAGGAGCAGGTGACGCCGGTGTTTGGAAAGGGCAGGGCGATTGCTGCTGCATCTTCGGCGCCGCCGAATCTGGCCGACCAAACCGCATGCACGCCAGGCGATACGAACGATCATCCACTCGATCAGACCATTCAGGCTCGCTTGACCGGTGGGTTGGACTCCGCGCATCTGAAAGTTGGCAAGGAGATCTGGGTGCGGGTTCTCGACGGACTCGTCTATCCCGGCTGCACCTTGGATCAGGATGCCATTGTCTACGGCCACGTCGTATCTTCCACATCATCCAAGGATCCCAGTTCATCGGAGCTCTCGCTGGTGTTCGATCATGGCGACTGCACAGGACATGGGAAGAAGGAACTCTCGATGCGGCTGATTGGCCTGCTTGGGCCTCCAGACCAATCCAGGAGAATGCATGACGAACTGCCCACTGAAGTAGCGGGAGGAGGGCGGAGGATAGATACCGCCATAAACGGCCTGATAAACGCTTACGACTTGGACCTCAACCCTGGTGGCGCACCACACACTGTACATCCTGGGATTGTGCTCAACATTCCAGCCGTGAAGCTGGAGCCTGAAGGAGGGCCGGGATGCAGCGCAAAGATCACGAGTACAAATCGCAGCGTCACGCTGGGAACCGGATCCCTACTTATCCTGACCATGTCGGGACCGCAGTAACTCCGGAGTTAGTGAGACTTCTGATGTCGTTAACTCGTTTGGAGCCTCAACGCTTTTAGAAGGCGGTGCGGCTCGGCGCTATGCGGAGAGCTTCATTCGACGCATAGCGCGCCATGTGGCCTTTGAGCCTAGCTTCGAGTGCGGCGTTTCCTTCCTGCACAGCGAGCGCAACGGCTTGCTGCTCGATCTCGGTTGCCTGGCTGAAGTTCCCGGTTTCTGCGTAAGCCGCGGACAGGGTGTCGAGAACCGCCGGGTCATGCCCCTCGCTCAACTGCCTCGCCTTGGCAGCCAACGTAACGGCCTCGGCGCCATTGCGAATGGAGGAGTCTGGACTTGTTGCCAGTAGGTTCGCTGCCAGCCTGAGCGCGAGAACCCGATTGGGCTCCTCTTCCACAGCTTTGCGGAGTTGCGATAGCGCATCGGAGTATTTCGCCTGCAAGTAAAGCGTGTAACCAAGCTCCTCGTGCCCCTGCGCAAAAGCGGGCCGGATGCGAACAACATTCTGCCACGCTTCGGCAGCTTCATTCACGCGGCCCTCTTTTGTGAAGATGATTCCCAAATTGTAGTAAGCCTCAAAGAAGTCCGCCTGCGATTGAATGGCCTTCTGGAAGTATGGAATGCCATCGTCGGGCTTTCCAGACATACCCAGGGCAATGCCCATTCCGTTATTGGCGCGCGCATCCGCGGGATCCAGTCCAAGACTCTTCTGCCACTTGGCCAACGCGCCTGAGATATCTCCCTTGCCCTGCAGGTCCATTGCCTCATCGACGATGCGATAAAAGTCAGACGCCGGCACATCGATGCTTTCGATGCCATCGGGCGGAACATTTACGAACTCGGGAATATTGACGGCCCGGTTAGCGGCGGTTGAGTTATCAATGTAGATAGGCGGGCTATCATTGCCGTTAGCGTCGATGTGGGTAAGATACATCTGCGTGTAAGGCGAACGGCTCTTGGACGAAAATACCAGCCAGCGCCCATTGGGCGAGAAGCTATGCCATGAATTCATCAATGATGTGTTGCAGCGCATGCGGCGAGCGGCCCCGCCATTGAACGGAACAATATATAACTCACTGTCGGGACGCATTAACTGCCCATTGCGGTTTTTTACAAAAACAATCCAGCGGCCATCGGGAGAGACCTTGGGGAAGTTATTGCTCATCCCGTTGTTTGACGCGCCTGGAATAGGTTCCGGTTTGCCGCCCAATCCACCGTTGAAGGGCACGCGGTACAAGTTATATTGGATCTGAATCTCATTCGGATCGTTGGCTTTAACCGGGAGGATTTGCCCTTCGGGAGACGGATTTTTGGACTCGGCGCGGGCAAAAACCACGTATTTCCCATCCGGGCTCCAAACACCATCGGTCTGCACGTAGCGCGGATCGTCGGCGCCGGGCAACGGCTGTCTGCGGCCGGTGGCGCGGCTGTACCAGGCAAGAACTCCGCGGGTGGGATAGAAGACCTGCAGGAAGTGATAGTCCTTGAAGTTATTTACGAAGTAAGTGCTCGGGATATCCTGGTCAGGTCCGGCGAAGGTGGACAAAACAAACTTACCATCCGGTGAAACCTGCGACATGAAACCTACGCGCGACTTACCCACGCGCATGTCGGTGTTCCATGCAACCGTATCCTGGCTGCGAATGGACATATGCTGCTGCACGGGGACAATGGCGTACAGACCCTTGTCGTTGCCCGGGCCATCCACATCCATGCCCATCGTCTTGCCGTCCGTTGAGAAGGAGTGGCAATTGCCGCACGTATGCAGGTCATGCATCAGCAGCCGGCTCTCCGGCTTGGCAATATCGCGAATCCGCCAGTTGATGAGATAGAGAAGGGATGGCGAGAGCGGCTGCACAATTCCTTTCTTTCCCTCGGCGGGCATCAACGGAACATCGCGATAGAAGATTTCTCCGTTGACAGGGTCCGTTGAGGTCGACAAAGAGACGCGGCTCTTCGATACCGCGCGACTCGCAGCATCGAGACCGGTGATGGTCACCACTGTGCGATGGCCCAGAGAGTGCCGCTTGATGAGCGCCCACATCTCCTCATCCGGCTTCCAAGTATGGGCAGCGGCCTGTTCCGGAGTCAGTGCAGGAAGTTGATTGGTGTTGGAGATACAGCGCGGATCGATCTCACCGATCTTGATGGGCTCACCATGAGAGAGAGCGCGTATCGGTTCGGCGCCATCGGTAAAGGCGATATCGATGCGCCATTGCGTTGCGGAAGCGTTTGCATCGCGCCAGATGAAGGTGGGCGGCGTGATCTCCTGCGGGAAGATGGACCCATCCTCGGGATAGTCGATAAGGAGTTGAGGGCGAGCGGAGTTCTGCACGGTCAGATGCATGCCCGGCACGTGCCAGGGTGGCATGGCAGCGGCCAAAACGCTTGCTGTGTTTGTGCGGTCACTTCCCGACGACAGCATGCGGAGCATTTCGGGAGCGGAGCAGAGCAAGGCCCCCAAAAGAAAGACACTTACCAAGATCAGGCGGAATTTGCGGGGAAGTTGCACTGCGATTCACCTCAATCTCAATGCGGACGGCCTGGCGCTCGCGTTACAAGCCGCGAGACGCCAGACCGTCCGTGGTAAACGTTCTTCTACTTCTCGGCACTCAGTGCGCGGCAGCCGCTTCCTCACTGGCGCCGGGTTCGGTCCTGCCCAGAGTATCGTACAGCGGTTGTGCAGCGCTCACGCCTGGCTCATCTTTGGCCACGGAGACGGCCAGAATCCGAACCTTGTCGTTTGAAGGCAGCGTCAGCGTCTTCGCGTGAGAGGGCAGGTCCATTGCATAGACGAAGAGATAGCTATACTGATACGGCTCATTGAGGCCATCCGGCGTGTGATGATGCGATGCGTACCACGCCAGGGTGGCCGGCTTGACGTAACCCGGGCGCAAGCCGAGATAGTCTGCCGGGTAGTTCGGCGCCCAGTCCGGCGAGCCGGTGTTGGTCAAGTCCCATGTAGCGTGGTTGGCCGAGACAGCCCAATCCTTGCGCAGCGGAACCTGGTGCGCGGCCTCGCGACTGTAGGAGCCTCCGCCCTCGGTCACAGAGTCCGGCCTCGGCTTCCAGAGACGCGTGTCCCACTGCCCAATGAAGCCGCCCCAGTCTTCAATGGTGAGCTTCACAGGATGCTCGCCGACGCGGAAGACAGCCTGCTGGTCGCCCTGACCGGATGCGGCAAGCACATATACCTTGTTGAAGTCGCCCTCGGGCAGATCGATGACCTGACCCTTCGCCACAACCGCGTCGGGCTTGTTGGCGCCGCCGGGCGCAAGATGGAACCCGACTCCATTGACCTTGAGTTCGGTGGGAAGCATCTCGGCGGGCAGGGCGTCACCCTGCTGGTCGAATCCGCCCGTCGACTTGGTATCGTCCTCGCTGGCTGCGGCAAGATCGTACTTGAGTTCAACCGGCTGCGATGCAACATCGGTCAATTGCACAGGAGCCGCACCGAGGTGCAGGGCAAAGGTGCGCGGCTGATAACCATTGAACGACGTTTCGAGCGCACCATCCACAATCGATGCCGGGCCGACGGGGAGTTCCTGCCCGTTCACTTCGCGCGCATCGACAATGGGCCCGGCAAACTTCACATGCACCTGGGGCGCCGGATTTCCGTTCATCTCCACGAGGCGCACAACCACCTCATCGCTTGTTTCGGCTTTCTTGAGCGCCAGAACGCGGACATGCGGGTTGTCAATATTCAGAAGGCTGAAGCTGCGCCCCAGCGAGCCGGCGTGCTTTTCCGTCTCAAAGGCGATAAGCGGCGTGCTCAAGCGGTAGGCCTGCCAGTCCGTCTTACCCTCGCGCCAGTCGCCCGCGTGGCCGGCGAGCCCGAACAGAATCTCGTGATGGCCCCAATCCTGGTTGAGTTGATCGGTGTACCCGCCCTTCATCTGCGAAGCGTCTCCCGGCGTGCGCAGAAGCGTGAGGCGGATGGTATTGTCGTCGCGCTTGTCGGAGCCATTCTTCACATCGGTCAGGATGGTTGCGCCATAGGAGCCGGACTCATCGGTCTGATCGATCCAGTGGTGCGAGGCCACTTCGAACTGGCGTTCGTTGGCGTCGGGCCGCTGGATGGTTCCAATCTCCCAGTTATAGGTGGCAAGTTTGTTGGCGGCGGACAGAGAAAACACCGCCTTGAGATTTGCCGAAAGCGAGCGCCAGTCGACGGACTCGCCAAACTCGACGCGATTGCCGGCATCGCCTGCCGAGAGCCGGACCGTCTGCACAAATTTCGACCCTTCGGTCTCGCGGGAGACCTGAACGGCAACCCGGACCGGACCGTTCTCCACCACGCGAATCTTCGCCGGGCCGCTCACATAAGCGCGCGGCGCGGCCTGCTCCTGGTCAAAGTCCATGTTCCACGCCGGCCACTGCTTGGGCGCATCGTTTGAGATGGCCAGCCGAATCGGCGCTGCGAGCAGTTCCTTTTTCAGCGACTTGTCGAAGATTTTGGCGACATTGCCATCCGGGCTGATGGTGACGCGATAACGCAGATTCTCCAGCGTCGTCGCACTCGCCCTCAGACCCGTCGACGGGGCGGGCGCTTCTGCGCGGCGAATGTCGTAAACGGCGTATCCGACCGACGGCACCTTGGCGAGAAACAGAACTTTCCCATTCTCCCACTGCGAAGGAACTTCGCGCCCACCGGGTCCGAACACGCTAACCGCCTTGGGAGCTTCGCCGGGAAAGTGTACGGCGGCTTCCACCACATCTTCGCGCGCGATGTTCAACGAGTTGTACACCACAATCGGGATACCACTCGTCTGCGTGTCCAGCGAGGATGCCACCGACTGCGTTGCATCGGTCAGAACGTCGGCGAATTGATTGAGCGCAATGACATCGTCGTTCTGCGCAAATTCATAGGAACGGGGTGTCGCCGTGCCCGCGCCCGTATCGTGGAACTGCCCGCCCATGACCAGCGTCCAGGCATCGTTGAGGCGCTGCTGCGGGTACGAGCGGCCACCCATCCACATGGCTGCGACGGAAGCCTTTTCGGCGGCATCGGCAAGGATTTCATTCTTGCGGTTCCAGCGCTTGTGGTACGCCTGCGAGGTGAGCGAGCCTGCCGAGTGATTGATCAATTCCAGATCGCCCTTGTAGCGCGGCATACGCGCATACATTTCGGGCTTGATGTCGAGGAACATCTGATCGGCGGCCGAAGAGATCACGGTCACGGGCCCGTCGCCCATGCGGACGGGCGTTCCCTGAGGCGCGGGACCTGCAAGATTGCCCCCGTTGAACCCGGGCGCGGGAATCACAGCCTGCCCTTGAGTCACCGTGGCTTCCAACAGCCTTACCGATTCCTCATCCACGGCGCCGCCAATGTCACCGGTACCGACGTAGTGATAGTCGGCGTAGACCCCGGTTGCATTGCCATCGATATCGATGCGGCTCGGCCAGTCCGTCTCCCGCGGGGCCATTCTGCGAGGACTCGTCCCCATCGCGGGAGCTGGCACGGGCAGAGGCGTCTTGCTCAGGTCGGAATGAATGCGGCTCCCATAGCCGCCCGGATTCAGCGCCGCGAGAATCGTCTCTCCGTCCGGTCCCTCCCATACCCCCACATTGAACGGAATGCCTTCGGGCGTCTTCTCCGGGGAGTCGGGTCCGCCGATCAGCGGCGCAGGCTGCCATACGGAGTTCAGCTTCTGCGTGGAAAAGCCTTTCACGCCGGCATGCGCAAGAATGGTCGGCAGCGATGCAGGAAAGCCAAAGCAGTCCGGCAGCATGTATTCCGCGCTCGCCTTGCCGAACTCCTTGCGGTAATAGGTGTTGCCATAGAGGACCTGGCGAATGATCGACTCCGCGCTGGGCAGATTCACGTCGCCCTCTTCCACCGAGGATCCGGCGGGATACCAGTTGCCTTTGGCCACGTACTCCTTGAGGCGCGCATAGTCGGCCGGATAGTACTCCTTCATCAGCCGATAGCGATTTGAGCCCGTCCAGTTGAAGACATAGTGCGGGTATTTATCCATGTAGTAGAAGTTCACCCGCATGGTCTTGAGGAGATACTCGCTGATCACCTGGGGAAACTCCCAGCGCCACTGTGTGTCGAGGTGGGCATAGGGTACCACGTAAAGCGTGGGTTGCTTGGTAATGTCGGGAGCAGTCATGGTCTGCGCCGGGACGCGGGACACCGGCGCCATGAGCGCAGCGATCAGGAGAATTTTCGAAAAGCCGGACATGAAGCCTCCAATAGGCCTAGGGAGATGGATGACTGGCAGTTGGGAATGGCGAGCATGTGGAGGCGGGACCTCTTGGTATCGATTCCACCGGCTCATGGTAAGACTGCAGATATCCCGTGTCAAGGGCAAGATGGAGAGAATGTGCCGGGATTCTGCGCGCATGAAGGAACGGAGTTGAGTTTGGAATGCCCGGGCCCGCAGCGGCCGCTTTGGATCCGGCGGCAAAGCGAATTCCGAAGAATGAGCATGAACAGGCGGGGCGCCCGGATTGCCCAGGGCCGCGCCTGTTAGAGGGTCCGGTCTATTGTTGAGGCGCCGGAGCCGGCGCAGCAGCTGGAGTCGGAGCCGTGGGAACCGAAGGAGTGGAGTTGGCATCGGGCGCCGCGGCTTCAGGATTCTTGCTCTTGTCCTGAAGACGAGTCTTCTCCGTGGTTGTGGTCTTGGTCTTCTTTTTCTTTTTGGACGTATCGCCGCTCAGGCCCAGGGGAGCGGATTGCGCCTGGCGGTCAGCTACTTCGGCCGCGTCCGGCGGCGGCGGCGCATCGCCGCCAAACTGCGGACCTTTTGTCTTGGCAGTTTTCTCCACTTTGGCCCGGGAGCTGAAGCGAGTCTTCTGGGCCGGCTTATTGCTGGCCTCCAGAGGATTGGCAGGTTCCGGCGTGGGATTGGCAGCCGGAGCTACAGCGCCGGCATCTTCAGTGGCCGAGGATGGAGCGGTGGGAAGCGTCTTGGTGGGCGCCTGACCGAAACGGATCTTCTCCTTCTTGCCGGGCCTCTCCACCTGGGCGCTGGCTTTCTTCAGGGTTGGAGCCGGGGATTCAGCGGGAGCGGCGGCGGCTTGCGGCGACTTCTGCCGGAAGGTACGGGTGGTCTCGCGGAAGCGCGTGCGTTCAACCTTTTTCTTCTTCTTGGGCGAAGGCGGCGTATAGGCGCTATATACCGGCTTGACTTCCTTGGGGCTGGCGCCAGAGTCGACATAGCCGGGCTTGATGTCGATATAGGCTTCCTCGCGCATCTGGGTGAGATAGGAGCGAATGGCCGGCTCCATGCGGCTCATGTAGAAGTTCTCTTCCACATCCCGCTCCACGTCTTTGTAGGCCGGGACGCCGCCAGGGAAGTGCTGGTCCACCTTAAATATGATGTACCCCTGCCTGGTACGGATGGGATCGGTGTACTGACCGGTCTTGAGGCTGAAGGTTGCGTCTTCAAAGACCTTGGCAAGCTCGCCACGGCGGAAGGTACCGAAGTTGCCTCCCTCGGCGGCAGTGGTTCCGTCACTGAACGATTTGGCCAACTGGCTGAAATTGCCGCCGGCGTGAAGTCTCGCCTCGAGGTCGTCGGCCTTGGCCTTGGCGGCTGCAACCTTCGCCTGGTCATCGGGATCGGGCCCGCTGGAGACAAGAATCTCGCTCAACTGGACGTTCTCAGGCTTGGAGTACTCCTGCTTGTGCGCATCAAAGTAGCGTTCGACTTCACCCTGCGTGAACTGAACCTTGCGCGAGACTTCCTCTTGCATCACCTGCTGGGTGATGATCTGGTTGCGGATGTTGGCCTTGAAGTCTTCGAAAGAGACGCCCTGTTCCCTGGCCGCCTTTTCCAGGTCCTCCATGGTTTCCAGGTTGTACTGCTTGCGGATCTCATCCAGACGCTTTACCAGCTCGGTTTCGCCGGTGATATCCAGTTCCTTGGCCTTCGAAAGCCAGAGCTGTCTGTCGATCAGGTCCCTCAGCAGGTCCTTGTGCCCCTCGGATACTTGCTGCATGGTAGCGCCATGCTGCTTGGCCTCATCGTCCAGCTCCTTCATGGCGCGATCGAAGTCAGACTGCGTGATGATCTGGTCGTTCACGCGGGCGACCACATCCTCGACCACAACACCACCATAGGGGCTTTGGGGCGCGGCGGGATGCGTTTGCGGCTGGGCGGAAGTTGCGAGCAGCGCCGTGCCGAACACGAAAGCCGCGGGAATGCGAAAGGATCGTAAGGTCATAGGTAAGGACACGGCGGGGGCCAAACTGGTTTTCCCCTGAGGCATAGACGCCATTGTAAATGGCTGGGCAGCAGGAGCGCGACGATTGACCTGGATTCCGGGCAAATGGGGCTGGAAAAGGGGGAGAGATGCCCGCGATGGAAGAAGCGGCCTGACCAGGCGGCTACCCGAAAGGGCCAGACGGCGTCAAATAGATGGGTGGTATACTTTAGCCCAAGACTGCTCTGGGGAGAACCTTTGGAGCGGTTTTCCAATCTCCCGTAGCCTTGCCGTAAGCGGGCACGACTCGCCGGGCAAGGCAAATTTTTTGCCGGCAGGGAATCCAGCCGGGGTCGGCGGATCGATTCTCAGGCGATTGGAAATCCGCACAAAATGCGCCTCCAGCATTCGCAGTCCGGAGGACCTTCCAGCCTATGACTCCCCGCGCCCGCCGCGCACTCTTCACCGTAGTACTCTTTTTTGCCGTCTGCGCCCTGGTGGGCAGCGTGCTGCAACGCCGTGTGGGCGCGCAATCGTCTGAGGACGAAAGCCAGCTTCGCGACAGCCTCAAGTCGTTTACCAACGTGTACGCGCTGGTGGAGCAGAACTACGCTGAGCCCATTCAGGGCGACAAAGCGGACACTGCCATCTACGACGGGGCGATACCGGGAATGCTGCGGGTGCTGGACCCGCACTCCAACTTCTACGATCCCAAGGCTTACGCCAAGATGCGCGAGGAGCAGCACGGGCGCTACTACGGCGTGGGCATGACCATCCAGCAGGCCTTCGGCGGCGGCAAGGTCTATGTCGTGTTTCCCATGGAGGGCGGGCCGGCGTTCAAGGCCGGCATCCATCCTGGCGACGTGATCTCAGCGATTGACGGCAAGAGCACGGACGGCATGACATCGGACGTGGTGGCCAAGACGCTCAAAGGCCCCAAAGGAACCCCCGTGCAGGTAGGCATGACGCGCGAAGGGCAGTCCAAGCAAATGGTCTTCGACCTGGTGCGGGATGAGATTCCCAACCCCTCCGTTGACCTTAAATATGAGATTCGTCCCGGCGTGGGCTACATCCACCTGAAGCAGTTCCAGGAGACCACGGCGCAGGAAGTGATTGAAGCCATTGACGGCTTTGGCGACCTGAAGGGTTTGGTGTTCGACCTGCGCGACAACCCCGGCGGCCTGCTGAGCCAGGCAGTCGAAGTCTGCGACCACCTGCTGACCAAGGGACAAACCATCGTTTCGCAGCGCGGGCGCGCTTATCCCGACCAGAACTACACCGCTCTGCACGGCAACGACGGCAAGACCTTCCCGATTGTTGTGCTGGTGAGCCGCGGGACGGCTTCGGCGGCGGAGATCGTCAGCGGCGCACTGCAGGACCACGACCGCGCGCTGATTGTGGGGCAGACCACCTTCGGCAAGGGCCTGGTGCAGACCGTCTACAACTTGAGCGAGAACACAGGGCTGGCGCTGACTACCTACCACTACTACACGCCGTCGGGACGGCTGATCCAGCGCAACTATGAAGGCGTTTCGCTCTACGACTACTACTACAATCACGCCGGAGCGCTGCCTGCCAACAAAACCAACCAGGAGGTCAAGCTGACCGACTCCGGGCGGACGGTTTACGGCGGCGGCGGCATTACGCCGGATGAGAAAATCGACGCACCCAAGGCCAACCACTTCCAGGAAGTTCTCCTATCGAAGGATGTTTTCTTCCTCTTCGGGCCGACTTACCTGGCCAATCGCACCGTGGACAAGAACTTCCAGGTGGACGACGCGGTGATGGCCGAGTTCAAGCAGTATCTGACGAGCAAGAGCATTCCCTGGACGCAGGCCGACCTGGACGGGGTGAGCGACTGGGTGAAGGAAAGCATCAAGAGCAGCATCTTCACCATCCAGTTCGGTGAATCGCAGGGCTTGCGTACACGCGCAGACTGGGACCCTATGGTCCAGAAGGCTCTGACGTTTCTGCCTGAAGCGCAGGCCTTGGAAGACAATGCACACAAGGTCCTGACAGAGAAGGCAGAAGCACGCAACGCCACCCAATAAGCTGATTTTGTTTCTCCGATTGCAAAAAGCCGTCCCCACGGGGATGGCCTTTTTGCTTGCGCCGCTGGTTCGATTAGGCATCGCGGGTTGGCAGTCGTAGACTGAACGCCATGATCTTCTCAGACCTTGCGCTCGCAAGACGGCTGGAACGGGCAGAGGGATTTGCGTGCGCGCAATATGCGCAGACCCGGCGCCGGCAATTTCCCGAAAGCGGAGCGGAATGGATGGAGTGCGGCGGGGCGCTTGCGGTATTTGATGGCGTGAACTCTCCCTGCACGCAGACCTTCGGCCTAGGCATCTTCGAAGAGATGACCGAAGAGATGCTGAACACGATTGAGCGCTTCTTCCTCGATCGCGCTGCGCCGGTGCTGCACGAGGTGAGCCCCTTCGCCGGTGTTACCGCGCTCGAGATGCTCTGTCGCCGCGGTTACCGGCCGTTTGAACTGAGCAGTGTTCTCTACCGCAAAGTGCATCAACCCGCCACAGGCGCTGCGAGAGATGTTTCTGTCCGCAGGATCGGCCCGGAAGAAGCGGAACTCTGGAGCAGGATCAGCGCCAGGGGGTGGGCGCACGACCATCCAGAACTGATGGAATTCCTCACCCAGTTTGGCGCTATCACCGCTGCGCGCCTGCAGTCCGTTTGTTTTCTGGCCGAGGCGGACGGCCAACCGGGCGCAGCGGCCGTCCTTTCGATTCATGAAGGTGTTGCGCTCTTCGCCGGATCATCGACAGTTCCTGAACTGCGCCGCCGCGGCATGCAGACAGCCTTGCTCGAGGAGCGCATGCGTTACGCGTTCGACCATGGATGCGACCTGGCCATGATGGTCGCGCTGCCGGGCAGCGAATCCCAGCGCAATGCCGAACGCAAGGGCTTCCAGATCGCCTACACGCGCACCAAATGGCAGTTGTGCATCTCAAGCCGGAAATCGGAAGCCGTGTAATTGCGGTTCTCGCGGGGCTTGTCCTCTTCTACTGCTCATCCTTATAGATGCGGACCTCCAGCTTACCGCCCTCGCTCAGACGGGCGCGGAACATTCCCGGCGTATTGAAGCTGAACGCCGTCTGCCCGTCCGGAGTGAGAGCGATGACGCCGCCATCTCCGTGCAGCGCATCCAGCTCATGATGGATCACCTCGTCCGCGGCCTGCTGGATCGGCATACCTTTAAAGGCCACCAGGTTGCAGACTTCGCGCGCCACGCCCAGGCGGATGAAGTACTCGCCTGAGCCTGTGGAAGAGACCGCGCACGACTGGTTCGACGCATACGTTCCCGCGCCGATGATGGGCGAGTCTCCCACACGGCCGGGCATCTTGCCCTGTAAACCGCCCGTCGATGTACCGGCGGCGATGTTGCCGTTGCGGTCAAGCGCTACCACGCCCGTGGTCCCGTGACTGTGCCGATCGGCCCCCTCGTCATAAAAAGCGACCGGCACCGTTGTGCCAGCCGGCGGCGCGCCCGCGGGCCGCGGCGGTATCGGCTTGCCATCTTTCGTCAACTGCTTCACCAGCGACTGCCAGCGCGCCTCGGTGAAGAAGAAGCTGGGATCGACCTGCTCCAGCCCCTCGCGCGCACCAAAAGCTTCAGCACCGGGCGCAGACATCATGACGTAAGGCGACTTCTCCATCACGGCGCGCGCCAGGCTGATGGGGTGCCGCGTGTGCGTGACGCTGCAGACGGCGCCCGCCTTCAGAGTCGAGCCGTCCATGATCGACGCGTCCAGCTCATTCTTTCCCTCGGAGGTAAACACGGCGCCGCGCCCGGCATTGAAGAGCGGATCGTCCTCGAAGATCTTGAGTACCGTCTCCACCGCATCCAGCGCCGAGCCGCCCTCGTCGAGCACCCTGGCGCCCGCTTCAACTCCCGTGGTCAGCGCTGCGCGATAGGCCGCATCCCCCTTGGGCCCCAGCGCCGGCCGCTCAATGACTCCCGCGCCCCCGTGGACCACGATGGTCCAGTGGTGGCCTCCGGGTGGTGTGCCTGCCTGTTGCGCCTGCATGGAAACAACTGCTCCGGAAATCATCACCGCCAAACCCAAAAGTCTTGCTGAAGGCTTCATATGCTCGACCCTCCGATTCCTCTCATGGTATCGCGCGTGGAGGGAGAATCGCTTTCCCGGTGAACGAGTCTCAGTTAACATCGCAATCAATGACGACTCGCTCACGATTTCTTCTCGCGCTCCTCAGTTGCGCCGCTCTCGCCGCGGCTGAGGCCAAACCGCACGCCATTCCGGTCAAGGTTGTGGTGGTCACCATGTTTGAGGTGGGCGCCGACACGGGCGACCAGCCCGGCGAGTTGCAGTACTGGGTGGAGCGCGACCACCTGGACCGCATCTATCCGCTGGCAGCCGGATACCACGCGGTGCGCATGAATGGCGATGGCGAGATGGCCGTGCTGACCGGCCAGGGGACAGCACACGCCGCGGCAACCATCATGGCGCTGGGCCTGGACCCTCGCTTCGACCTCAGTCATGCGTACTGGATTGTCGCCGGCATCGCGGGTGCGAGTCCGGACAAAGCTTCGCTGGGGTCCGCAGTATGGGCGCGATGGGTTGTCGATGGCGACCTGGGTTACGAGATCGACGCAAGGGAGATTCCGCCCGACTGGACGACGGGCTATCTGCCGCTGAGAAAGTCAAAGCCGTTTGAAGAGCCGGCGGCGCCGCTTCCAGGCCAGTTGTACGCGCTCAACAAGGGACTCGCCGAGTGGGCCTACAACCTGACACGCGCAACGCCGCTTGCAGACTCGGAGCACTTGAGGGAGATTCGCGGCAACTTCGAGGGTGCAGCGGCGCAACGGCCGCCGCTTGTGAGCATGGGCGATGAGGTCTCGTCTTCGCGCTATTGGCACGGCAAGCTCTTCGACGCGTGGGCCACGGAGTGGATGCGGTACTTTACCAACGGCCAGGGAGAGTTCGCCACCACTGCAATGGAAGACACAGGAACGCTGCAGTCGCTGGAATATCTGGCGAATGCTGGGCGCGTGGATCGTCGGCGGGTCCTGATCCTGCGCACGGTGAGCAACTACGACCGGGAGCCACGCGGGATGACGGCGGCCGAGAGCCTGGCCACACAGCGCATCGGCAAGTACAGCGGTTACCTGCCTTCGCTGGAGGCTGCCTACACGGTTGGGCATGCAGTTGTTCAGGAATTGCTCACGCATTGGAGCGATTACTCAAAGCAAATTCCGGGAACGAGTCAATGAGCGTCGTCCACGTGCGCAAGCGTGACCCGGATATCGTCCCAAACCAGCCACTGCTCACTCAACGGCTGGGCGCCATGCTTGGCGTAAAGCCCGCGCGCGGCGAAATTCTCCTCAGCGACGTTGACGCAAACTCGAAACGCGCTCTGCTGAACAAACCACACGGCAATCTTCCTGATTAAGACTCCGGCAATGCCGCTCCTGCGGCGGTCCTGCACAACATCGATCCATTGCAGTTCGCCGTCGAAGCCAAAGCGGCTTGTCCGATGTCCTGCGACGAAACCCAGGACCGCGCCATCTTCCACCGCGACGAAGATCTGCCGCGCAGCCTGGGCATGCTGGGGAGAATGCTCGCCCGTGAGATAGCGTCCGATGCGGCCCCGCCAAAAGGCCTCGGTCCCCCATACCTTCGCGCGGATGGCCGCCATTGCGGCTACATCCTGGTCGGTGGCCGTTCTGATCTCAACGGGCATGTACAGCCTTCTATCGATCAGCATACCTGTTTTTTGCGGGTGCGCGGTCCGCGCAAGGCGATGAATCCGGCGCATTGGCATGAACATGACTGTGCGTGGATGCAACGGTTCGTCGCGGCCCTACGGGACGCGAAATCGGGATTGGGACGCCAGCCCCCGGATTCCGTCCGCCATAGCGGACTCCATCCGGGGCTATTCTCGATTCTTCCCTACGGGAAGAAAACCATCGTGCGCCGTTCCGATCGCTTGCAGGAGTTGTTTCTCTGCTTTGCCGCTCTGCCCCTTGGCGAAGCGGGGCCAGACAGTGCATCATGCTTGAGTTCCGCAAATTCTGGATTGATTTGCGCTCTGCCGGGGGATACAACCGCCTGCCGGGTCGCAAGGGCAAGGACGATTGCGATGCATTCTGTCTGGTTAGGCGAGTTCCTGGGTACATTAGTACTGGTTCTGCTGGGCAACGGCGTGAATGCCGGCGTGACGTTACGCAAGTCGTATGCCGCCGACGCGGGCTGGATGGTCATCGCCGCAGGATGGGCCTTGGCCGTGCTGTGCGGAGTGTTGGTGGCGCAGGCGTTCGGAAGCCCCGGAGCCAACATGAATCCGGCCATCACGCTCGCGAACGCTGTAAGCACCGGAGACTACTCGCAACTGTTGAGCATTTGGTGGGCGCAGTTGCTGGGCGCCATGTGCGGAGCGGCACTGATGGCGCTGCACTATGGGCCGCACTGGAAGCTGACACCCGACCCCGCGGCCAAGCTGGGCATTTTCTGCACCAACGCGGCCGTGCGCAGTCCTCTCTTCAATATCCTGAGCGAGATGATGGGCACGGCGGTACTGGTGGTGGTGGCCGCTGCCATCGGCTCCCATGGAGTATCCGCCACAGGACCCGCGCCGGGCCTGGCGCCGTGGCTGGTGGGCAGCCTGGTGTGGGGCATCGGGCTTTCCTTGGGAGGAACCACGGGCTACGCCATCAATCCTGCGCGCGATCTTGGCCCGCGCATCGTTCATGCTCTGCTGCCGATTCCCGGCAAGGGCGGATCGAACTGGAGCTATGCGCCCATTCCGATCATCGGCGACCTTGCGGGCGCGGCGCTCGCCGGGCTGCTGCTACACTACGCGCATCTTTAGATGGAGCTTCGCCACGCGCTGGGCTCCGCTTCTCGACCTTGAGAGAAAAAACTGGCAGCGATGAGACACCTGGCTGCAGGGGTTCCCACATCTCAGAAGCGAGATGTGGGGCACCCTCGGTTTGTTCACGCGATCCAACGATTGCCCAGCTACTCCAGGCACGACGCCACCACCGCCAGAGCAGCGATGGCTGCCGTCTCCGCGCGCAGGATGCGCGGACCGAGCGACGTTGCGCGCCAGCCGTTCGCGTCGAAGAGCGCTTCCTCGCTCGGAGCCCATCCACCTTCAGGGCCGATGGCTATTTCAAGCGAGGGCATTTCTTCCGCGGCGGCAGCAGCGGCCTCCTCGATGGCATGGCGCAAAGTGGTGGTGCGCTCCTGCTCGGCAAGCACGATGCGCGTGGCGGCGGCGACGGCGCGGACGCGCGAGGCCAGGGTTGCGGGTTCGTGGATCAGGGGCACATCGGAACGGCGCGACTGCTGAGCCGCTTCATGGACGATGCGGCGCCAGCGCTCGGCGCGCTTTTCCGCGGCCAGGGCCAGGTGTTTCTCCGTGCGGCGCGCAACCACCGGCGCTATGGAGGCCACGCCCAACTCCGTGGCCTTTTCGAGAGCCCACTCCATGCGATCGAATTTATAGATGGCGAGAACCAGCGTGACAGGCAGAGCTGGATCTGCCTGGACTTCGGCAATGAGGTTGAATCGGACCTCAGTGGGATGAACGGCGGCAACTTCAGCGTGGAAGACGTGGCCGCCGGCGACCACATCAGCCTCCATGCCGGGGTGAGCGCGCAGCACGCGGGCCATATGCTCTGCCTGCGGGCCAAGAATGGTGGCGGTCACTTCGTCCCAATGTTCGGCAATCCAGCGGCGTCTCGTCATGGCGTTCCGGGAATCGGTTCCCTTCCCCGTGTTCCCTTCGCTACAAGTCTAGTCCTTCCCCACAAACACTGAGGGGGACGCTTTTAAGCGTCCCCCTCTGAGTGTTGCCTTGTTGATGGTTGACCGCAATTACTTCTTCTTTGCGGCCTTCTTCGCGGGTGCCTTCTTGGCGGCTGCCTTCTTCGCGGGTGCCTTCTTGGCTGCCTTCTTGGTTGCCATTTTGCCTATTCTCCCTTTTCGATGGTTTGCATCGATGTCTGCAATGTTTTTATTGCAGTTGATGAATGTATAGATTCACCGTTGACAAGTGTCAAGAAAAAAACGTACGAAGAGTGGAAAAAAGGTCAACAATTTTTTCGCGATGCATCGAGTCTCGATGTGCGAACGACAAGTTCGCGCTCATCGGATGCAAAACAGATTGTCAGTTCTCGCATGCGGGAGCTGCGTGCAGCTTCACAAATTGTGCCAGCGTTCCGCCTTCGCGCAGCTTGATCAGCTTATCGAGAAATGGCTCGCGGTCCTTTGAATTCGCCTGGATCAGCATCTCGTAGACGCGCAGCACGCCTTCTACACCGGCCTGAACCTGAGCGAGTCCATCGTCCTGCCGATCAGGATTCTCAAGTACAAACGCGGTCTGCGCGAGCACCATCGCGCTGAAAAGGACCTGACCATCTTTGAATTCGGCCTTGGGCATCTTGTAGAAGCTGGTGCAGAGGTCGAGGCGTATGTCGGGAACCTCTCGGGTCCACTCCATGACCCACTGAGCCTCCGCCTTGAGATTCGGATTGAGCGGATCGGCCTTGAAGTGACGAATGTACTCAAGCGCCTGCTTTCGTTCCTGTGGAGTGGACGGGCCGCGATCGGTCGCGACTGCCGTGACGGGGAATACCAGAAGGAGAGCGGCGATGGCACGCATCATGGGCAGAATCCTCCGCGACAAATTCAGCATTCGATGATGTTCAATGCGAGGCCGGCCAGGCTGGTCTCTTTGTAGCGCGATTGCATGTCGAGTCCAGTGAGGTACATGGTGCGGATGACCTGATCCAGCGATACTTTGTGCACCTCAGACTCGTTCAGTGCCAGGCGCGATGCATTCACGGCTTTGGCCGCGCCCATGGCGTTGCGCTCGATGCAGGGAATCTGGACCAGGCCGCCGATGGGATCGCAGGTCATGCCGAGATTGTGCTCCATCGCGATTTCAGCGGCGTGCTCCACCTGTCCATTGGTGCCGCCCAGCGCGGCGGTCAACCCGCCGGCAGCCATGGAGCAGGCTACGCCCACTTCGCCCTGGCAACCCACTTCCGCGCCGCTGATCGAAGCATTCTCCTTATAAAGGATGCCGATGGCGGCGGAAGTGAGGAAGAAACGCAGGATGCCTTCGTGATCCGCTCCGGGAATGAAGCGGGAGTAGTAATGCGCAACGGCCGGGACCACGCCGGCCGCTCCGTTCGTTGGCGCGGTGACCACGCGTCCGCCTGCTGCGTTCTCTTCATTCACAGCGATGGCGTACACGGAGATCCAGTCGAGCGGGGCCAAGGGATCCCCGCGCAGGCCAGTGGCTTCCTTTTCGCGCAGGCGCGCGGCAAGGCGGTGCGCGCGGCGGCGAACTTCCAACCCGCCGGGAAGAATGCCTTCCGTATCGATCCCGCGCTGTATGCATTCCTGCATGGTTTTCCAAATGCGCTCGATGCCTGCGCGCACCACCTCGACGGGCGCGCGTTTCTCTTCGGGTCCGGCAGACTTCGCCAGCGCGCACTCATTCTCAAGCATGAGCTGGCCGATGGAGAGCTCGTTGGCCTGGGCAGTGGCCAGCAACTCCGCGGCGCTATGAAAGGGAAACGGAATTTCAGCTTCGCGCGCATCCGGCGGCTGGTTTACTCCATCCTCGGTGATGAATCCGCCGCCGATGGAGAAGAAGGTGCGCTGATTGACGACCGAGCCCGATGCGTCAAAGGCCGTGAAACGCAGACCGTTGGGATGCTGGGTGTGCGCTCCGGGAGGAAACATCACTTTGCGCTCGAAGAGAAGATCACGTTCCTCCTGAAAAGCGATGGGGCGAGTTCCGGCGAGAGCGAGTCTTTGCGCGGCGCGGATCTGAGCCACAGTGGATGCGATAACAGCGGGATCGATGGTGGCCGGTTCATGACCGGAAAGCCCTAGCAGCACCGCGCGGTCCGTGGCGTGGCCGAGGCCGGTGAGGGCAAGCGAGCCGTAAAGCTCCACCCGGACACGCGCGACGCGATCGAGCAAGCCGCGACTTCCAAGTTCGCGTGCAAAGCGGCAGGCAGCGCGCATGGGGCCCATGGTGTGCGAGCTCGATGGGCCAACTCCGATTTTGTAGAGGTCGAAGAGACTGGTGGTCACGGATCAGATTGTAGCGGGAGACACGAGACCGAGAATAGCGACAGGGAAACTGAAAGGCCGGACGCCTGCATGTATCATTACGACAGGCAGCTCTGAGTTATAGACAAAAAGGCGCGGAGATTGCATCGCGCTATCCTGCTGCCCTGCCGTGCGCTGTTCCCTACTCCCTCCGCGTTGGCTTCTGCTGCACCCTCGACTTTCATCATGCTCTTCAAAGCCCTCAGCGCGGCGGTCTACGGCATTGATGCCAACCTCATCGATGTAGAGGTCGACTATAGCGGCGCGGTGATGGACAAGGACGTGTTCCACACCGTGGGCCTGCCGGACGCGTCGGTGCGGGAGAGCCGCGACCGGGTGCGCGCGGCCATCAAGAACTCCGGCTACACCATTCCGCCCACCTTCATCACCATCAACCTGGCGCCGGCGGACATGAAGAAGGAAGGCGCGGGATTCGATCTGCCCATCGCCGTCGGCATCCTCGGCGCCTATGGGGCTCTGCGGCTGGATGACGTGAGCCGCTTTCTCATGGTGGGCGAACTGGGGCTCGACGGCAGCGTGCGTCCTGTGCCGGGCATGTTGCCCATTGCCATTCTGGCGCGCGAGAAGAATATTCCAAATCTGATTCTGCCTGCCGCCAATGCCGCAGAGGCCGCCGTAGTGGAAGGTGTGAACGTGTATCCGGTCTCTTCGCTGCTCGATGTGCTGGAGTTGCTCAACACATCGGTCGTGGGTTCCATTCAGCGCGAGCCGTATCGCGTGTCAACCGAAGCGCTGCTGGGCGAGTTGCAGCACTTCGCCCTGGACTTCAAGGATGTGCGCGGCCAGCAAACGGCCAAGCGTGCGCTGGAGGTATCCGCGGCGGGCAGCCATAACATTCTGATGATCGGCCCTCCCGGCTCGGGCAAGACCATGCTGGCCAAGCGGCTGCCGTCGATCCTCGCCCCGCTTTCTTTTGAAGAGGCGTTGGAGACAACCAAGATTCACTCCGTAGCCGGTGTTCTGGATGCAGCGGCCGGACTGGTGACGCAGAGGCCGTTTCGCTCGCCGCACCACACAATATCGGACGCAGGATTGATTGGCGGCGGAATCATGCCGCGCCCCGGCGAAGTTTCTCTGGCGCACAATGGCCTGCTGTTCCTCGATGAGCTGCCGGAGTTTCCGCGCAACGTGCTGGAGGTGATGCGGCAGCCGCTCGAAGATCATGCGGTAACTATTGCGCGCGCCTCCATGTCGCTGAGCTTTCCTGCGCGCTTCATGCTGGCGGCCGCGATGAATCCATGTCCGTGCGGTTACTTCAACGACAAATCGCGCGAGTGCATGTGCACGCCGCCTATGATCCAGCGCTATGTGGCCAAGATCTCGGGCCCGCTTCTGGACCGCATCGATATTCATATCGAAGTTCCGGCGGTGCAATATAAGGAACTGCGCGGGGGAGCGGCTGCGGAGGGATCGGCGGAGATTCGCGGGCGAGTGATGGCGGCTCGGGAACGACAGAGGCTGCGATTCGGAAAGAGCGGAGACAAGATTTATGCCAACGCACAGATGACTACGCGGCAGATTCGCGCCCACTGCGAGCTAAGCCCGGATGCCGAACGCTTGCTGGAGCGAGCCATGCAGCAACAGGGCCTGACTGCGCGGGCGCACGACCGCATTCTGAAGGTGGCGCGAACCATCGCGGATCTGGAAGGCGTCGAGCACCTGAGCGTAGCGCACCTGGCGGAAGCGATCCAATATCGCACGCTTGACCGCAGTTACTGGGCGTGAGAAAAGCAGGGATTAGGAAATGGGGAACAGGGACGTAAGGACTGGGGACTAGGGACTCAGAGATTAATGGACTTAGGGACACGGTTCGATGTCACCTGTCTCTCCCTTATTTGCTCATTCAGTAAACAAGAAGTTACTTTCGCTACCGGAGGCGTCTTAATTCCGCAGCCTGTAATTCAATCTGACGGCATCTCAATCGTGCGAGGGCTCGGATTCCCCTGGTTCGGGGCTACGCTGGGGTGACCGGTCCAGGACCGCAGGGAACAAAGATGTATAAGGTTGATCTCGATTCCGTTCGGGACACCTTGTTCGTGGGTCTCCCATTGATTGTTATCGTGGCGGCGGCTGTTTTTCGCCTGGATGGGCTCTTTACAACCTCCAGGACGCGGGCAGGAACAGCGAATCGGCGCCGGCCAGGATGCGTCATGGATGAAAAGGGCGATACCTTTCTGGTGGATCCGGATGGCAGGCCATCAGGGGCTCGCACACGAAGCAAGTAAACCGCCCACAGCCTCAAATTCCTCTTGAAGTGATTGACAAATCTATGTTTAGACCTGGCTCGCGCGGCCTGAGGTCGCGAAGGCGCAGCATTCAACGGATGGAATCGGGGCAGAGCTTGACACCTAACTTGTTGGAAGTATTAACGTTATGTCGCTCTTTATCGGCTGGTCCCGGACGAGCCTCCGCGCCGGCAAGACGGAAATGGGGTCGATGCTGCTGCAACGCCGAAAGCGGTGAGTCGGGCCAGGTGCGTGGTGCTTCCGAATCCGGAGAGATGGTCACGTAACCTCAGGTAATCAGGCGGGCCCCAGATAGGAAATGCGGTGTGGAAATGGGGCACTTAGGCGTGGGGCAAGCTCCGAAACCTACTCACCGAACCCAATGTAAACAATTGATAATAAACGCTATAACCGCGGTAATCGGAAAAACCTCAGATCATTACGTCTGGGACCAAAAAAGCGGAAAAAACTGTTGACCCAGAGAACGCCTGGGTATACATTCATGAGTGCCATCCATTCAAGGGTAGCTTGCAGCAAGGTCTAGCGCGCCCATCCGTGGTTTCCCGCATCCTATTGAGCTGAGGTTCAGCCGTTGATGCGCAGGTGCGTTTTGAACGCGCCGGGAACGGGAAAGCGGGCGCACAGATTCCCAGAGCGGCAATCTGTATCCCAGATTCGGCACACAGCATATTGTTGGCGCGCGAAAGTGCGTCAAGATTTTTGAACTGGACACACACTTTGTGCGTCTAAGAATTGAGACTGAAAAATCGGGGTTGCCGGTAATTTTATTGGCGCCCCAAGCAGACAGGCGGGGCCAGGCAAGTTCCGCTGGTACATGCAATCTAAGCGAGGAGAGAAGTATCATGCGTTCTGATTTAGTTTTTGGGGCACTTTCTCATGTGTCCAATCGCTACCAGCTCTGTCAACTGGCTAGCAAGGCAACCCGCAAGCTGCACAAGCCGAACACACGGCTGCAAGATACCACCAACGAAGTCCTGGGCCGCTTTCAGACCACCAATCCAGGGGCTGCCGCGCCAGTCGAGACGCAGGCCGTCGAGCCTGTTGAGCGGCGTCGCGCCGCATAAAAGGCTTCCAACAAGGGTATAGTTGATTCAAGCAACGGTTTCAAGGCGGCTGACCGGCCAGGTTAGCCGCGTTTCTCCGGCGTTTCGATCTTCCTCTTGATTTCGGGAAATGCAGCGGGCGCGGTCTGCGCCCATGGCATGCAGTGATTCCCGCCCGATTTCCTCCTGGAGCACATCCCCTTTCCGCACCCCACTCCCATCCCTCCCACCGCAGGTGACCATGACGATCGCTGAACTTAAAGAAAAAAACATCACAGAACTGAGCCGCATTGCGCGCAACCTGGAAATCCCGGGCGCCAGCGGCCTTCGCAAGCAAGACCTGATCTTCAAGATCCTGCAGGCACAGAGTGAGAAGGAGGGGCACATCTTTGCCGACGGCGTACTGGAGATTTTGCCCGACGGCTACGGCTTCCTGCGCTCTCCGGATTACAACTACCTTCCCGGTCCTGACGACATCTACGTCTCGCCGTCGCAGATCCGCAAGTTCGATCTGAAGACCGGCGACTCAATCAGCGGCAATGTCCGCCCGCCACACGAGGGGGAAAAGTACTTCGCGCTGGTGAAGATCGAGGCCATCAACTTCGAGTCGCCCGAGGAGACGCGCAACAAGATTCTTTTCGACAACCTCACGCCGCTCTATCCGCAGGAGCGGATCAAAATGGAGACGGTCCGCGAGGGCATCAGCGGGCGCGTGATGGATCTGGTGACGCCGGTGGGCAAGGGCCAGCGCGGCCTGATCGTGGCCCCGCCGCGCACCGGCAAGACGATGCTGCTGCAGTCGATCGCCAACTCAATCTCAACCAATCATCCAGAAGTGGTGCTGATTGTCCTGCTCATCGATGAGCGGCCTGAGGAAGTGACCGACATGCAACGCTCGGTGAAGGGTGAGGTGATCAGCTCCACATTTGACGAGCCAGCGGCCCGCCACGTGCAAGTGGCCGAGATGGTGATCGAGAAAGCCAAGCGCCTTGTCGAACACAAGCGCGATGTGGTCATTCTGCTCGACTCCATCACGCGCCTGGCTCGCGCCTACAACACCATTGTTCCGCCGTCGGGCAAGGTGCTCTCGGGCGGCGTGGATTCAAACGCGCTGCAGCGGCCGAAGCGCTTCTTTGGCGCGGCCCGCAACATCGAAGAGGGCGGGTCCCTGACCATTATTGCGACGGCTCTCGTGGACACCGGCTCACGCATGGACGAAGTCATCTTCGAGGAGTTCAAGGGCACCGGCAACATGGAAATCATCCTCGACCGCAAGCTGGTGGACAAGCGCGTCTTCCCGGCCATCGACATCCAGCGCTCCGGCACGCGCAAGGAAGAACTGCTCATTCCCAAGGAAGACTTGCAGCGCATCTGGATTTTGCGCAAGGTGCTCAACCCGCTGTCGCCGGTCGAAGCCATGGAGTTGATCGTCAGCCGCCTGGAAAAGGTGCGCAACAACGCCGAGTTCCTGGCGAATATGAACCAGCTGTAGGCCATTCCCGGCGGACGGCCCTGCCCCTCCGCCGAAGTGCTCCCAAAAAGGGTGAAAAGCGCGAGGCGCTCTTTCGGGATTTTGCGCGCGCTGGTAAGATAAGAGAGTCGTGGGGCTGTAGCTCAGCTGGGAGAGCGCCTCGTTCGCAACGAGGAGGCCAGCGGTTCGATCCCGCTCAGCTCCACCAAATCCCCTCAATCCCTGCTTAATCAGGCTGGGTTCCAACTTTGCTTGCGCCCTTCTGCGCGCATTGATCCGTTTCCGGGCGACTGTATACTTGGGGTGCCCCAAGACTTCGGCATGCAATGGAACCAAGTTTCCCGGCGTCGGTTGCCGGAGTCTGGCGCCGTGCGTTGCTCTATTGGCGCATGCAGCCCCGATGAGGTTCCGAATTGCTCCAGCCCAGCACAATCTCGCCCCCGGAACCATCCGATGAAATGACGCGTCCGCTGTGCGTCGATCTGGACGGGACGCTGGTGAAGTCGGATACGCTTGTGGATTCCCTGCTGGTGCTGCTGCGAACTTACCCGGCTCAGCTCTTCAAGCTCCCCGGCCGGCTGCTGGCCGGCAAGGCTGCGTTCAAGGCATTCGTCACGGAATCTGTCTCGCTGGATGTTGTGCATCTGCCCTACAACCGCATGCTGCTGCAGTTTCTCCACCAGGAACACGCGCGCGGGCGCGCTCTTTACCTGGCTACGGGCGCGGATGTGCATCTGGCCCGTCGCGTGGCCGATCACCTCGGCATCTTTACGGGCGTAATGGGGTCGGACGGCGCGACCAACCTTACAGGCTCGAAGAAACTCGACAGCTTGCGCAGCCGGTTGGACTCCGCCGCATTCGACTACGTTGGCAACGACACGCCTGACCTGCCGCTGCTTGCAGAAGCCACCGATGCAATGGTGGCGAATCCCAGCCTGAAGCTGCGGTTGCGGCTCAAGGCGCGAGGCATCCGGCCGTCCCATGCTTTTGTTGAGCGCACGCCATTTCTGCAGTCCCTGCTCAAAGCCCTGCGGGTGCACCAGTGGGCAAAGAATCTGCTCATCTTTGTTCCGCTGTTGTGCTCGCATGCGTTGAGCACAGGGAAGCTGCTGACGGCGCTGGCGGCCTTCTTCTGCTTCTCGCTCACCGCTTCGGCGGCATACATTGCGAACGACCTGCTGGACATTGATGCCGACCGCCGGCATGCGGGGAAGCACCAGCGGCCTTTTGCTTCGGGCGATCTGCAGGCCTTTACCGGAGTCGCAGTCACGGCGGCATTTTTGACCATGGGCCTGGCAGGCGCAGCGCTGCTTCCGGGGAGATTCTTCGCCTGGCTGCTGCTCTACCTGGCAACGACGGCGGCCTACTCCGGCCTGCTCAAGCGGTTCGCGCTGGTGGATGTGCTGGTGCTTTCGGGGCTGTACATTCTGCGGCTACTGGCCGGCAGCGCGGTGACTCAAACTCCGATTTCCCACTGGCTGGCCGGCTTCTCGATGTTCCTGTTCCTTTCTCTGGCGATTGTGAAGCGGTTTGCGGAACTGGAGAACCTGCGCATCAGCAATGCCGTGCCCAGGAATGGCCGCGGCTACGTTTTGGCCGATCTGGACCAGTTGCGCAGTTTTGGCACGGCCAGCGCCTATGCGGCCGCGGTAGTATTCGCCATCTACATCACCGGACCCGATGTGGTGAAGCTCTACCGGGAACCGAAGCTGCTGTGGCTGATTGTGCCGCTGATCTTACTGTGGCTCAACCGGGTGTGGCTGCTGGCCTCACGCGGCGAACTGGACGAAGACCCCGTAGCTTTTGCGCTGACCGACCGCGTGAGCCAGGCAATCGGCATTGCGGTGGTGCTGATTGCCCTGCTGGCGGTGTAGAGGGCGAAGAAGACTCTGATATCGATGATGGCAGTATGATATCATTTGTAATAGATATCCGAGGAGCAGAATCCATGCCAGCCGTCACCGTCCGCAACATCCCCGAGAAGACGCATCGTGCCTTGAAGCTGCGCGCCGCACGGAACGGCCGCAGTACCGAGGCCGAGATCCGCCGGATTCTGGAAGATGCCGTGTCTCCTGATTCGACAACCGGACTCGGCTCGCAACTGGCTGCGCTTGGGCGCAGCTTCGGCGGCATTGAGCTCGACATCACGCGCGATTCAAGGCCGGCTGAGCCGGCGGATTTCTCGTGATCGTTCTTGACACGAATGTGATTTCGGAGCCGTTGAAGCCGCTGCCTGATCCACACGTGGTTGCGTGGCTGGACCGCCAGCCGAAAGAAGCGCTATATCTGTGCGCCCCCGTTCTTATGGAGGTGCTACTCGGCATTTCGCTTCTCGCCGACGGCAAACGAAAGAGAGGCATGACGACGGCGGTGCAGGCATTGCTTGCGAATTACTTCGCTGGCCGATTTCTCGCCTTTGAACGCGAAGCCGCCGTGACTTATGCCTCGCTTGCAAGCCGTGCCTCGGCACGTGGTTATTCCATCTCGGTTGGCGATTGTCAGATTGCCGCGATCGCTGCGATGCACGGGTTCAGCGTCGCCACGCGCGACACGGCGCCGTTCGTTGCCGTTGGCGTGCCAGTCATCAATCCCTGGAAGAGCTGAGCGAGGCTGCGTACCATCCCACCCCAGCGACAAAAACAAGAAGGTCGCAAGGGTGGGGGACCCAAACCTCGAACGCTTCGATAGAGCGGCCTAGTTAAACAGGTCCTTCATCTTGTCCAGCAGGCCGGGCGATGTCGGCTTATTGTCGACGGAAAGCGACTCGGCGAGCTTACTCACCAACTCTCTCTGGGACCGGCTCAGCTTGCGCGGCACCTGCACCAGCACCTTCACAATCAGATCGCCGCTGCCCTTGTCGTTCAGAAAAGGAACACCACGGTCGCGAATGCGCAGTTCCCGCCCGCTTTGTGTGCCTTCGGGGATTTTCAGGCTGATAGGGCCGTCGATGCCGGGGATTTCGAATTCGGCGCCCAGCGCGGCCTGCGGAAAGCTGATGGGGATGACGCAGTGCAGGTCGTTGCCGTGCCGCTCGAAGAAGTCGTGCGGACGCACCGAGAGCACAACGTACAGATCGCCCCTGGGCCCACCGGAGCGGCCTGCGTCGCCCTCGCCGGTGTAGCGGATGCGCGTGCCTTCTTCGACGCCGGGAGGCACTTTGACGGTGAGCTTGAACTCGTTGCTGACGCGGGTTTGACCGCGGCAGGTCTGGCAGGGATCGCCGATGACCTGGCCCGTGCCGCCGCAGGCCGGGCAAGTGCGAGCCACGGAGAAGAATCCCTGCTGGTAGCGGAGCTGCCCGCGTCCCTGACATTGGCTGCACACGCTTGGTCCACGGCTGGAGGCGGTGCCCTTGCCGTGGCAGGTCTCGCAGGTTTCCAGGCGACGGATCTTCACCTCGGTCTCGGTGCCGAAGAAAGCGTCTTCAAATTTGATGGTCAGGTCGAATCGCAGGTCGTCGCCGCGCTGCTGGCGCGAGCCGCGCTGCGCGCTGCCACCCACGTTAAACATCTCACCGAACAGATCGCCGAAGATATCGCCGATGTCCACGCCGCCGGCAAACGGTCCGCCGCTGAAACCGCCCTGGCCGCTCAGTCCTGCGTGACCATAGCGGTCGTAAACGGCGCGCTTGTCAGCATCGCTCAGCACCTGGTAGGCCTCGCTGGCCAGCTTGAACTTCTCTTCCGAGGCATGATCACCGGGGTTACGGTCAGGATGGTACTTGAGCGCCTGCTTGCGATAAGCGCTCTTCAAGTCCTGGTCGCTGGCATCCCTGGAAACGCCCAGGACTTCGTAATAATCTGCTTTGCTCACTCTTGTATTAGAACTCATTTGCTGGCGTCCGGCCCCATCTCGTCGGTATCAAGCTTTATTCCGCGGTTTGCTTCGGATTGTGGACCACACGAACCAATGCAGGGCGCACGAGCCGGTCGCGGAGCTTGTAGCCGCGGCGGATCTCTTCGGCCACATGCTGGTCGGGCAGGTCGTCGCGGTCTACCGAGCCCAGAGCCTCATGGACGCGCGGATCGAATGCCTCGCCGACGGTTGGAATGGGATTCACTTGCAACTGGCGCAGAACCTCTTCCATCTGCTTCACGATGAGTTCGACGCCCTGGCGCAACTGCTCGGCGGTGCCCTTGGACTTGAGCGCCAGCTCGAAGTTATCTACGACGGGCAGAAACTGCTCGACCACATTCCCTGTTGCGTAATCGCGATACTCGATCCGTTCGCGTTCGGCGCGTTTGCGGGTGTTTTCAAACTCAGCCTGCAAACGCGCAAGGCGGTCGAGCAACTGATCCCTCTCGGCCTTCACCTGGTCAAGCTCCGTGCGGCTCGCGAGGGCTTCTGCATCCGCGGGTGCGGCGGCCGCATCCCCTGAAGCCGCCTCGGCTGGAGCTCCGGACGCGGGAACGCCCGAGGCATCCGCGCCGGACGCGCCTTCCTGGGATTCCAATACGGTCAACTCTGTTTCATGCTTTGACATAACTCCGCGTTTTCTCCGAAAGATCAATTTTGCCTTATTCCATTCTAATTTTCTGCCGGGGGCCACTCGCCCATGCATGGTTCGACTCAGGCGCCTGGGCGCCGGTCGCCGGTTTATTTTACGGTTAGCAATTCCTGCGGCCTTTTCAGGGTGCCCTATCGGCGGAAAACGTCTAATCCACGGGAGCTTCCAGGATTCGCTCGGAAAGGTGGGCAATATAGCGAACCGCCTGAATCATCTCCTGATATTGGATGCGCGTGGGGGCAATAACGGCCACAGTTCCGAGATTTGTTCCGGCCAGGCGGGCCGGCGCGCCTATCAGCACCAGATCCTGCATGGCCGGCGAGGCCTGGTCTAGCCCCACCACCACCCGCACCTCCTGCTGGCGGCCGTCCACGTAGGCATTGAGCAGCTCGATCAGCCGCTGTTTGGCCTCAAGAGCCAGGAGCATCTGGCGCAGCCGCTCACGATCCAGTTCGGCAGAGATCAGGTTGGACATTCCGTCCACGAAGATTGCGGGACCGGATTCCCCGCCAGCCAGTGCGCCCTTGCGGCACAGTTCCTCTACCGAGGCAAGCATCTGGGCGTAGGCCTCGCGCTCCACTTCCATGCGCCGCGCCACCTCGGCGCGGATGCGGTCGATATGCCAGCCACGGAAGCTCTCGTTCAGGTAACGCGCCGCGGTTTCAAGCTCGGTGTGGGTCAGCTCGCGGTCCAGGGTAAGCACGCGGTCCTGCACTGCGCCGGTCTGCGTAACCAGCACCGCCAGAACGCGCCCCGTGGAGAGCCGCGAAAAATGAATATGTTCCAGCACCTGCCCCGCGGTGGAACTGGCCAGCGCCACGCCCAGGCCGCTGGAGATAAGCGCCAGCACGTGCGAGGTGCGCTCCAGATACTCATGCGAGCTGGAAACGCCCGTGAAGCTGTCTTCGATCTGCTCGCGGCGGGCTTCGCTCAGCAATGTGGGGCTAAGGGGCGAGGCGGCTTGCGCCATGGAGCCAGCTGGCTGCGCGCCGGCGGCCACGCGCCCGAACTGTGTGATCTGTTCCACGTAGTAGCGGAATGCGGCAGCGGTAGGAACGCGGCCCGCAGAGGTGTGCGGCTGCTCGAGCAGGCCTGCGTCGCCCAGTGTCGCCATTACGTTGCGTACGGTGGCGGAGCTGAGACCTTCGCGGTCGGCAAAGATATGCGCAACCGCCTGCGAAGCCACGGGTTCACCGGTAGCAATGTACTGCTCGATAATGGCCATAAGCACCAGCCGCTCTCGCGGGCTGACGCGCGCTTCCACCATGCTTCCCTGCTCTCCGCGTTTGCCTGCACTGGCTCAAGGAGGGCTGTTTGCGCCCAGGCTCCCAGGTGCCGGCATTCCACGAACTCCCCATCTGTCTGAGGCTTACAACAGCTTCTGCAAGCAAAAATTAGATGGAGTAGTCCTCTTTAATTCTAGGGAGACGCGACTGCCGCTGTCAACAGTACTCCAAACGCCCAAGTCGGCAGAGTCGGGAAGCATCACGGGCCGTTCTATTTGTTGTCATTTGGCGCGTCGCTGAACCCGCTCAGCACGCGCGCCTCCCCGTGAAACATGTGATATTTCCCATAGGAAACATCGTCGAGCAGGGTTTCAAACGGTCCATAGACTCGAAAGCTCTGACCCCATTCGTAGATGCTGAATATCTTGCGCACTCTTCCGATGGAGACGCTCCTCACGAGACAGATGTGGGTGTTTCCTCCTATTTCAACCGGGCCGTATTCGACCATGACTGCGGAGCGAATCATTGGCAGGTTCGGCTCCAGATCCGCCTCCAATGTCATCCGCTGGATGGCTCCGCTCTGCGGATCGATGGTGATTTCCCCGTGATACCCCGTCAGGCGCTGGAAAACACCCGCTTCGTCGCGGTAATCCAGAACGCCGCGGTAGGTTACCGCATAGTGCGATTCCCCCTTCGGGACCCGGTACCGGAAGACCGCCAATGGCCCTGCGCTGCCTTGCTCCCAATGGCTCCAGACCAACTCGCTGCTCGCTGCATCGAGGATCACAACGCTCAGAATGGGGCCAAATGCGCCCGTCAATTCCAGGCGCCGGTGTTCCCGCTCCGGCTTTTTCCCTTTTGCCGTCTCCAGATCCACAACCTCGTTTCCATTGCGGTAGAGTATGGTTGCCTGGGAAGTGCCTGCCAGATGCAGGGAGCGGTCGCTGCCTGCAGTCTTCCACGTTTGGTTTTCCTTGAGCGGCGGCTCCTCGTAGCGAGCCGTCGATCGCGTCGCGAAGAAGTCCGGCAATTTTGGAACCGTCTTTTCGAGAAAGTCGACGGTGCTCGATAACATCGCCTGCCGCGCTTCCGTATCGGGCGCCGCGAGGGTGGGAATCTCTGAGGGAGGCGGATGCAGAAAGGCCGAAGCATCGGCCAGAGCCACAAGTGCAGCCTGCGCTTTCTCGCCCTTCAGGCGGACCTTCCACGATGAAAGCTTCTCGCTGCTCAGCCGCTCTCTTAACTCCATTCCTGATAGGCGCCGCGCCAGCTCCGCGTCCGGGCCGCCCTGGGCCCTTTCGAGTATCTGCTCCAGTTGATTTACCGTTATGCGTTCCGACGCGACGAAAGGCTGATCGTAATAGACAGGTTGATCGTAATATCCGGTACTGGTACGGGCGACCAATTCCGGCTTGCCGAGTTCGACCTTCAAATCGTGATACTCATCCGGCTGATCCGTGCGCGGAGCATCGAACGAGATTGTGTAGTAGTTGCTCCCGTCCTGGACGCACTTGCCGATCAGGCGAGCCAGATCGTTATCGGGTTCCTCTTGAGCAAGGCCGCCGCTCTGGGTTGCAAGCACTTCGAAAGCAAAGTTGCCAGGCTGGACCTGTTCGGCCGTTGTAACCCCTCGCAAGAATCTCTGGTAGGGAAATCTGCGATCCGGCTTTTGGTAAAACGTGACACCGTAAAAGGCGATGCGAGCTTGACGCATCCGCGTTGAGAACTCTGTGATCCATTCGAACTGGCCCGCATGCTGTGTATCGAAGCGGACACTTCGACCGTAGTCCTCTTCCCCCGGAACGCCATACCCGACCCAGACCAGCAACTTCCTGCCCGGTTTGCGCCGTTCTTCCAAGACAATGGACCCAAGCGCGCGCAGGGCCGACTGTGGATGAAACGACTGGTTTTGGTAGGACGGGCTCGGGGCTGCCGTGGAAAGCTCCAGGTTGTAATCGCCGTGATCCAGTGGGACTTCGCGCAGTCCTCTCTTTTGAGAAATCGCCTCCGCCAAGGCATACCCGTCGGTTGATGGCTCCGGAGTAACCGACAGACCCGCGTCGGAGAGCCGATAGATTTCTACAGGCTGAGCAAGCTGCCCGCCGTTTTGCCTGAGGAACTTTTCGATCCCATACTGCACATCGGAAATCTCGTCTTTCGAATGGTCGGCTGCATCGATGACGAGAATTACCTTCACGGGAGGATCGGGTCTGGCGGTGGTTTCGTCGAATCCACTGAAGGAAACGATTTTCGCTGGCTTGCCGTCGTCCAGTAGAGTGAAGTCCTTTTGATCGAGGCCGGATACAGGCGCTCCCGACTGATCGGTCACCACCACATCCAGCTTGATGCGGCCTTCCCCGGAATCGGACGCTGGGGTTGCGTCCGGATCGAGTCCTTGAGATGAGAATGAAGGGGGCGTGGGAGGCTGCGACGCAGCTCCCGGGGACGTACGCTGCTGCGCCCATGCAAGAGCAGGCAAGCAGAGCAGCACCGGGAGCCAAAGAGATTGTGGTGTTCGCACGCGTTCGCCTCGCTGAAGCTTCTCCAAAAATTCTGCCGCTGTGCCGCCTACGGCTGGTTGTAGTAGCCGGAATTGGTGCGCACGGTAAGCCCTGGCTGCCCGACGACAACTTTCAGGTCGTGGTACTCGTTTGCCTGGGCGGCCGCAGGAGCCGCAAAGGCAATCGTGTAATAAGCACCGATATCGGCGACACAACTGTCAATCTGGCCGGCGATGTCGTTGCCGGGAGGAAGTACGCGCCCGCCTGTTTGGCGCGCCAGAACCTGCATGGACAGATTGCCAGCATCCGCATGGTGGAAGTCCCTCACCGGCTTCAGATACGCCTCATAGAGGAATTGTTCGGAGGATGAGTTTAACGTGTAGATACCGTAAACAGTGATGCGGGCTTCGCGCAGCTTCTTCGAGACATCAACAATGTTCATAAAGTGGCGCTGCTCGCCTTCGTTGGACTTTATAAAGTGCGGACTATCCAACAAGGGCCAGCCGCTGCCCAACCAGATGAGGAGCTTCCTGCCCGGCTTGCGGGCCTCGTTTTCCGCAATGCCTTTGATGGTTTGGGTGGATTTAGAGAACTGCTCTCCCAAGCCGTAATCGCCCGCCGCTGCCCCCAAGGCGCGCACAGTGCCGGCAGATGTGTCCAGCATGGCGGCCAGCGCATTGCCGTCTTTCGAGGGCGCGGGCTGCACTTGCAGGCCATCGCTGGCAAAAACGAACACCGATACCGGCTGCGCCAAATGACCGCCATTCCGGCGCAGGAACTTCTGCAACTGCAGCCGCAACTGGGTAACGGCCTGATAGGGCATGTTCACCGCGTCCAGCACGATGATCACTTCAACAGGTGGATCGGATTTGTTGCCAACGGTTCCGTCGACGCGGCGAAAACCGAGAATTTTGCTCGACTGGTTGTCATCGAGCAAAGTGAAGTCTAGTGGCTCCAAATCCGGCACCGGCTTCCCTGCGCTGTCGGTCACCAGTACATCGAGGGTGATGCGGACCGGCGCTGCGGTCTTCACTTGCGCAGAAACCTGCGGTTGTACCGCTGGTACTGCAGGAGCCGGCGACTGTGAACGAACCAGCGACACGCAACAGAAGAGTACGAGGACGAGAACCACGCAATGTAACCTGCTCATGAAAGCTTACTTCTCCGATTAAAGAGGATTGAGTTCTTTGAACCTTCCACAATTATCCGCTACGGCTGGTTGTAGTAGCCGGTGTTGGTTCGCACGGTGAGCCCCGGCTGCCCGACGACAACTTTCAGGTCGTGGTATTCATCTGCGTGATCTGCCGGAGGAGGATTGAAGGAGATCGTATAAAAGGCATTTGCATCGGCAATGCAATTGTCGATCTGGGCGGCGATGTCGTTGTCTGGGCCCAGGATGCGCCCGCCGCTTTCGAGCGCAAGCACCTTCAGCGCCAGGTTGCCGGTGTCCGCCGACCGCGGCGAGAGAACGCCCTTCAAGAAATCCTGATACAGGAATGCGCGCTCTCCGCTGCTCTCTACGTTGACGGGAGCAACACTGTAAACGGGCATGCGCGCCTCGCGCAGTCGGGTGGAAAGCGCGACGATCTCGTCGAAGTACTGGCGCCGGTCCTTGTCGGAGAACATATATCTGTCGCTATCGAGCATCGGCCAGCCGGGGCCAAACCAGATGAGCAGCTTTCGGCCAGGCTTTCTGGCTTCGTTCTCCGCAATAGTTGCCATCTGCCGGACGGAGAGCTGGTATCGTTGCAGATCGCCGTCCGAGCCCATCGCCCCGTAAATGGCGTGAACACCGCCCTTGATCTGATCGAGCACGGTGAGCAATGCATTCCCATCGACCGACGGCCGCGGCTGGACGCGCAGACCAGACTCCGTAAGCAGCATGATGGATACCGGCTGGGCCAGGTGGCCGCCGTTTTGGCGGAGAAACCTCGCGATCTCCTGGTGGACGAAGGAGACCTGTACAAAGGGCAGGTTCACCGTATCGAAAAGAAGAATCACCTCCACCGGCGGGTCGGGCTTGACGTTGACGCCATCGAAGGAACGAAAAGAGAGAAGCCGGCGCGGCTGCTTGTTGTCCAGGATCGTGAAGTCTGTTGGCAACAGACCGAGGACCGGCTTACCGGCGGCATCGCTCACCAGGACATCGAGATGGACGCGGCCTTCAGGGGTGACGAAGCTGGGAGGACCCGGTGGCCTTGGCGGCGGACGCTTGACCAGCACCGGGTCCTGGGGAGCGGAAGGCTGGGACACGGGCAACGGCTGTGCCTGCACAGCCGCTCCGTCAGGAGCTGCGGGCTGCTGGGCAAGAACCCATGCCGGACAACAGAGAATGCAAGCGAGAAAAACAGCCCGCGCTTTGAACATGCGATTCATCATCGTGAAACCTGCACCGGAATCCTCGCTGGAAGTCTATTCTCGAACCCCGACTGGGCCATAATAAGAGCAGCCCTGACAGCGGGACCATCGCATTGCCCGGCACAAACATAACGGGCAAGCTCGATTGCCCGGCATGTGGCAGCTGAATGACCCGCTTGTTCGATGCGCGTTGCTGGTTTGACCCGGAATGATGCGTGCGGTTAGGGAAAAGATCGGCGGGCGGAAAGAGGAATCGCAACCAATGGGATCGCTTGGCGTGCGGAGATGGAGACGGGCTGGGCTGACGGCCTGGACTTTGGCGATTCTGGCGGCGGGCTGGAGTCTGTTCACTGCGCGTCCGGCCCCGGCGCAGACTGCGGTCACGACGGCCGAATCGGAATGGCGGGCAGATCTGGCCCAATGGCGCGCGCGGCGGGAGCAGCAGGTGGACGCGCCCGACGGATGGCTGACACTGGTGGGCCTGGAGTGGCTGAAATCCGGCGCCAACTCCGTGGGCGCGGCGGGGGACAACGCGATCCAACTGCATACCCCGGCGCCGGACCATATTGGGCTGCTGACCGTGAGCAAAACAACGGTCCAGTTGCTATCGACGGTTGAGGGCTTTCCACCCGACTTGACCATCGATGGCCAGCCGGCGCGGGAGGGCCCGCTGGTGGTGGAAGGTGGAAAGCCTTCGGTGATTGGCTGGCATGGAGTAACGATGGCGGTGCTCGATCGCGGCGGGCGTTATGCGCTGCGTATCAAGGACTCCGACGCAGCCGCGCGCAAGAGCTTTCACGGCCTCAACTGGTACCCGGCCGATCCGCATTTCAGCGTCGAGGCGCAGTGGATCCCCTATACGCCGCCTCACGTCGAAAAGATCCCCACCATCATTGGAACGACGCTTGACCTGCCTTCGCCGGGGGTTGCGGAGTTTATGCTCGGCGAGACGACGTATCGCCTGGAGCCGGTGCTGGAAAGCCCCGGAGCCAGGACGCTGTTCTTTATTCTCCGCGATGAAACCGGGAAAGACGCCACGTATGAGACAGCGCGGTTTCTGCACACCGGGTTTCCGAACAACGGACTGGACAAGCCGGGAACCTTGATTCTGGACTTCAACCGGCTGGAAAACCCGCCCTGCGCGTATACGGCCTACGCCACCTGTCCCTTGCCGCCGGAAAAGAATCGCCTCCCGGTGGCGATTGAAGCAGGAGAGAAGCGCTACGCTCCCTGACACATGGCGCGATCGCACGCGCCTGGGCATTCGCGCTGGCGCAATCGCTCCCTATAGAATTTAGTCAGAGCCGGTGGATCTCATCCATGGTCATCTTGCCGTACCCGCGTCCGAATCCGGGACCGGAGGCCGGGATGTATAACGCCCCGAAACGAGCCAGGTAGAAAGATATATGCCCCCGAAGATTGAAGATCTCCGCATCCAGTGGACCAAAGTCGTCCTTCCCCCGGTCTTTCTTGAAGAAGACCTTCCCATCACCGAGAACGCCACCGCCACCATCTTCAATGCGCGCACCGATATCTCTGCGATCCTGAACGGCCGCGATTCGCGCCTGCTGGTGCTCTGCGGCCCATGCTCCATCCACGACCCCAAGGCGGCCCGCGAATACGCCGTGCTGCTCAAGTCCGCGATCAGGGAATTCAACGCCGATCTGCGCATCGTGATGCGCGTCTACTTCGAGAAACCCCGCACCACCATCGGCTGGAAGGGCCTCATCAACGATCCCTTTCTGGATCAGTCGTACAAGATCAACGACGGGCTGCGCCTGGCGCGGCACCTGCTGCTCGACCTGGCGGAGATGGGCGTGCCCACGGGGACGGAGTTCCTGGACATGATCTCGCCGCAGTACATCGCCGGTCTGGTGAGCTGGGGCGCTATCGGCGCGCGCACCACCGAGAGCCAGATCCATCGCCAACTGGCCTCCGGAGTGTCGTGTCCGGTGGGTTTCAAGAATGCCACGTCGGGCGATGTCCAGGTGGCCATCGACGCCATTCTCTCGGCCGCCCACTCGCACACATTTCTAGGCCACTCGAAGCACGGGCAATCGGCCATCTTTGTCACCACCGGCAATCCGGATTGCCACATCATCCTGCGCGGCGGCCGCAAGATGGTGAACTACAGCGCAGAGAGCGTTGCCGACACCGCTGCGAAGATGGAGCAGGCCGGCGTTCCGCCGCGCATCATGATCGACTTCAGCCACGCCAACAGCAACAAAGATTACCGCCGCCAGGCCGTTGTGTGCCACGACGTGGCGGCGCAGATCGCAGGCGGCGACCGCCGCATTCTGGGCGTGATGATGGAGAGCAATCTGGTGGCCGGCGCGCAGAACCTCGTTCCCGGCCAGACGCTGGTTTATGGCCAGAGCATCACCGACGGATGTATCGACTGGGATGAGACGCACAAGCTGCTGGAGGAACTGGCCGCTGCAGTGCGCGCGCGACGCAGCGCGTAGGGCACTCTCGCGGCCGGCATTTTGGCGGATTGTATGGAAGTCCGGGTGCCCATCCTTGGCGCGTTCTTGTGTATGCGTCAAGGGTGGGACCGCACGATCCAATCAAGTCCTAAAGACCTGAAAATTGAAATCCTTCTAGTTCCGCCGCGGCCCGATCAGCACGCGCGTGCGCTGGCGGGCGAGCCGGATGCGGCAGGCGAAGCCGTTGATCCCGCAGGTGCTGTCCCTGATGCTAATCCAGGCCAACTGGTCCTGCCCGAGCATCCAGGCCGTGGCATTGGCCGCATTGTGGGTCTCCTGCATAAAGTAGGCCGCATTCACGTCCGCGTCCGCGGCCTCGGCGTTCAACTCCGCGCATTGGTCCTGCGGCGGCGGAGGCGTGCCCTCCTGGTACGAGCAATAGTCTTCGTCGTGAATCAGCACATACTTCTTGCCGTTCTCGGGGATGAAGTAGCGGGGTGAGACCAGGCGCGGACCGGCAACCAGGACCCATTGCGCCAGATCCTGCTGAAAGGCTGGCGGAAGCTGGCTCATGGCGAGATCGGTGTCCCTGAGTTGCCGCGAGAAGATGGCCAGCGTGGGGGTAGGCTCACCGTTGGTGGGATGAAAGTACACGCCACCCAGCGCAATGCCGCTCTGCATGTCGAACCAAACGAATCCGCGGCCGCTCAAGTAGGGCCCGCCATGGCTGGCCACCATCACGTAGCGGCCGTCGCGGATGTCGATGGGCAGGGGCGGTCCGTCGAGCAGAGTCTCTACCGTTTCCGAGAGCGGCATGTCGCGGCCATAGTGATATTCAGTGCCCGGAATGACCAGCTTCATGAGCGCGCGGAAGCGTTTGTCCTTCTGTATCTCCTTGGCCGTCTTGCCTGCGAATTCATTCAAGAACGTGAGCTGGGCCGGGGGGATGGGGTTCTGGAAGAACGCGGGCGGCGGTGGCCCCGGCGGAGGCGAGCCTCCGGCGTCTTGTTCGCTTGCCTTTGAAGCGAACAGGCCCGCGGCGATAAGCAGGATCACGGTTGGGACGAACGTGGATTCAATCTTGCATGCGCGGAGTGAGCTTGGGAAGAACCGCATCGCATGACCTCTGGCTCATAATTTAGGCGAAAACTGGCTCCTACGAATTTGAATTTATGCGCGGAAGGCCCGTGCGCCGGGATGGCAGGGATAGAGCACAGCCGGACCTGCGAGAACTGACCGGCAGGAAAAATGACTTGTCTCCAGCCCGGTTGCAGACAGTACAATCGCCGCGGAGGTCGTCGGGTGGAGAAAGCCGTGTTGAATGAAGTGCCGCAGCGCAATGTCGCCGTCGATGCGTACCGTGGCCTGGTGATGCTGCTGATGATGGGCGAGGTGCTGCGCTTCTGGGATGTTCATCGCACATATCCGGGCAGCCACTTCTGGCAGTTCCTGGCATACAACCAGACCCACGTGGAGTGGTCGGGGATGAGCCTTCACGACACCATCCAGCCCTCGTTCACCTTCCTGGTCGGCGTGGCGCTGCCATACTCCATCCGCAGCCGCCAGCGCAAAGGCGAGAGCTTCAAGCACATGCTCGGTCATACCATCTGGCGCAGCTTCATTCTTGTGGCTCTGGGCATCTTTCTGCGTTCGATGGAAAGCCCCATGACCAACTTCACCTTTGAAGACACACTGACGCAGATCGGGCTCGGTTACACCTTCGCCTTTCTGCTCACCTACGTTCTTCCCCGCTGGCAATGGAGCGCCTTGGCAGCCATTCTCTTCGGCTACTGGCTGGCTTGGGCGCTGTATCCCGCGCCCGGCCCCAATTTCCCCTACGCTTCGGTCGGCGTGCCGGCGGACTGGCATCACCTTTACTCCGGCTTTGCCTCGCATTGGAACAAAAACAGCAATCTGGGCCAGGCATTCGACGTCTGGTTCCTGAACCTGTTTCCGCGGCCCAGCCGGTTCCTGTTCAACGGCGGTGGCTATCTGACGCTGAGCTTTATTCCCACACTGGGCACCATGCTGCTGGGAGTGGCGGCCGGGCGCTGGTTTATCGATTCCTCGCCGAGGATTCCACTTCGCAAGTTTCTCGCGGCCGCCATCCTGCTGATTGCCTGCGGACTGCTCCTGCACTATACCGGCATCTGCCCCATCGTGAAGAGAATCTGGACCCCGTCGTGGACCCTGTTCAGCGGCGGCGTCTGCTTCCTTTTTCTGGCTGCGTTTTCCTGGGTCGTCGACGTCCGGAAGCACCGCGGCATCGTCTTTCCGCTGGTTGTGGTGGGCATGAATTCCATTGCCGCATACCTTATTGCGCATGTGTGCGAAGACTTCGTCCAGAGCAGCTTTCGCATCAACCTGGGTATGCGGGCACTCAATGTTTTCGGCACCGGGCTGGAGCCGCTATTCCTGGGCACACTGACCCTGGCAACTTACTGGCTCATGCTCTATTGGATGTACAGGAAGAAGATCTTCCTGCGCATCTGAATTACCTCGCGCTTGCCGGCGGCACAACCGCGTTCATGCGCAGATATTCGACCATCTGCCCGTAGTGGTCGTTGGCATGTGCGACCAGAAATGCGGCCAGGGTGGCGTTGGTCGCGAATCCCGGCTCCGGAGACTTGATCACCACAAACGCGTTCTGCGGGGTCAGCGTGGACATGGCCTTGTGGGAAAACGCAAATGAGGCTGCCAATGCCGCCACAACCTCATCCTTGCCAGTGAGCTTGTCCAGTCCCTGCATGTCCACATCCGGCTTCAGGCCGCTGAAAGTGCTGGCGAAGAAGTAATTGGCCCTGGCAACGTGCGTGGCCTGCTGGGCAAAGGTGCGCACAGTCGCGAAGTCGGTCTTCTGCCCGGGCGCAAAGATGGCCGCGCTCGGGGCGAAGCCAAACTTCTCGGCCGGCATGGCCTTGACCGCGCCCATCATCTCCAGCTCAATCAGGCTCAACTGCGAATCCAGCGCCTCTGCCGGCGTGGCGATGGTTCCCGCCGGGGGACCTGCCGGGAGAGGGTTTTTCATCTGCGCCGTGGCTGCAAGCGCACTCATTCCGAACACACAACACGCCGTAATGCTCCAAATCTTCATCGTCCAGCCTCCTTGGAATATCCGATTGAAAGCGCTCCCAGCTTACCAGAGCCGTGACGGAATGGGCCGATTGAACGCTTCAAATTGAAGAAACCTTTATGATTGGACTTGCGCGCGGAAGGGTGCGGCGAGCTCATGTCTTTGACCATCTTCATCTCGGCAGGCGAGGCCAGTGGCGAGCATTACGGCGCCCTGCTGATTGAGGCGCTCAAGCTGCGGCTGGAGGCCGCCGGAGAAACGGGCAGCTTCTTCGGCATGGGCGGCGAGCGGATGGTGGCTGCGGGCCTGGAGCGCGTGGTGCGCTCGGAAGATATGGCCGTGATGGGAATTACCGAGGTGATCCGGCACCTGCCGCGCATTTACGGCGAGTTCCGCAAGCTCAAGCAGGCGGTGCGCCAGCGGCGGCCAGACGTAGCCGTGCTGATCGACTTCCCCGATATTCATTTCAAACTGGCGGAGGAGTTCCACCGGCTGGGCGTGCCGGTCATCTTTTTCGTGAGCCCGCAGTTATGGGCATGGAAAAAACACCGCATCAAGCTGGTGCAGAAATACGTCACCCGAATGCTGGTGATCTTCCCATTCGAGGAGACGTTTTACCGGGAGCGGGGCGTGCAGGCGGAGTTTGTGGGCCATCCGCTGGCCGAGCTGCCCCTGCCTGCAATCAGCCGTGAGGAGTATGCAGCGGAGATCGGGCTGGACCCGGCTGCAACGTGGATTGGCCTGCTTCCGGGCAGCAGGCCCAAGGAGATTCGGGACAATTTGCCGGAGATGCTGGAGGCGGCACGGAAGCTGGCGGAGCAGGCTTCCCCAAACATGCGCGAGTACAGGTTCCTGGTCCCGCTCGCTCCCACCTTGAACGAGCAACAGCGGGCGGATATCCAAGCGATGGTTCAAAGTCGCGGCGGCGGGGTGGCTGTCAAACTGGTTGAGGACGCGCGCGCCGTGCTGCGCCATGCGCGGGCCTCGGTGGTGGCCAGCGGCACGGCTACGGTGGAAGCGGCGCTGATCGGCAACCCGTTTGTCGTGGTCTACAGGGTCTCGCCCATCACCTACGCCATCGCCAAACGGGTGGTAACCGTGCCGCACGTGGCCATGGCCAACCTGATCGCCGGCAAGCGCGTGGTGCCGGAGCTGATTCAGAATGACTTCACGGCGGCAAATATCGTCCAACACATAGGGCTGCTGCTACCGGACGGCGTGCCTCGCGAGTCCATGATGAAGGAGCTCAGGTCTGTCGGGGGGGCTCTCCACTCCCGCCGGGCAGAAAAAGCCGGAGAAAATACGGGCGCCATGGATCGGGTGGCGGCCATTACCATCGAAGTGATTGCGCCCTCCTCCCAGGAAGCTAAACTCTCTGCTGTGCCATCCTGACTTTGGCGGGGACCAGGCCCAAGAAAGAATATGCCGTAAGAGCGGCTGCGATACGATGATGACTGCTATGCGTAAAGACGTGCGAAATCTCCGGAGGGATTCGGCTCTGCGCCTTTCCCTCGTGGGTCTCTTGTCCATGGCCCTGCTGCCGGCAGCCCCGCTGCGCGCACAGCGGATCGAACGACCCACGCTCGACATCAGCGGCTATGTGATCGACGCCGAGATCGATACGAATACGCACCACCTGGCGGCCAGGACGCAGGTCAGTTTTACGGCGCCGGAGACCCTGGAGCTGGTGAGCTTCGGCTTTCACCCCGCGCTGAAGGTAACCAAAATCACCGATGAAACCGGCAAGGTGCTGACCGGCGAACGCTCCGCGGATGGAACCATTCGCGTGGCACCCGGCGCGCCCTTTACCAAGGGGCAGGTGAACCACTGGACCTTCGAGTACGACGGAACCATCACGGGGAACGAGGACGGACCCGTGGAGGGGCTGAAACTGGCCGCCATCCAGGAGCCGATCACCTATCTGCTCTACCCGGCGCGCTGGTTTCCCACGGCCGGGTACATGATAGACCGCTTCACCGCGGAGATGCATATCCGCGTGCCCCAGGGCATGAAGGTTTTTGCCAGCGGCGCCCAAGGCGCGGCCAAGACGGTCACGCTGGCCAACGGCAAGCAGGGCGACGAGTTCGACTTCAAGTGGGACAAGCCGGGCTTTCCGGGCACGGTGATTGCGGGGCGGTTTGTTGGACCGGTTTCCGCCGGAGCCGGAAACATAAAGGTCTATGTGACGGTAAGCCATCAGCAGAGCGCCAACCAACTGGCCCAGACGGCAGCCCGGGAATTCGACTTCTTTACCGACAGCTTTGGCACGGCGGAGAGCAGCCATCTGAATGTGGTGGAACTGCCCGACGATACGCTTCCCTCCGTATGGGCGCCCGAGCTTGCGGCGATTCTCGGCTCACGGGTGGGCGACAAGAGCGGCATCCGGCTGCTGGCCAACACCATTGCACACCAGTGGTGGGGATCCGAGGTGAGCCCCAAGACGCTCAATGACGCCTGGATCACGAATGGAATGGCCCGCTACGGCGAGCTGATGTATGTGGAGGATGAGAGCGGCAAGAACGCCATGCACGCGGCTTTGCAAGACGTGGCGGCCGGAGCGCTGGCGTACGACACCATTCCACTCTCCAGCGACGCACGGCTGAGCCCGTTCTCGCCGGAGTTCCAGTCTTCAACGCTCGAAAAGGGGGCCATGGTCTTCCACATGCTGCGGTGGGATATCGGCGACAAGGCGTTTCTGGCTACCCTCAAGGGCGTGCTGAGCCAGTACACCGACCTGCCTGTGCGCACTTCTGACTTTGTCAAAGTGGCCGAGGCGCAGAGCCAGCAGCAGTTGACTCCTTTCTTCTCCCAGTGGATCGACGGCACCGGCGCACCGCAATTTACAGACAAGTACGCCGTCTATCGGCTGGGAAACAACAAGGGCTTCCGCACCATCGGGGAGATCCAGCAGGATCTGGATCTGTTTCGCATGCCGGTGGAACTGCGCGTGGAAACCGACGGCAAGACGGAGTCGCAAAAGGTGGACGTGGTGGGCACCGACACCCAATACGTGGTGGACACCTTCGGCAGGCCGCGCCACATCGCCATCGACCCGCAGAACTGGCTGCTGAAGGCCACGCCGGATTTGAACGTGCGCATCGCTATCCTCAAAGGGCAGCAACTGGTGGCGCAGGGAGACCTGACCGGCGCACTGGCCGAATACCAGAAGGCGCTGGAGGCTAATCCGCAGAGCTCGCTGGCCAGCTACCGCATTGGCGAACTGCTTTTTACCCAGCGGAATTACCAGGCTGCTGTGAACTCCTACCGCGACTCGCTCCGCGGCGATGGCGAACCGCGCTGGACTGAGGTCTGGGCCCACATTGCATTGGGAAAAATCTTCGACATTACCGGCCAGCGCGACCGTGCGGTGAACGAGTACCGGCTGGCGGTGCAGACCAACGACAACACCCAGGGCGCGG
>CAYUJM010000002.1:0-129443 GCA_964445025.1 uncultured Occallatibacter sp. | reverse complement strand
CGTGCTCAAGCCTTCCCGGAAAACGGGATGGTCTTCGACGCTCAAGATGCGAATTTGCTGGCTACCCATCCCGAGACCCTCAGTGTGACGATTGTAAAAGTGTGACCTATCAAGCGCCTGTCAGACTATAGAAAAATGCAGGTTCGGCTCTATCGTTTGCGGAATCTGCGATCATTCTCCTCTCGGTGAGGCTTCACGAAGCCGCCTTGTCGTGGAGTTGGTTAGGATTCATACTCGACTTGTAATGGCCAAATACCACGGAATGGCGGGGATAGATGAGATTGTTGAAGAATTTGAAGGCGCTTCGGCCCGGCGGCCGCATTGAAAAGTTGTGGAATAGCGGGAGATCGTGAAATTGATTTTATCTTTGCCGTTGTCGGTGGCATCGCTTGGCCGGCAACAAGATGTGAACGCGAACCAGGTGTCCTACTGGCTGAGGCTCCGCCGGGCTGGGTAGTTGGGCTGCGACGAGGTTGATGAGTAGCCGCGAAGTGTGCGGCTGCTTTCGGCTTTTTCGAATTTGACCCTGGTTGGAGCGAACGCGCTCATTTCCGTCTTTGCTTCAGCGTTGTACTCCGCTCCTGCTCATCGATAAACTCTTCGATTCGACTTGCCTTGAACCTGAGAGTGCCTTTACCGAATCGAATGACAGGCAGGAGGGGATATTTGCGGGAGGAATGGTCCCAAACCCAGTCTTTGCTCACATTGAGCCTTTGAGCTACGTCATCCACCGTCAGAATGGGATCTCTCTCAAATTGTGTATCCAAGAATGATTTCCTTGCTTTCTCATCGTCCCATATGCACTGCTGCTGGAGTGTGCATACCTCCGGCAACAACATACTTGCCCATCCATCGCGACAGAGGCGATACCTGGCGACTCACAATGATTATTCAGTTCATTATTCCACTCCAGGGCAAGCAGGCGAGTAATCAATAACGCATCTATGGCTGGCCAACGAAGGGGCCTTCTTCGTAACCGTGAAAATCAAGTGATCCAGAGTGATCGGTCCCGGGATTTTTGAACCAGAGGAAATGCTAGCCTCGACCTAGATAGGACCAAATCTTCACCGCATAGACCTTAAATCTGAGCACGCGACAGCCGCTTCCTGGCCACCATCTTCCCATGTTGGTCCATCCTCCCTGCCAGATGGAAGACAGCTTGGCCAGATCAACGTCAACAACATGAATCTCCATAAGATTCCGATTTGAACCGCTTGCAGCACGACCTCTGTTAGTGTTCTCTTCGAACATCAGGCGGCGGACCACCCAACAAAGATTGGATTAAACATGCACGATGATGGACTTGGTGCTACAGCGTCAGTTCGCGTTCAGGTGACCTCGAAGGAGGGGTGATACCAGTGATACCAAATCCTTGCGGAATTTTGTCCATCGGTGAGAGAATTGGGAAATAAGGGCACGCCAGAGAATTCAGGCAAGTCCCTGATGCAGCGATGTTTTGCTGTTAAATCCAACAAAGAAAACGGCATAGTGGCCACTTGGGAACGAGGCTTCGAATCCCTCCGCCCCGACCATTAAGAAATAGAAGATCCACACGCAATAGTCTCCGCACAAATCCTTCGCTTAAAACCCTCGACTCTGCTCCATTTGTCCACCGAGTCGCTCAATCTCAGCTTGGACCAAAACCCCCGAATCACCGAAGGCATGGGCGGACTCCTGAGTCTGCCGACGATCTTCAATGCGTAGAACTTGGTGCATGAACGTGCCCTCGGTCTTGCCGCAACCCAGTCCGGACACGGCATGGGTTGAACTCCCTCGGAGGGACGGCCACGAAGGCCATGCTGAGGGCGAACGCCGGTTACCGGAGGGTCCGGCGCTCAGTTTTCCTTCAAGAAAATCGCTTTTCCTGGTTGCTCTTTCCACTCTGAGCAACTAAATTGGTTGGGGCAGCAGAGCAGGCAATCTCGGCGCGGCGACGGTTTCGAGCCTTCGCAGAAATGCGTCGAGCCGGCTCTACCTGTCCAGGAGTCGTGCCCCGTGGGTTCTTCCCATGAACGTTTGACCGTGTTCTCCGAGCGGCGGGCGGGCGCTTGCCCGTCTGGCTCGAGGATCTCCTTCGATTCAATTCCGGGCAAAGCCTCTTCTTTCGTCGCAGGTTCCTTGCGCTTCGGCCCGGAGCCGGCGATTTCACGGTTCCGCAGGCCGCGGGGAGAATTCTGTCACGAAATGGACTCCTCGCCGAGCGCTCACTTCCCTCTTTCCACTCAATCGCCGTGCCATGACGCGCGCAGAAACCGTAAGGTATGGATCGCATGAAAAAGCAGAAGTCCACGGTCGCCGTGACCACCCGCAAAGTTGCTCCCGCTTATAAGAACGCCAGCCTGCCGTCAGCCCGGCGCGTGAAGGACCTGCTCTCGCGCATGACGCTCGAAGAAAAGGCCGCGCAGATGCTGTGCGTGTGGCAGTCGAAGGCCGAGACCTTAGTCGATGCGGGGGGCAACTTCGACTTCAAAAAGGCGAAGAAATCGTTTCGCGACGGCCGCGGGCTGGGGCAGGTGGGCCGGCCGAGCGATGCCGGCGGTGGAAAGAACGCTCGCGGCATGGCGGAGCTGACCAACGCCATCCAGAAGTTTTTCCTCGAAAATAGCCGCCTGGGCATTCCGGTGATTTTCCACGAGGAATGCCTGCATGGCCACGCAGCGCCGGATGGAACCAGTTTTCCGCAGCCCATTGCCTTGGGTGCAACGTTCAACCCGGAACTGGTGGAGTCGCTATTTACGATGACAGCGCTCGAAGCGCGCCTGCGCGGCGCGCACCATGCGCTGACCCCGGTGGTGGATGTGGCGCGCGAACCCCGCTGGGGCCGCGTGGAGGAGACCTACGGTGAGGATCCTTACCTGGTTTCGCGATTGGGCATCGCGGCGGTGCGCGGCTTCCAGGGAGATGCAACCTTCAAAGACAAGCGGCGTGTACTGGCGACGTTGAAGCACTTTGTGGGGCACGGACAACCGGAATCGGGCATGAATTGCGCGCCGTCGAATGTGTCGATGCGCGTTCTGCGGGAGACGTTTCTCTACACCTTCAGAGAAGCTCTGCGCGAAGCGGGAGCGGTGACGCTGATGGCCTCGTACAACGAGATCGACGGCGTGCCCTCGCACGCCAACAAGTGGCTGCTGCGAGACGTGCTGCGCAAGGAGTGGGGCTTCAAGGGATTCGTTGTGTCCGATTACTACGCAATCTGGGAACTGGGTTACCGGCCGGACACGCACGGCCACTTTGTCGCCAAGGACAAGAAGGAATCGTGCAAGCTGGCGGTGGAAGCGGGCATCAACATCGAGTTGCCCGATCCGGACTGCTACCTGAACCTGGTGGAGTTGGTGAAGAAGGGCGTGCTAAAGGAATCGCAGCTCGACGATCTGGTTGCGCCGATGCTTTTCTGGAAGTTCGAGATGGGATTGTTCGACGATCCGTATGTCGATCCCGAAGAGGCGGAGCGCGTAGTTGGCTGCGACGAGCACAGTGCTTTGGCGCTGACGGCGGCGCATGAAGCGATCACCCTGCTCAAAAACGAAAACGGTATCGCGCCTCTCGATCTGAATGCGATCAAGACCATCGCGGTGATCGGACCCAATGCGGATCGCGGCCTGCTGGGCGGATATAGCGGCGTTCCCAAGCATAACGTCACGGTGTTGGAAGGCATCAAGCAGAAGGCCGGCAAGAAGGTGAAGGTGCTCTACAGCGAAGGCTGCAAGATCACCATCGGCGGCTCGTGGAATCAGGATGCGGTGGTGCCGAGCGATCCGGTTGAAGACCGCAAGCAGATTGCCGAGGCTGTGCGCGTGGCCAAGAAGGCTGATGTCATCGTTCTGGCGATTGGCGGAAACGAACAGACTTCGCGCGAGGCATGGGGGTTGAACCATATGGGCGACCGCACCAGCCTTGACCTGATCGGACGCCAGGAAGAGCTGGTGAAAGCAATGGTCGCGCTGGGCAAGCCGGTGATCGTGTTCCTGTTCAACGGCAGGCCGCTCTCCATCAGCTACATCGCCGAGAATGTGCCGGTGATTTACGAGTGCTGGTATCTCGGCCAAGAGACCGGACGCGCGGTTGCCGACGTTCTGTTTGGCGATTACAACCCAGGAGGCAAACTGCCGATTTCGGTGCCTCGCTCGGTAGGCCATCTGCCGGTGTTCTATAACTACAAGCCGTCGGCGCGCCGCGGATACCTGTTTGACGATGTCTCGCCGCTCTATGCGTTCGGCTACGGATTGAGTTACACGAGCTTCGACCTCTCGAATCCGAGACTGACCAAGAAGAGAATCAAGCCGGTTGGTTCGACGCAGGTTCTGGTGGACGTGACCAACACAGGCGAACGAGCCGGGACCGAAGTGGTGCAGCTTTACATCCGCGACCTGGTCAGCTCAGTGACGCGACCGGTGAAGGAACTCAAAGGCTTCCGCAAGGTCCGGCTGGAGCCCGGCGAGAGCGCCACGGTCGCATTCGACATTACACCGGCTGAGCTCTCCTTCTACGACGTGAATATGAAGTGCGTTGTCGAGCCTGGAGACTTTGAAATTATGGTCGGCAACTCCTCGCGGGATGCCGATCTCAAGAAGCTGACTCTGCAAGTGACGCAATAGGCACGGCCGGGGATGCCGGCGAAAGATGAGGCGGCAATGATCGAGAAACTTTCCTTCACGGAGAAATCTGGCTATGCCCTGGGCGATCTGGCGGCCAACTTTGTTTTCCAGGCGATGTTGGCTCTGCAACTGGACTTCTACACGCACACCTTTGGGCTGACGGCGGCGCAGGCTGGGACGCTGTTCCTGGTCGTTGGCCTGGGAGTGGCTTGCCTCAATCCGGTCATGGGCATGATCGCCGACCGCACCAGCTCGAAATGGGGCAAGTTCCGGCCCTGGCTGCTGTGGACAGCGCTTCCCTTCGGCATCATCGGCGTCCTCACGTTCACCACTCCCAATTTCAGTCCTGCCGGAAAGATCATCTACGCGTGGACCACCTATATCCTGCTCAGACTCATCTATACCATCAACAACGTTCCGTATGCCTCGCTCACAGCGGTCATGACCTCTGACCCCGACGAGCGCACCAGCATCGCGTCGTACCGGCAGATCGCGGCCAATTCTGCCGGCTTTATTGTCGCCAGCCTCGCCATCCCGATGGTCAGGTTTTTCGGGCACGGCGACGACGCGCGCGGTTACCAGTACACCATGGGGCTTCTATCGGCTCTGAGCGTCATTTTCTTCATCGTGGCATTCTTCGCAACCAAAGAGCGTATCCAGCCCGACCCACAGCAGAAGACGTCTCTCGGCCAGGATCTCGCCGACCTGTTCAAAAACCGCCCCTGGATTGTGCTGTTCCTGGCTACTTTGTTTTACTTCACAGCCATTGTGATCCGCGGCAATGTCATGCTGCCCTATTTCCGATTCGTCGCCGGTAACGTGGACCTCTTCTCCTGGTTCAACGGATTCGGCCTTGCCGCATTGCTGATCGGCGTCGCCTGCTCCACCGCCGTATCTGTGCGAGTGGGCAAGCGTCAGCTCTTTATCGCCAGCATGCTGTTGGCGGGCATCTTTAATATGGCGCTACTGGTGATTCCGCCCAGTTCCACGGTGGTGATCATCGTAACCGAGGTTCTTCGCCAGTTCTGTTACGGATTGTCGGGCCCCATACCGTGGGCAATGATGGGCGATGTAGCCGACTATGGCGAATGGAAAACCGGCCGCCGCGCCAGCGGCACAGTCACCGCGGCCGTCGTCTTCGCCCTCTGGGCGGGCCTCGCTCTCGGCGGCGCCATCGCCGGCTGGCTCTTCTCCTTCTACGGGTTCGTCTCCGGGGCAGAGGTGCAGTCCGCGCATGCGCAATCCGGTATTCTCTTGACCGCGAGCGTCTACGCAGGACTCGCGTTCTTCGCGGTAGCGGCCTGCCTGTTCTTCTATCCCATCTCGCGCGAAGGAAACCAGAAGATTGCGAACGAGCTGGCCGAGCGGCGCAAGGGGTTTGCTCCACACACGGCATCGTAGACCTGCCGGCGATAAGGCAAGACGTCCATATATAGGAGGAAGCGTGTCCAAGGAAGTAAAGGCGACGGTGCGATGGGCTGTGTTGGTGGCATTCATCGCCGCGTGTGCGGCGGTCACAGCCCAGGCGCCCGCCTCGCTGAAGGAAACCTACCGGGACGACTTTCTGATTGGCGCGGCGATCAACACCGCGCAGATCATGGGCCGAGATAGCCGAGGCGATGCGATCATCGAGGCGCAATTCAGCTCTATCTCACCGGAGAATGCTCTCAAGTGGGAGAATGTTCACCCTCAGCCGGGCGTCTACGCGTTCGACATTCCCGATCAGTATGTGGCCTTCGGCGAGAAGCACCATATGTTCACCGTTGGCCATTGCCTGGTGTGGCATAACCAGGTTCCGGCATGGGTATTTCAGGATGGCAAGGGGAACCTTGTCGACCGCGAAACCTTGTTGAAGCGCATGCACGACCACATTCAGACGGTTGTCGGCCGCTACAGAGGCCGCATTCAGAGCTGGGACGTGGTCAACGAGGCATTGAACGAAGACGGAACTCTGCGCCAGTCACTCTGGCTCAAGATCATCGGCGAGGACTACATTGCGAAGGCCTTTCAATATGCGCACGAAGCCGATCCTCAGGCTCAACTGACCTACAACGACTACTCGCTGGAAAGTGCGGCGAAGCGGAATGGCGCAATCGCTCTGATCAAGAAACTCCAGGCCCAGGGAATCCCGATCGCTTCCGTCGGCATACAGGGGCATGACGGTCTTGAATGGCCCTCGGCTGAAGATGAGGACACTGCCATCTCCGAATTTGCCAAACTCGGGATCAAGGTGGCGATCACGGAACTGGACGTCGACGTACTGCCCCACGCGACGCGGCAGCAAACAGCAGACGTCTCTCTGAAAGTCCAGCAGGACCCAAAACTGAACCCTTACGCTGCCGGATTGCCGGACTCTGTGCAGCAGCAACTCGCGGCTCGCTACGCCGGCCTATTCGGGGTCTATTTGAAACATCGCGATGTTGTCTCTCGGGTCACGTTCTGGGGTGTCGCGGACGGGGATTCCTGGCTGAACGATTGGCCGGTGAAAGGGCGTACCAGCTATCCGATGCTCTTTGATCGTAGCGGACAGCCGAAGCCGGCCTTTGACGCAATCATTCGAGAAGCCGCAGACGGCAAGACTATGAAGTAGGCGCGGTGGACCGCTTGCATCCCGTTAGACCTTGAACATCAGGTGTTCCAACACAGGGCCGAGCGTCAGGACGGGAAGATAGCTCAATGCCGTCACGATAATCAGGAATGTCGTGAGCAGTGCGCCGAATGTGAAGGTATCGGTTCGCAGGGTTCCTCTGGATTGCGGCCGTTCCTTTTGCCGCGCGAACATGCCGGCGAAGATAAGCGCCGGAATTGCCAGACCAAATCGTCCCGCCATCATCGCGAGTGCTGTCGTCATGTTGTAGAAGGGCGTGCTGGCGCTGAGCCCGGCAAAGGCCTGGCCGTTGTTCGCGAAAGAGGAAGCATAGCCAAAGAGAATCTCCGTGAGTCCGTGCGGGCCGGCGTTGGTGGTGAGTCCGGCGAGTCCTGCCTTTGTCGCAATAGCGACTGCTGTGAGAATCAGGATGGTGACCGGGCCGGTGAGCGCGTACAAGACGATCATCTTGTTTTCGTTCGGACCGATCTGCTTGCCAAGGTATTCGGGCGTGCGACCGATCATAAGTCCGGCCAGGAAGACGGCAATGGCGGCCGTCATGATCATGCTGAAGATCCCGGCGCCGAGGCCCCCGAAGATTACCTCTCCGAGAAGAAGATTGACCAGCAGAATCAAGCCGCCGAGTGAGGTAAAGCTGTCATCCGCGGCATTGGCAGATCCCGTTGCCGCATTGGATGTTACAACGCCGCCAAGCACCGAGCCGCCGATTCCGAATCGGACTTCTTTTCCCTCCATGCTGCCGCCGGAATGAAGTTGAGCCTGCTGGGAGCCGGCACCGTGGATGAGCGGATTGACGCCGTTCTCGCTGAGATGCATGGCGACAAGCCCACCGCTAAAGAGCAGGAGCATCACCCAATAAAGAAGCCACCCCTGACGCTTCTGCTGCACCATTCTGCCGAAGGTGTTCGTCAATGCTGCCGGCAAGAGAATGATCGAGAGCAACTCCAGAAAGTTCGTGAACGGCGTGGGATTTTCATAAGGGTGTGCACCGTTGGCGTTGAAGAAGCCGCCGCCATTGGTGCCCAGGTTCTTGATGATTTCCAGGGCGGCGACCGGCCCTTGCGGAATGACCTGCGATTGGCCCTCCAACGTTGAAGCAACTGCATAATGGTGGAAGTTCATCGGAACTCCCTGCCAGACAAGGAGCAATGATCCGATCAGTGCGCCAGGCAGCAGAACCCAAAGCAGGCTGCGGGTCAGGTCGACCCAGAAATTCCCCAGCGTTGAACAGGATTCCCGCGCCAGTCCCCGGATGAAGGCAATGCCTACAGCGAGCCCGGCGGCTGCAGCGAGGAAATTCTGCGTGCAGAGGCCCACCATCTGACTGAAATAGCTCATGGTGTTTTCGCCGGCGTAAGCCTGCCAAGTGGTGGTGGTTGAGAAGCTGAGGGCTGTATTGAAAGACAGGTCAGGAGTGAGCGGCGTGGATTGATACTGCGGGAAGAACCACGGGAGGAAGTGCTGGAAGCGGAGGATTGCGTAGAGGAGGAGCGTTCCTACGAGAGTGAAGACAATGAAGGAAATCAGGTATTGTCCGGAGTCCATTTCGACCGTGGGATCGACTCCCGCAACGCGGTAGATCCATCGTTCCAGCGGGACACAGATTCGGTCGAGCTTGGTACTTCGCCGGGCGAAAACACGGTCCATGTATCCGCCCAAGGGTCTGACACAAACGGTGACGATTACGACAAACAGCAGGTACTGAGCTACATTGTACAAATTCATCTCGATGGCGATACGCGAATGGTCAGTCAGGAGCTAACCAAAGACAGTTTTCCACAATGTTTATAAGGAAAATGTACGGAGTAAGAAGTGAATCCATATGGAAGTCTCGACGCCCGGCCTGATCGAGGTCCAGCTATTTCGCGGACTTTGTCCCAAACAAAATGACTCTCTCACATTAACCCGGGTTGGAGCCGGGAACCGCACCAGAGGGCAACTGTCATCTGCAGGCGTCGGAGTCGAAGCCGGACTGCGGCGCTGAAAACTGGGTATTGGTGAGATGGTTCTTCGGGGCGCGGGCTCGATTGCAGGCTCCTGAACAGCCTGGGCGTGACACACTTGGTTCGAGCGAGTGCCACGCCCAGTGCAGCATTACCAGCCCATGTCGAACGCTCCGTGCCCGGGTTGTGGTGCGAATGCTTCCACCCAGACCATTCCTATCTGGACACTGCCTTCCACTTCAAGGAGAGTGCTGCCAGTTTCTCGTCCATCGACTGTGGCTTGGGCGCGGGTTTCTCCGGTCTTGCCGCGGGACGGGCTGCCGGCGCGGCCAGTTGCTTGATGGAAAGGGCAATGCGCTTCGCCTTAGCATCCACGCTGAGCACCTTCACCTTCACAATCTGGCCCGTCTTGACAGCCTCCGAAGGCTCCTTGATGTAACGATTGGAGAGCTCGCTGATATGAACCAGGCCATCCTGGTGCACGCCGATATCGACGAATGCGCCGAACTTGGTCACATTCGTAACCACCCCTTCCAGAATCATGCCTGTCTGCACGTCGGACAGTTCCCTCACCTCGTCGCGGAAGCTGGGCGCAACGAACGTGTCGCGCGGGTCGCGTCCGGGCTTGCGTAACTCGGCCAGAATATCGTTCAGCGTATAAGCACCCGCGGATAGCTGGCTGCGATCCACATGCTCCAACAGCTCCGGCTTCTGAATGATCTCCTTGACGGACGCATCGAGCAGGCCCGCAATCTGCTCCACAACGGCATAGGACTCCGGGTGGACGGCCGTCATGTCCAGCGGGTTATCGCCGTTGCGAATGCGCAGGAACCCAGCCGCCTGCTCGAAGGTCTTGGGGCCGATGCCGGCAACCTCAAACACCTGCGCGCGCGAACGAAAACTGCCCTTTTCGTTGCGATAGGTGACAATGTTCATCGCGGTGCGCTCGGTGATGCCGGCGACAAAGCGCAACAGAGTCCACGAGGATGTGTTCAGGTCCACACCAACCCTGTTGACGCAGCTTTCGATCACAGTTTCGAGCGACTCCTGAAGCTGACGCTGGTCGACATCATGCTGGTACTGTCCCACGCCGATCGATTTTGGATCGACCTTCACAAGCTCGGAGAGCGGGTCCTGCAGGCGGCGCGCGATGGAGATGGCGCCTCGCACCGTCAGGTCAAGATCGGGAAACTCCTGCCTGGCGATGGCGGAGGCCGAATAAACACTGGCGCCCGATTCACTCACGGTTACGGAGAAGACATCCTGAATCCCCTTCTCGCGCAGGAAGTCGCGGACAAATGCATCGGTCTCGCGCGAGGCGGTTCCGTTGCCGATGGCGATGGCGCGCACATTGTGCTGGCGCAGCAAGGCCTCCAATTTCGGCATGGCTTCCGCATTGCCGTGCTTCGACGTATGCAGATAGAGCACATTGTGCGCCAGCAACTTGCCGGTCTCATCGACGACGGCAATCTTGCAGCCCGTGCGCAGTCCCGGATCGATGCCCAGCACGGAGATGGGGCCGGCCGGCGGAGCCAACAACAGGTTATAGAGATTGTCGCGAAAGACCTTGATTGCCTCGGTGTCGGAACGCTTCTTCAACTCGAGCCGAATCTCTCCCTGGATGGAAGAATTCAGGAGACGTTTCCACGCATCGTCGATAGCGAGCTCGAGCTGAGGCGTCCAGTCGCCGCGCTGGCGAAGAACGTGACGCTGCATGATAGCTTTGGCGCGCTCCGGTTCGACTTCGATGAGGAAGTAGAGCACGTTTTCGCTCTCGCCGCGGCGGATGGCCAGCATGCGATGCGATGGAATCGTCTTCACCGGCTCCTTGTACTCGTAGTACATTTTGAATTTTTCCTGTTCATCCACCGCATCCGTGGTCTTGTGGCTCACCACCGTCCCTTCGTCGAATACGACCTGGCGTAGCGCCTTGCGCAGGTCCGCGTCTTCGCTGATCCATTCGGCAACAATGTGCCGTGCGCCTTCCAGCGCCTCGTCCACCGTGCCAACGCCGAGTTCCGCATTGACAAAACCGGCGGCGAGGATCTCCAGCGGCCGCGCACCATTCTCCTGCGCCCACAGATACTGCGCCAGCGGCTCAAGGCCTTTTTCGCGCGCGATGGTAGCCTTGGTGCGGCGCTTGGGCTTGTAGGGCAGATAAAGGTCTTCGAGCTCGTTTTTGTCCAGCGTTGCTTCGATGCGCGCCTTGAGCTCGTCGGTAAGCTTGCCCTGCTCCGCGATGGAAGCCAGGATCGTTGCGCGGCGCTCGGCGAGATCGCGAAAGTAGCCAAGCTTTTCTTCAATGTCGCGAATCTGCACTTCATCCAGGTTTCCGGTTGCTTCCTTGCGATAGCGCGCGATAAACGGTACGGTCCCGCCGTCATCGAGCAACTCGATGACAGCGACAATTCCGCGCATTGGGAGATTCAGGGTTTGTGCAATGTGAAGGAGAATTTCGGGGGAAAGATTTTTTGTTTCCGTCATGATCGGTCCTTGTTCATCGTACATGCTGCCGACGAATGGCGATCACCCGTGGGTTGTGCAAAAGCGAGCAAGGCCAGGATGAACCATGCCTACTCCGCAATCGCGAAGGAGCTCGATCCATCTTGGCCCCGATGATTCCAGTTTGCTCTCTGGCTCTTTCAGCCCAGCGCGACTTTCAGCGTAATGCCGATATCGGAGATTTTTTCGGGCGGCATCTCAACTCTCAACGAAGATTCGTCCTGCTTCCACTTCACGTCTCCCTTGTGGCCGAGAAGTTCCACATTGCGAATCTTTCCCGGAGCCTGATCGCTTGCCAAACCAAGCGCGTCGACCACGGCCACCTTTTCGGGCCAACCCATCACGAAGGCGTAGAGCGTGCTGTCCTTCACCGTGAAGCGAACATCCTCGGCGGTCAGATCCTTCTGCTTGTCCTCGTTGAAATTGCCAACCTCAATCTTGACCTTGGTGGACGGGCCCTCTCCGTAAATCTTCCACGGGCGGGAACTATAGATGCCCTCGCTGTTCACCGTCATCCACTCGGTGATGCCCTCCAGCACCGTCATCTCTTCAAAATCCAGCTCGCCGGAGTTGGGCAACGGGAAATTCAGCAGAAGGTTACCGTTCTTGCTCACGATATCCGTGAACAGATCGATCACTTTCTTCGCTGTCTTGTACTTTTCTCCGCGGTTGTAGTGCCACTGGCCGATGCAGGTGTCGGTCTGCCAGGGCTTTTTTGCAATTCCATCCGACACGCCGCGCTCATGATCGAGCAGACAGGTGCCGATGGCGCAGTCCGTGCCATCCTTGCTGGTATAGACGGCCTCCGCTTGCCCGCCGTGCAACTGCGCGCTCACGTTGTAGAGGTGCGACACAACCTTCAGCCCGTAGTCCTCGAAGGGCAGGTGGCCGTCGGTGTAAAGCAGATCAGGATGATACTTGTCGATCAGATCCGTGATGCGATCCACATAATGACGCTTCCATGAATCCGGAATTCCATCGTCGTTCCAATCGAGCCTGTCTACAAAGCGCGCGCAATCGGCGTCGTGATAGAGGTCCGCAAATTGCGGGTCGGCTCCATCGTATGAGACACCAGCGAGCGGACCGCTCCTGTCCATACCATGGCTTGTGGCCCACCACTTGTAACTGATCCAAAGGTGCTCGCTTACCCCAAAGCGCAATCCCTGCTTCTGCGCGGCCTTCTGCCATGTGCCGACGATATCCCTCTTCGGGCCCATGTTGACGGCATTCCAGCGCGTGCACTTCGAATCCCAAAGATCAAAGTTATCGTGATGCACTCCCATGCTGAAAAAGTACTTTGCGCCGGCCTTTTTGTAGAGGCTCATCAGATGATCGGGGTCCCACTTTGCAGCGTTCCAGTTGTTCACCAGGTCCTTATAACCAACCTTCGAAGGATGGCCGTATGTTTCGGCATGATAGAGATATTGCTCCGATCCTTCCATGTACATATTGCGGGCATACCAATCGCCGCGCTCAAGGGCTGACTGCGGCCCCCAGTGCGACCAGATGCCGAATTTAGCATCGCGAAACCAATCCGGAATCTGATATCCCTCCAGCGATTTCCGGGTGGGAAGAAAGTTACCGCCTTGCGCGGACTGAGCCTTTGCAAATTTTGAAAGAGCAAGAGCGGACCCTGCACCGCCCATCATCCGGAGTAACTCGCGTCTGTTCACTGCCATTCGAGCATCGTTCCTTTCCTGTTGATCTTGTTGCGGGAGAACCTGGGCCACGCTCCCCGGGGTTGAAAAGAGTAACAAGGTTATCGCGGGGCTACGACCAGCATCGCCTGGCGCAGCCGCTGTTCCGCCTCAGAATTCCAATAGCCGCAATCGAGTTCGAAAAAGACTGAGGTGTAGGGGATCGTCATATCCGACTTGATGATCAGAATTCGGAATAACTGGGCCGCTTGGTCGAGCTTGTGGATGATTTGCTCGTGCGGAATCCGGTCGAGATTTGCGCCGTAGAGCACCCGATCCAGTTGCTTTCTGTAGTCAGAGATCCCGGGAGCATCCTTTTCATCGACGAATGCGAGTTCCGAATCCACATACACGGTTGCGTGTGCGTGCCGGGAGGCATGAATCGCGTCATGGACCGCTTGCACAACATCGATCTGCTCTGCGTCGGCGACGATGGTTTCAATTGCGGTCCGCGCTTGCGCCGGATAAGCGGAGTCGGCTACGACGATCCAGTTGCGATGCCCGTAGAGCGTCAGGAGGGCGCTCAGTTTGCTTTTCCATTCGCACGGCGTGACAACGGTCATAAGTCAACTCCTCGCGGCGCCACTACAGTAACTGCTCATCCGCGCAGACGGCAACCTTGCCGCACTTGCCGGAAGCCATCAGCGCATAAGCTTCACCAGCCCGCTCAAGCGGAAACCTGTGGGTGATAATGTCGGCCGGATGCAGGTTCCAGCGCACCAGCCGCTCCACCAGTTCTTCCATCAGCCACGTCGAAGTCACCCACGATCCATAGACTGTCTTCTGATCGTGAATCATGTCCGGCGATGGATTGATCTCCACTGTTCCGCCTTCCCCGATGAAGACGATCTTTCCCCACTTGCGCGTGGCGCGAATCGCGGTTGCACGAGCGGCATGGTTCGCCGAACAGTCCACCGCGCGCTCCACGCCAAAACCGCCAGTGAGTGCTTTCACCTGGGCGACATTGTCCGGGCCGGAAGCCAGCACCGCATCGCAGAGACCGAGATCGAGAGCGATCTTCATGCGCTCGGGAACCACATCGATTCCGATGATCTTGTGCGCGCCGAGCGTGCGGCAGAGCGCGCCCGCCGCAAGGCCCACCGGACCCAGGCCAGTAATGAGTACGGCATGATTGCCGTTGATTCCAATTTTCTCCAGCCCCTCGTACACGGTGCCGAAGCCGCACGCCACCTGCGCGCCATCGGCGTAGGAGAGCTCGTCGGGCAATGAGATGAGATCCTTCTCCTCGGCCACCATATACTCGGCCATGCCGCCGTCGCGCTGCCATCCGTAGGCACGGCGATATTTTTCGCTGGTGCACGAGATCATGTAGCCGCGGCGGCAATCGTTGCATACACCGCAGCCGGAGATGTGGTAAACAATGACGCGATCCCCCTTCTTGAAGCGCCGGCAGCCCTCACCGGTGACGACAATCTGACCGCATGGTTCATGCCCTGCAATGACTCCCTGGTAGCCTTCAGGGCCCTTGCCGAGATGCTCGTGATAGATGCAGCGAATGTCGGAGCCGCAAATGGTGGAGGCCTTCATGCGAAGCAAGACCTCGCCATGGCTCGGAGACGGCACAGCCACGGTGCGTAACTCAACGGTTGAATTTCCGGGCAGATACGCCGCACTCATTGTTTGTTGCATCTCTCTGCTCCCCCCTCCTACAGCGGTGTTATCTCACCATGGATGTCCCAGAGATCTTCCCAGGTCTGGTCATCCTTCCACAGGAAGACCTGGCCCTTGATCAAGCGGCAGTTGCGGTCGATGGCGGCAATCTGCTTCATCTCATCGCCGGTGAGCGGGTCGCCGACTACACCCGCCAAGTTGGCCCGGTAATTGTTGACAGAGAACGGAATCGGCGTCTGTCCGCGCTGGATTGCCCACTTGATGCAGACCACTGCGGGATGAATATGATGACGCTGCGCAATCTCCACAATGACAGGGTCTTCTGTCGGCGCGGTGTCTTCCAGCGTGCGGTCACGTTCCGGACGGCCTGGCGAGCCGATGGGGCAGTAGCCGACGGGTTGAATGCCGTTGTCGATGACAAACTTGAACAAGTCGGGCTGCTGAAAGTGCGGGTGCAACTCCATCTCATTGACCGCGGGCTTAATACGCGCGTCGCGCAGCACCCGCTTCATTTTTGGGATTGTCATGTTGGAGGTTCCGATATGCCGCGCCAGACCCATGTCCAAAATCTCTTCCATCTGGCGCCAGGTCTTCATATAGTCTTCGTGGATGTACGGCCTGGCATCGGCACTGCGCGAGGTCACATCGCAGCTGGGCGGATGAAAGTTCGGAAAGGGCCAGTGCACCAGATAGAGGTCGAGGTAATCGAGGCGAAGATCGGCCAGCGATTTGCGGATGGAAACGATTACATCGCCTTCGCCATGCTTGTCGTTCCACAGCTTGGAAGTAATCCAAAGCTCTTCGCGCCTGACGCCGCTCCGAAGCACTCCCTCGAGCGCAGCGCCGACTTCAGGCTCATTGCCATAGACCGAGGCGCAATCGAAGTGCCGGTAGCCAACCGCGGCCGCACCCCGAACAGCCTCGGCAACCTGGGCCGGAGACACGTGATCGGACCCGAATGTTCCCAGGCCGATGGCGGGCATGGTTGCGCCCGTATACAGTTTTCTTTGCAGAATGGATGCGGGATCGATGGCGGCTGAACTGCTTTCCCTTGCCGTGTTCATGCTTGCTCCTGCCGACAAGAAGCCTACTGCCCGGCGCGGTGTTTGCGCAATGGGCTTGAACACGGGAGTTGCTTTAGCTGCTGGCGCGCACCAGAATGCAGGTGATATTGTCGTTGCCGCCTGCCTTTTTCGCAGCTTCCACCAGGCGCGCACAGAGGCCATCGAGAGGCAGGTCGGTTCCCAGCACCGACTCGATTAACTGGTCGGTCAGTTCCCGGGTCAACCCGTCGGAGCAGAGCAGAAAGAGGTCGCCTGGGCTGGCTTCCAACTCGAAGATATCAGGCGTAATCCGGCTCTGGGTGCCCAGGGCGCGGGTGATGACGTTTCTGAGCGGCGAGCGCAATGCCTCCGAACGGGTCATGCGGCCAAGACGGACCTGCTCCTCAACCAGCGAGTGATCGAGCGTGATCTGCTCCAGGCGGCGGTTGCGGAGCCGGTAGCAACGGCTGTCGCCAATGTTGAGCACCCAGACGCGGCGCTCTTCCGCGAGCAGGCCCACCAAAGTGGTTCCCATACCGTTGAGCTTGTAGTTACGCTGGGAGCGGGAGAAGATGGCCTCGTTTGCCGCGTCAATGGCCGCTTCGGCCAGGTGCGGCATGGAAGCAGCCCGGCTGTCGCCTTCGCTCCGGCGGGTCAGCAGCCGCAGCATCTCGTCTACCGCAATAGAGCTGGCGATCTCCCCGGCAGCTGCTCCACCCATCCCGTCACAGACGAGATAGACTCCGTCTTCGACGGAAAAGCCGAATGCATCTTCGTTCGTCGGGCGTTTTCGGCCGCGGTCACTAGCCGCAGCGGCGGTATATTGAAGAACTGCAGTAGACAAAAACATCTCCCACCCCTCAGTTTACACGCGCCCCGGACTGTTGAGCAGGGAAAGCTGTCCCGCTCCTCTGGGCAATCGCACGGACTTGCCTCAAACGGGAAGCGCGGACGGCTGCGGTTCGGTCCCGTAGCAGAGACTTGCGCGGAATTGCGGCTACCGTCCCGGCACCTTGGGCGGTGCGCTGTCCTGTGGAACTGGAGCGGCCGGTGGGCCGGGCGAGTCCGGAGTCTTCTGAGGAGATGCGTCAGCTGGCTTGTCCGCCGGCGCTGGGGCGGCGGCCTTCTGGCGCTGGTCTGCAGCCTTTTGCAACTCCTCTTCGTGCTTTGACTTTTCCGCCGCGGCCTCGGCATCGGTAACGTAGCGGAACTCCTGCACCCGTCCGGGGTATTGCTCTGAGGTGAAGACCCGGTTCTGCTTGTCGATGGCCACTCCGACCAGCGCTTTGAACTGGCCAGGCAAGCCGCCGTGCCCGACGCCGATATAGGTCAGCAACCGCCCTTCGCGATTGAAGACCTGAAGCCGGTCCTGCATCTGATCGGCAACCCAGATATTCCCGTCACAATCGACGGCGATTCCCTTGGGCCGGAAGAAGTATCCCGGACCATCGCCCGCCTTGCCAAAGGTGCTGATGAAGGTCCCTTCAGGATCGAAGCTCTCCACCCGATTATTCAGGGTGTCGGTGACATAAATGTTGCCTTCCTTGTCCACCGCAACGCCCTCAGGCGCGCCAAAGTCGCCTGGGGTGATCAGGGCGTGCTTCTTTCCTCCGGTTCCAATACGGCGCAGCAACTTGAGTGAATCGGCGTCGTAAACGATCACCTGGTCCTGCGCAGTATCCACAACGTAGAGAAAACGGTTCGTCGTGTCGATCGCCAAGCCCACGGGATCCTGCAATCCATCGGAAATCTGCCCTTCGATCTCGTGTTTGGGATTGAATATCAGGACTCGTCGAAACTTGCCGTCAGCGACAAAGAGCCTGTCGTCGTCATCGATGGCGAGGCCGTTGATCCAGCCGAAGTGAGCCTCGACGCCATTGCGAATGAGCTGCGTGTCGTGCGTCTCCGGATTGAAGACAAAAACAGCGCCCACCTTCTGGTCGGCCACATAGAGCATGCCTTTGGAGTCAACGGCAATGCCATAGGGACTGATCAACTGGAAGGGGAATTTCTTGGAAGTGGCCTTTTCGTCCTGTGACTGGCCGCCCGCCAGGCGATCCATCCAACTGGCCTTCGCCTTGGCATTCGCGGCCGACGAATAATCGATCTTCTCCCCGGCAAAGTAGTCCAGCCAGTGGACTCGGGCTATGTTCGGCGGAGCCGGCCATACCAGCTTCTTGGGGTCAAAGGGGAACTTGCGCGGGCCTGCTGCCGGCTGCGTCGAAGAATCGTCCTTCTTCTTCTTGCTCGCGCCGGCGGAGAGCGAAAAGCCCAGGCACAGCGCCAGCAACAGGAGCGAGGCGATTGGCCTGCGGGCGCGTATCGAATTGAGGAGAAAGCGGCACATTTTGATCTCCGGTTACTTCTCAGGGGAAACCGTTTCGTTCATGTTGAGCCTGTTCTTGTGGCAGGTATCGCAGAACGCCATGTTATTGGCCTCATCTTTCACCAGCAGATCGGCCTGAGCCGAAGCGTGCGGCTGATGACAGGAGAGGCAGCTGAGCGGCGTCTTGACCTTGCCCTGGTTTGTCGGATCCATCACGTCGGCCACAGGGTGGTAATCCACCGGATGTCCCAGCCCATAGCGCAAAGGCAGAATCGGAACTCTGTTCTTCTTGTAGTAATCGTCAGGCAGCTTGACTGCGCCATTGAAGATGGAAAGCAGATGATTCGCATCATCCCGCTCGGGAACCGCGTCGGGACCATGACATTCCAGGCAAAGCGCATTTCCCTTGGCGCGGAGCAGGTGATCGATGTCTCCGCCGTGCGGTGTGTGGCAGGTTGCGCAACCCTGTTCGAAAGCCGGCTGATGGTGGAAAGGCTTCTTGCGCAGATCGTCAATGTCGGTGTGGCATCCCAGGCAGATACTCACGGAGTCGGTCTTCGGCAAGCCCGGTTCTCGGCTGGCGTGGGGGCTGTGGCAATCGGTACAATCGCCGGCCGCACCAGGATGTGGCACCTTGGCCGAGTCGATCAGCTTGGCCTTATCGTCGTGACAGGTCACGCAAATCGACTTGGCATCAGCCTGTGTCAACACAACCTTTCCGTCTTTCATAGGCGCATGGCAGGTGTCGCAGGCCTTGGCCTCAAACGGCGCATGCATGAACTTCGCCATGAGCTTAGGTTGAGGTGACTGATGCGGGTCGTGACACTCCACGCAGTCGGCCGTGCCAAAGGGCTGGTTCTGATGCGCCTTCTGCAGACTTTCGTCCTTCACGTCGTGGCAATCGGTGCACAGCGCCGGGGCAGACTTGGTGAGGTGAAACTTGTTCTCTTCCGTCGGCTCGGGACCTGTTTTGTGGATCACGTGACAGGTGTCGCATCCCAGATCAAGCGCGGCGTGGCGGCTGCCCTTCTCCGGCATGTTCAACCCGGTCTGGTGGCAGCTTAGGCAGAGGTTTTCCTTGTCGCTGCCCGAAGCCGGTTTCAGCAACTGATTCTTGTTGTCGCTGGTGTGCGGATCGTGGCACTTGACGCAGTCGCGCACTGCGGGAGGATGCACAGTCCCTTTGATGTCGGCTGCCTTTTTGTCGGCATGGCAGGTGAGGCAAAGCGAATACGCCGTTGTTGTAATCAGCTTGACGCGCGTAACTTCCTTGTTGACCCGAACCTCGTGGCAGCTGAGGCAACCCGCCGCCATAGCCGAGTGAACAGACTTGCCCTTCGTTTTGTCCTCATGGCACTCGACGCACTTGGCGGCGTCAACATTCTTGTCAAGGGGAACGGGATGGACATCGGCGGAGGCACGGCTGGCGAAGAGTGCGCCCAGAACCAGGCAAATCCATGCGTAATTCGCAAGCTTGCGACGGCCCTGATTGACAGTTTCTTCGACCATGACGAAACGGGGAACCAGCTTCATACCGACTCCGAATGAGACTTCTTGCACGAACCTCACATAACCAGGCAGACCGCGGACATCGGGGACTTGCACCGCACGGTTAAGCGAGTGAGGTAAAACAACTTCGCACGAGTATTAGAAATTGCTACAGGCCGACAAAGCCGTGATTTGGATCACACAATGGGCCTGATATCGCAATATCCTCGGTGATCCATCCATCCGGGGTCACACCTCCGGCCCGCAATCCCATGCTAACGGGTTCCCTCCCTCAGGTTTTCCTCTCAGGACAGCTCCCATCCTGTTCGTTTGCGCAACATACCGGTAAACCCGCTCACAGATTATTCCGGTAACGAAGGACGGTGTCCCCGCGGCTCACGCCGGAAGCAACTGCGCCGAAACACGCATTAGGAGACTCCCATCGATGAATTGGCATGCATTCGCTGCGCTCATACTCCTGGTGGCCACGGGATCTGCACCCGCCCAGATCACGAAGGCGACCACAGACGTTCTTGGAGCCCATCTGAATTATGGGCGCGGCTGTTCTGCATGCCACGCGCCACACAACGGCGCAGAAGGCAACGGCAGCGCCAGAATCGTTGCTGCTGACGGTGGCAATGCTGGTCTTTGGGGCCAGGACGCGGGAGGCCTGTATGGCAGGACCATGATCACAGGCGGAGGCAAATTCGTGGAAGTGCTGCCCACCAGCATGTCGGCCTCAACACCCGATGTCACCGGAATGCTCACCTGCCTCACATGTCACGACGGCAACATTGCGAGCAGCGCCATGATGAAAAACGAGCTCTATGAGTCCTTACCGGCAACCTACGGCACCGTGAACGAGATACCTACGCTCATTGGAGGCGGCATGGCAAACGGCGCTTATCTCAACGAACATCCCGTTGGGCTCGAGGCAAAGATCGGTTGCGGCGGCGCCTCAGACTGGGATTGCACCCAAGTTAATGGCGTGATCACCATGAACGGCGCCAATTCCGGGAGATTCGTCAAGAACTACGGCTACTTTGTGAAGCCTGCGAGTTACAGCAATAGCGCCGTCGTGGTTTGTACAACCTGCCACGAACCGCACATGATGAACATAGTCACTGTCACGAATGGATCGACGTCAGGCCTGCCTTCAGGCAACTATGCAACCATGTTCTTCTTGCGCGGTCCATACAATCCCAACGACACCAATCGGTCATCAAACCAGACGGCGCAATTCTGCCGTCAATGCCATGCAAACTATTCAAACGAGTTCAACGGCAGCACGGCTGGCACCGTGTTCTGAGTACCGGCCATGAGTGCGCAGATGGCGATGGACCTCTCAGTGTGATAACCCTACGCGGAGCAATGCATGATCTGTGCTCGAGGCAATTCCGACCGGGCACAGGTCACTTCCTGGCGATAGGGACGCGGCGCAAACTAGTTGTGGTGCCTCCGGAAGTGGAGCTGTGTGAAACTCCGTGGCAAACCAGCACGCAAGTGTTCGTGCCGCGGGAGTAGGTAATCGGAGTTGTTCCGTTTGGCGCCACAACGTTTACGTCGAAGTTCACCAGGCGCTCGCCACTGATAGTGGCGCTGGTGCCGCCCATGCCGTGCGCGGTGTGGCAGACGGAACAGCTGAAGCCATCGTTGATGTGGTTGCTGTGCCCGCTGAAGCTCGTGTTCTTGATAATCTGGTTGGCCAGGTCATGACACTTCGCGCACATCGCATAGGGGCCGGCGAATGTCAGATCCGGGTTGGGATAGAGGTTGGTGATGGTCGCACCCGGCGTGGGCGCCTGGCTGAATTGATATTGCCGCTCCAGAATGTGGGTGTTTACCGAGCCGTGCGGGCCATTCGGCCCTGAGCCGCCGAACTCCCGGTTATCGTCGCTGTTGTGGCAATCCGTGCAGAGAATCTGCGTGCCCCCACCTTGAGTCATCACTCGGGTGGAGGCGCCACCGTTAAGATTCAGCATGGTCCCCAGCAGGCTGGGTTGAGGCAACGCGCCGGTGCTGACTTGCATGACGGCATGGCTGGAGGTGGACCCTACCGCAAACTGCGAAATCACGTTCAGCGGATCGCTTCCAGAGACCGCCCGCACCGGCAGATAGCCATACGTCGCGAGAGCTTGTTTGCCGGTGCTGGTGCCGTGACACCGCAGGCAATTCTGGTACTGATTGATCGCGGGCGTCAACACGCTGACTCCGTCGCTTTCATTGATTCCTGCGATGTCCTTTTGCGAGATACGAAGGGCGGGAGGAACCGGGAATGCTCCCACGATTTGAGACCCGTGTGAGTTATGGCAATCCACGCATGTCGCATGACGGTTGCTATTGACCAGCACGCCCTCTGCCGCGTCGTGCGGATTGGTCGCGGTTGGAAATGGGTGGCCAATCTTGTTGGAAGCGTATTCGGAAAACACGTTGGCGTAGGCGGGCATTCCGGAGACGTTCGCCCCGTTGTGGCAGGCGATACAATCCTGTTCATTCTGTCCCCGCAGCAGCCGCGCCATGCCGGCCCCGTCGTGCGGCGCATGGCAGGATATGCAGGCGTTGCCGGACACGGTGCTGTAGCTCCCGGCCTGAGCCTGTGCAGACACTTGATCGGTTGACTGTGCATGCGCGCTGACCGGCCAATCGGCCAGCGGGTTAACCTGGCCGCTGATTTGCCGCGTGGGATCGTGGCACGCCAGGCACAACTGGCCGCTGGAGCTGTCTTTCACGAGGAAATTCTGGGAGATCAGATCTTTGGCCTGCACGTGCGGATTATGGCAGGAGATGCATTCGACGTTGCCGTAAATCAGCTTGACCGCGCCGGTTGTATCGGCGGTCTTGTGGGCCGTCGCCAGAGTGGCAACCAGATCGATGTTGTCCTTCAAGGGCAGCGTCAAGCTGAAAGGATGCGATGTCTGCATGTTGGCGCCAAAAACATCGGGTGGAGACATCGATCCCTGGGTCGTCACCTGGCCATAGACCACGGTGTTTCCAACGGCCACTGACCCGTCATGGCAGCTCAGGCACTGGTTACTCGAATAGCCCAGAGTTGGCTGCCGGCCTTTGTTGGCCTCCGTGTCGCTGGTATAAACCGAATAGGTCTGCGTGGTGAGTTTCTGGTTCCACAGGCCGAGGTTCAACGCGGAGTGCGGTGCATGGCAGTAAGAACACGCGTCGGGACGAGCGCCGCTAATGGGCGACTTTGTGCCCGGTCCCAGGGCATGCATGCCCAGTACATCGCCGGTGATCTGCGCGCGGAGGGCGCCGCCGCTCAGCAGAATTGTTAAGCCCGCCAATAGCACTCTGACGTTCACTGCGCCCCCTGCACTGTCGGCGTCTTCAAGCCAGCGTATTGAAATACCTGGACGCGCCGATTGAAAGAATCCACGACCATGATGTGATCGCTATGATCGATGTACAGTCCTGCCGGCAATTGGAACTGGCCAGCATGCGTGCCTCGCGATCCGAAGTAATACAGCAACTGACCCTCGCGGTTGAATACCTGGACCAGGCCCCATAAGGCATCCACAACGTAGAGATCGCCTTCCGAGTCGGCACTGACCGCCTTGGGCCGGAACATGGCCCCAGGGCTGTCGCCGGCCTTCCCAATCGCGAACTGGAAAGCTCCCGACCGGTCGAATGCCTGGACCCGGAAATTCATGGCATCAACAACCATCAGATTCGGCCCTTCCAACCGCAATTCAGTGGGAAGATTGAACTCGCCCTCGCCGTCACCTTCTTTCCCGATGGTCTGGACGATATTGCCCTGCATGTCGAGCACGAAGACCTCATAACGCAGTGTGTCCGTCACGTAAATCCGTTGCGCCGCAGAGTCTACTGCAATCCCTGTTGGCCGCTTGAAGTAACCTTCGCCGCCTTTCAGGCTCCCAATGGCGCGCACAAACTTCCCGCTGGGCTCAAAGACAAAGATCACGCCCGCCTCCGAGTCGGTCACATAGATGTTGTCCTGGGCGTCCACGGCAACACACTGCGGCGTCATCATCGAGTCCTTCCTCTTGTCTTTACGCTCGATGAACTTGTACTTGCGCTGCGCGAAGTCGAAGATATGCACGCCACCGGCGCCGGGGTCGGTCACAATGATCCGCCCGTGCGAATCGGCGACCACACTGTAGGGTCGAATCAGGGAGCGATATTCCGGCTCGCCGGCAATGAAGTCCACTACTTTGTTCCAAAAGCCGCGATCCGGCTTCACGTCGGATTCGGTGTGAAAGCTTCGTTCAAAGGTGAGCTTGCGGCCGCCTTCCAGCGACATCTCCCATTGCTCGGGCGCGACTTTCTCATGCCTGGGTTTTGGATAAGCCGGGAGCGGAGACAGCAACAGCGCAATCGCGGCCGCCATTGATGCATTCGTCAGCCAACGGCGCTGCTCCCGAGCTAGAAAAAGTTGAACCACCGCGATAACCCCGCATAAAACGATGAGACGGTCGCCGGCGGCAAGCCGGTCGAGCTGAAACCTTGCCCCAAGCGGGCATATCCGCTGGTGAAATAGAGCTTGCGGACCTGATATTGAATGAGTGCATTATATTCGTCGTTTTCGTTGTTCGAAGCGAATCCACTGCTCGACGTATTGCTGTTCGATTTCGCGTAGGAAGCCGAAAGCGTCAAGCGCTTGACAGGAACACTGGTCAATGCGAAGGAATAGCCGTTGCCGCCGTAAAGGCTAACCAGGCTCGAGGGCAGCGGGATTGTGCCTACGGGCACCAGGCCCGCACCGGTCACCAGAGCCTCTCCGCTGGAGCGGGAGTAGCTTCCGCTGACGGTGAGCATCGGGGCATATCCAACACTGGCGCTGTAGCTCTGGCTTTCGCTTGCGGTGCCGGCCTGCTCCGTGAGGGCGGTCCGCGATCCGGCCGCGCCCATGCTCACGGCCATTCGACCCCATCTACGGCTCGCGTTGCCCGAAAAGGTATACACCGAGTTCATGTATGTCACCAACAGGGTCTCAACATTCTGCGAGTAGCCAACCGACTCATGCAGGTGCCATCCAAAAACCTGGTTGGAGTAGTTCTCGTTGACCGAAAACCCCAGGTTATCTTCGCCGGACTGGTCTGACACGTTCTCGGCAAACTCGACCGAGGCGCTCAATGAACCCTCAAACAGCGCGCGTGTGTAAGTGCCCCCGGCGCCATACGAATTCACTCCGTAGTTCGTCCCTTCGTAGTATTGCGCACGCCGTTCGACGGAGGCATTCGTCTGCAGGTTTTTTGCCGGGGTGTAGGCAACAACGCCCAGAAGGTCGAGTGAATTGGACTTCTGATTGGAGTTGACTCCGGTGGGGATGCCGCCGGCGCCGAGAATCGCTTCGACCAGTTGTCCGTTCAGATTATCCGAATAACTGGCGCTGCCTGAGACGGACAACTTCGCGGTTGGGTGCAAGCCCGCCGATACGCCCGTAACTTCAATCGCTCCGGTGGAGCCGGTTCCCTCAAAATTGGTATCCCAGGCGGACCGGTTGGCGTTCGCCGCAAACGACCCGTGCAGCGGCAGGCGGTGTGAGACGTTGAAGCCGTAGGCATCAGTGGTCGTCTCTGTCTGGGCCGAGGTTGCGCCGGTCAGAACTTCCGGCAGCAGGGATTGATTGCCTCCCTTGTTGTAGTAGCCACCCATGCTAAAGCCTGCCAGCGTATAGCCCGAATTGAGATTCAAGGAATGGTAGGAGGTGGTTCCTTCATCGTTCGTCCCGTAAACCGAGTACTGGCCTCCGCCCTTCTGGAATCCCGCGGTAAGCGTGGGAACGTTGGGAATGCTTTCGCTCCAGTTGATGCCAATCGAGTCGTTGTTGCCATGGGTCACATAGTTGGCCAGGCCGGGCACGTCGTAGTTTCCTTCCGCGTCGATGGCCTTGGTATAGGAGATGGCCCCTGGAAAATGGCTGCCCCCGAAAATATTGCTGGTAAGCGAGACTCCACTGGTGTTGGAGATGGACTGAAAGTTGGAGTTGGCCCGCGATTGATTTAAGTAGAAATTGGCGTTGTAGGTGAGGAATTTCGGACTGTAAAAGTAGCCGGACATATTGGCAGAGCCGCCGATGTCCCAGTTGTGGTCAGAGCTTATTGCGCTTCCGTAGTCCGCGCTGTATCCAAAAGAGACTGTGCCATTCAGATTTGTGCTGGTCTCTCCGAGTTTGACCTGCGCGGCTGCCGGCCATGCCGAGGCCAGGAGCGGCCCCGCCAGCAGGAACAACGCGCATTTGACCGACCCAGCCATCAAATCTCATCCTCAAGCTCTCAGGGCCACGTGCCTGCCGTTGAGAATCTCGTCAATGCTTTCTTCTCCGTGTCGCCTATCCCGAACATCCATCGGGGATTCTCCCTCGCACATCAAGCCGGCCCGGAAACTCCACGCTCCTTTCCAGGACGTTCAAAGCACTTCAACTTTTGCGCCCTGGCGCAATTGCTTGTCGAGCGCAGCACGAATCTGATTCCTCTTGTTCTGCTGCAGTTCCTTTTCCAGCGAATCCTTCACTTCTTCGAACTTTTTCTTCCCCGCCAACGTGTGTGCGCCGAGGCGCACGATGGTATAAGCCTGCTCAAGCTGAATTAGATCGCTCACTTCGCCCGGCTTCATGGCCTGTATCGCCTTGATGACCTGCGGCGCGAGTTCGCTGACCGGCACCGGTTTATGCTGGCCCATCATTACGCGGAAATCGTCATCGGATATCTTTTCTGCCAACATGCCGAACTCTTCTGACGTTTTCGTGGCTTTGGCCTGGCGCAGCGCCTCCTCAGCCCGCTTGCGTCCTTCCTTCAATTGGTCGGCGGTCGCTTTCTCGGGAGGGAGAATCGAAATCGTCTGAAAGGTGTAGGACTCCGGATACTGAAAACGGGCCGAGTTCTTGTCGTAGTAGGCCTTGAGCTCTTCTTCGGATACGACGCTCTTGGTCTCGACTTCAGCCTTCATGAAGGCGTCGATCAGCAACGAGCGACGGATCTTCTCGCGCAGCAGCTGCCCCGAGCCATGAAACTCGCTTTGGAACAATGCGTTGAACTCATCCTGCGTGGCGAACTGCTTGCGGAAATCCGTCTCGGCTTCCTTCATCCTCGCGGCGGAAATTGTCATCTTCCGGCGCACGGCCTCCTGATAGACCAGTTCCTCGAAGATGATCATGTTCATCGCGCCGCCGCGGATGTCCGACTCCATCTCTTTCGGAAGTCCCCCATGCTGCCGGGCGTAAGGGAAGATCGCGTATTCCTCGCGGACGAGATCGGCCTCGGTCAGCACGGTCCCGTTTACGCGAGCCACGGGCTTGCTTGCATCCGAAGGAGATGTCGCCGGCGATGCAGCAGGCCCCTGGGCAGCCGGCTGTGCGAGAACGGTAGGCTTATGGGATGCTACCTGTGCTGCGGCTGTTCCAAGGATCAAGAAAATGAAAGCTGACAGGGGAAGTTTGCACATCATGGTTGCCATCCTGGTTTTTGATAAAAAAGGGGAGGGAAATTATCCTCCCTCCCCTGTCATGCAAGCGGGCTAGAACGTAGTGATAGCCGAGCTGTTGTTGGATTCGTTCGCCTCGCCACCGTGGCACTGACGGCAGAACTGGGCCACCTGGTTGCTTCCGGCGGTGCCGCTGGCCGGGTTGTAGGGAGCGCGGATAAAGAACATGGTGGAGTAGTAGCCGGTGGCCAAGCCAGTCTGTCCCGAGGAGGTGGCGGTGCCGGCGGCGATCGTGGTGCTGTTGGTGACCTTGACCACATTCATGGAGTGCTGGTTGTGGCAGGTGGTGCAGACCACATACGGGGTGCCGGCGCTGGTGCTGGCCAGGCTGACGAAAAATCCGTAGTTGGTGATGAACCTGGCCATATTCGGTCCGGGAGTCACTACCGCGGAGATGGCCCCGCTCGAGGAGGTCTTCGTTGAGAGGGTGCAATCCCAGTTATAAGGCGCACCGCAGCCGAACGTCGCGCTGGGTCCCACCGGGTGGTCGTTGTTGTAATTGCCGACAGTGGTGCCGTCGTTTCCGAGCCAGGTCGGAATCTTGTTGGAGGTGCCATAAGTAGCGGGCAGCGTCTCATAGACAATGCCTGTCATCATGGCGCCCTTCGCGATGTTGCCGTCGTGGCAGCTGAGGCAGGTCAGCACGTCCTGCGCGTCAGGCGTACCCGATGTCAACATGGGCAGAGGCTCAGAGTATTTGCCGCCGTCGCCAAAAGCGAGGGTCGTGTTCTCCAACCCGCCCACATCCTGGCCCCACAGTGCATAGTCGCCCGAGTCAGACGCGTTATGCAGATTCTGGCCGTTGCCGGCTGCGCCGCTGTGAGGTGCGTGGCAACCCGTACAACCACGGCCGCCGTTGAGGTGCGCGCCGAGTACGTCGGTAGTGGGCGCCGCACCGGCCTGAGCCACCGCGTAAGCCGCGGTCGCCAGGAACATCATTCCGACTCCCAGGAACATCTTTCCAATTAAAGAACTCCGTGTCATTGATTAAAGCCTCCTCATGCTTTCTTGCTCGCGTGAACCGTTGCTCCCATGCTGAAGTGCGGTTCTCAGTTCAGTCACGACAAATGACTGTCGCACAATAATGTGCGGTTGCTACGAAATGAAGCCATTCTCCGCCCGCATCCCGTAAGTGGTTGATGAGAAAGACGGTTCCGCCGGATCGAGAAGAATACTCTGGAAGCATATATGCGGAATTGAGGGCCGTTCCTGAGCGTTTTGGTGCAGCGACGCTGGCGAATTGGCCTAATATCACTCGGTCCGGCGTGTGGCGTTTTCATACGTGAGAACCGTCACCCCTTGAAGAGCTCTGCTGACCCAACTGCTACATCCGGTTGCTCCTCAGGTTGCGTCTGCATCGTTGCAGGTGCGCAATGTCACGTGAAGTGACCGTAGTCACACATGTGAAAGCTCTCATGAATTGTGATCTGAGTCACACTTTGCCGTGACGCAACGTGCTCCACTAACTCCGTACCTAAGGTTATGGTGAAGGAGAAAGACTGCAGAACTGTGGTTCTGTCCGGGAGAGCGCGGAATGGCAAATGAACCAACCACGGCGTCCATTGCAAGCCCGACGATGGAAGCGGCGCAGGTCTACGTGATGGCAGGCGTCTGCCTTGTACTTGGCCTGGGAATTGGATACCTGCTCAGGGCGTCGCAACCGCCCAACCCTCCGGTACTGGCCTCCGTGAGGTCCGTTGCGTCCGTCCGCTCTACGCAGCCGCCACCCGGCGCGCGTATGCGCAGCCTGGAACAGATGAGGCAGATGGCAGACAAGCAGGCGGCACCCATGCTCGAGAAGCTCAAGACCAATCCCAACGATAGCGCGCTGTTGGCTAGGATTGGAGCCAGCTATCTCTCCACCCACCAATTCAGCCAGGCGGCGGTCTACTATGGCCGAGCAGTTCAAGTCGACCCGAAAAATGTGGTCTTGCGCACAAGCCTCGCTTCGAGTCTCTATCTCAGCGGCGATGCGGATGGGGCAATTTCCCAGTTGAATCAGGCGCTGAAATACAACCCGACCGACGCCGACGCGCTGTTTAACCTGGGGCTGATCAAATTGAAGGCGAAAGACGACGACAAGGGCGCGCTGGCTGCCTGGCGGCAATTGTTAAAGACGAATCCGAAATTGGGGCCGGATAAGAAGGCGGAAGTGCAGAGGCTCGTCGCCAACGTGATGACAGAGCAGGCCAATCAGCAGGCAGCGCAAGGGGCGCGACAGCAATGACAGGCACAAAAGCGGTTTCAAGCTATCGCTGGTCAGTCAAGCAGGCCATTCTCCTTGGAGCTGTATGTCTTGCGGCGGGGATACCGGGTGGCTGGGCTATCCGCACATGGACCACTCCCGCGGCTTCAACAGCGGTCGAGATTGCGGCGTCGAGTCCGTCAGCGCCGGCCGAAAACGTGGTCAATCCAGCGCCCCAGGCACCGAGTCCCGCTCGATTAAAAGAGATGGCCGACGCGCAGGCGGCGCCGCTGCTCGGCAAGCTGAAGTCCGATCCCAAGAATCCGGAATTGCTGATCAACATAGGTAATTTGTATTACGACGCGCAGCAGTATTCCATCGCCGTCGACTACTACGGGCGCGCCCTCCAGGCCAGGCCTTCCGACGCAGCCGTGCGCACAGATATGGCGACTGCCTATTGGTACATGGGAAACACCGATACGGCCATCGCGGAATTCAACAAGGCGCTTACGTACGCACCCAATAATGCAAACACGCTCTTCAATCTAGGCCTGGTCAAGTGGAAAGGGAAGATGGATGGTGCGGGCGCGCTGGCGGATTGGCAGAAGCTGCTGGCTACCAGCCCGAACTACGAAGAGAAGGGCAAGGTTGAACAAATGATCGCCGAGGTGAAGAAGCACACGGCGGCGGAGCCGAGCCCCAGGACGCAGTAGCCACATCAGAATCCGAAGGGCTTTCCGCCAGGCACCTGCGAATTCAAATGAAGACACAACCTGAGCGCGGCCGCCTTTCCGGCGCGTTATTCCGAACGCAGCGCTTCCACGGCATTCACCCGTGCGGCGCGCGCCGCCGGCACAGCCGACGCGATCACCGCTGCGGCAAGAATCAGGACAGCAGAGGCAACGATTGAGATTGCACTCGGCTGTTGCACCTCCGCGACGTACTTGCCGATTGCGCGGGCGAAGGCAAAGCCGATCACGACGCCCGTGGCCACACCGATGCAGGCGATCACCAGTCCTTCCAAGAGAACGCCTGTGAGGATATGGCGCGGCTGAGCACCCAGGGCCATGCGGATGCCGAACTCACGCGTGCGGCCACTCACTGAGAATGCAAGAACGCCCGCCACGCCCACAACGGAAATCAGGAGCGCGACCGCAGCGAACCCGCCGAAGACAATCGCGTTCAGCCGGTCGGGGGTCAGAACTTCTGCGCGAATGTCTTCGAGCGTGCTGGCTCGCTCTACGGGCTGGTCTGCCGACAGCTCGTGAATCGTGCGAGTGACGGCGGGGACGAGCGAATATGGATCCTGCTTGGACCGCAAGAAGAGACGGCCCTGCCATCCCTCCTGGTCGACCGGCTGGTAAACCGTCATGCCCGGCGACGGAATGACGTTCTCATCATCGAAATCAGGCACCACGCCGATGATCCGGCGAGGCTCGTAGCTGATGCCGATAAACTTCATCACCGGGTCGGTCCAAACCAGTTCGCGGTTCACCGGGTCCTGCCCGGGAAAGAGCGAATTTGCCACGCTCTGGCTGACGATCACCACACGCTCGGAGCCGTCGCGGTCGCTGTCGCGAAAATCGCGGCCCTCCACAAGCGGCACTCCCAAAGTTCCGAAAAAGCCAGGCGAAATGGAACGGAAGCGCGCGCGCCAATCCCCCAAACCGTTCTCGCGCTTCGCTCCCTGCACTGAGAAGGCGAAGCTGATGTTCAGTCCCTGCTCATCGCGCCAGGGCACGCTGAAGCCTGTCGACACATACTCGACTCCCGGCAAAGTTCCGATGCGGCGTTTGACCTCGCGATAGAATTCCTGCACCTGTTCAGGCGTTTTGCCATACGACATCACCGGGAGATTTACGGCCAGAACATTGGCGGTGTTGAAGGGCGGACGCGTTTTCTCGAGTTCATATAGCGTCCTTATCAGCACGGCAGAGCCCGCAAGCAGAAGGAAGGACGCGGTGATCTGCAGGATGGCGAAGATGCGGAGGCGCCGGCTGCTCCCTCCCGTGACGCGCGTTCCTCCGGTGGCCAACCCGCTATTTCGCAATGAATCCATCGAGGGCAGGCGCGGAATGAAAGCCAGGAAGACGGCGGCGACCAGAGCCAGGCCCACACCGAACCACACCAGGCTGAAATCGAGCGTCATGTCCTTGGCGCGCACCGAGAAGCGCGCCGCATAGTGGCCGAGGATCCGCACCATGGGGACGGCTACGATCAAAGCCAGGAGTGCACCGCTTCCGCACAGGATGAGGCTCTCCGCAAGGAGCGACCGGCGCAGCACTGCCCTGCTTGCTCCCAGCGCCGAGCGCACAGCCAACTCCGACTCGCGGCGCACGGTTCGTGCCAGCACGAGATTGGCGACATTGGAGCTGGCGATCACGAACAAGAGACCCGAGGCCGCGAACAGCACCCACAGAATGGTGTTGGCGCGGGAGTTGATCTGGTCGTGCATTCGCGTGACACCGATGGCGAAGTGGTATTCGGGCTTGTACACCTCGGGATGCGCGGACATCATGGCCGCGTAGGAAGTTTGCAGCTCCGCTCGTGCAGCGTCCAGGGTTGCGCCAGGAGCGAGGCGTGCGAATACCTCGGTCATGCGATGCTCGCGGCCGGTCACCATGGTGGCGGAGAGATGATGCGGGCTGGTCACTACATTGGCGATGATCTCGGTCGCCACCGGATAGGGCACGGACGGCTCCAGAACTCCGACGATGACCGCGGAACGCGCCCCCATGATGCTCTCCAGGCGCACCGTCTTGCCGAGCACGCCAGGGTCGCCGTGAAGCGATTCACGCCAGAATTTATAGGTCAGCACAACAGCGCCAGGGGCGTTGGGTCCATCGTCGGATGGTGTCAGAAGCCGCCCCAGCACGGGACGCAGGCCCATGACATGGAAGTAATTGCCGTCGACAACACCCGCGGGAATTTCGCGCGGCGTGCCCAGTCCTACGATGGTGAAATCGATCTCAGAAAATGTGCCCAGTTCCTGGATGGTCTTCAGCCCCGTGCCCAGGTCCTTGATCTCCGGAACGGAGAAGGTTGTGTTGGGCTCACCTAATCCCTGCGCACTCTGGCGCACGTAGAGCAGACGGTCTTCGTCGCGATTCGCCAGGGGCCGCAACAGCACGGCGCGAACCACGCTGAAGATTGCGGCGTTGGCGCCGATGCCCAATGCCAGGGTGAGCGCTACAGTGATCCACAGCGCGCGAACGCGCCCCAAAGACCGCACCGCGATCTTCATATCATGGAAGAAAGACATTTCGGACCTCCGTACGGGAAGTTGCCACCATCTGCTTTCAAGGTTGGGAAATGCGCTGGGGAAAACCAATTGACGAATACGTTGATATCAACTAACATCGCGATGTGTCAAGGGAAAAAGCACTTCCGTACGAGACGACTCTTCTGGTGCGGGACTGCTGTCTCTGCCTGCATGTGCAGCGCGCGGCACGCGCACTGGCGAGGCGCTTCGATGAGGAATTGCGACCTTTCGGGCTGACGAATGGGCAGTTTTCCCTCTTGATGTCCTTGAATCGGCCGGAGCCCCCGCCCATGGGGCCGGTTGCGTCTCTGCTGGCAATGGATCGAACCACGCTGACCGCAGCATTGAAGCCGCTGGAACGGCGCGGGCTTGTTACCGTGTCGCACGACCCGTCAGATAAGCGAAGCCGGGTTTTGACGCTCACTGGCAAGGGCAAAAATCTGCTGGCGAACGCACTCCCTGTGTGGGAGCGCACCCACCGAGAGGTTGAACAGCTCATTCCGGATGGAGATCCCGACGAGTTGCGCAGGAGCCTGCGAGCACTCTCCTGAACTTGCTGCCCCGCCCGTTTAATGGGCGGCCTGGGTCCTGGAGTCGTCAACCAGTTGAGGCGGCGCGGGAAGTTCAAACACTTCGATCGCCCCGTTGTTGAGCACGGCCACGAGCCTGCCGGAAGGAGAGATGGCGATATTGCCTCCGGCATCGAGCGGCGGGCTGGCTGCTGTTTCAAGAGCAACCTTTCCGGTGGCCGCATCGAAAACCCGCACCAACTGGCCCTTGATGTCTTCCGCATCGAGGGGCGAGTAGGCGTTGACCTCGTGATTCACGGCCAGCGTCTCGCGCACCAATCGGGAGCCATCCGGTCCCATCACCAGGAGCGGCCAGATGGCCTGGGGCGAGCTCTGATCGTCCCAAAGACGGTGCCCATCCATGCTGAAGGCCTCCAACCGGTGCCCACCGGTGCCGTCGCAGGCGGTCACAAGGAGCTCGCGCTGCGAGATCAAGTCCAGGCTGGGCGGGCAGGCCGAATTAACCCGGCCCAGAATCTTGCTGCCTCCAGTGAAGTAATTCAGATTCACCAGCCACCCGTCGCCGTTACCGCGCAGTGTCTCGAGGTAGCCGTCGGAATTGATGGGCAAGTGAACAGCTGACCGGGTCCGGCTCACCAGCATAACCTGGCCCGAGTCCCGGCGCAGGATGCGTACGACCAGGTCAGGCACACCCGTCTTCTGGCCATCCACGCTCATGCCAGCTTGCGCAGTGGGCGGGCTGGGAACATCGCCTGGCTTCTGCACAGCCGACGCGGCCTCCCGGGAGTTTGTAACCAGATATTGCTGCAAGGGGTCCATCTCCATCCATAGCACCGGTCCCGGAAAATGCAGCAGAGGCTTCATGTTCAGAGCGGCATCGCCCTGTCTAATGCCGTCCTGGTCCCGCAGCAGGAAGTGGCCATCTCTGAGCATCCACAGGTAGCGTACGCGGTCATGCACGGTCCACAAGGCTTCGGCTGCGACGGCGCCGGCAGGCAGCGCCAGGACAACGGCGCGAATCTGCCGCTCGTCGCTCCACGCCCCTTCGGCCGCATCGCGGTGGATGAGTCCAGGTACGCGAAAAGTGAACAAGAGGCGATTCTCGTCGAGAAAGTCCAGCGAAACCAAGCAGTTGCGCTGGCCAAGGTAAATGGGCCCCGGCGGTGAGAAGCCTAGCGGCTCCACGGGGATCCTGAACACAGGGGGAAGCGTGGGCTTGGAGGGAAGTCTGTCCGGCAGTCCTTTGTCCTTATTCTTGCTGCCCTGGGGCTGGTTGGACGGGAACGAAAGGGCGGCCTGGGACTGAGCGGCTGACGGAACGAACAGCGTCAGCCCTGCCAGCACCAGACAAACTCCAGTCTTCCCCGACAGAATGCGCAGCCGTTTCACCATCGAACCCTATTTTCGCCGATGCGGCTCGGTTTTGGGCAGTGAGGCAGTTTGTTGTTTCTCGCCAAGTGGATGAAGCGCGCGGATTTGCGGGCCATGCACTGAAGTTGGCGTCTTTCCAGTCAACGGCCGCGGCCTTGGCGTGTGCGACAGTAAAGAGGGATGGCAAAACACTCAAGCGTCAGCCGCAGAATCGCTTTCCTGGGCTATGGGGCCTGCGCGCTGGCCGGCGCTCTTTGGGGCACGGGGTTCTACTGGGGCAGGCTGGCTCTCAACGAGATGAGCGTGGAGCACATGGTGCTCTATCGCTTCCTGTTTGCCTGCCTGGGCATGCTCCCGATTTTTCTCGCCAATCGCCGCCGCTTTCACCTGACGGCGAGCGAAACACGCACCCTGCTTGTTTCCGCCGCTTTCGGCATTCCCATCCAGTTTCTGCTCCAGTTTCATGGACTGGCACTCACTACCGTGAGCCATGCCTCGCTCATGGTTGGAGCCATGCCGGTGCTGCTGGCTGCAGCGGCTGCGCTTTTTGCCGGCGAGCGGCTTGACTGGATCGGGTGGCTGGCGCTGGCCGGCTCTACGGCCGGCGCGGCGCTGATTGTGCTGGGCGGCAGCCGCGGCCAGGCAGCCCGCGGAGAGCCGTCGCTGGTCGGCGATCTGCTGGTGGTTGCCTCGCTCGTGACCGCCCTGGCCTGGATTCTGCTCAGCAAAAAGCTGATGCAGACGCACAGCCCACCGGTGGTCACCTCCTACTCCATCCTGGCTGGAACTGCCATGCTCGCCGTTGTGGTGCTGGGTCCCTGGGCGCTAAGTCCGTTAACGCACTCCGGGGTGCAGGCCCCGCCGTTTGCGAACCTGAGCGCAACTGCCTGGGCTGCGTTGGCCATCAGCGGCCTGTTCTGCACAGCGACCACAACGCTGCTGTGGAACTGGGGCATCCACCATGTGCCTGCCTCGCGCGCCGGCGTCTTCCTCAACATCGAGCCGGCTCTCGGCTCGTGGCTCGGCGTTCAGCTGCTCGGCGAACATCTGGGTCCCTACGCCTGGGCCGGCGGAGCCCTGATTCTCGTCGCGGCCATCACGCTGACCGTGCGCGGACACGAGCCGGGATCGGTCACGGAGCCGGCCGTTATCCTGGAATAATTGCGGCGAATTGCCGTAACATCGGTGGCATGTCAGCAGCCGCTGCACCAACACCAGGCATGCGAGACTCCGCTGCCACCCGCAGCAGAGCGCGGATTGGTTGCGAACTTGCCATCGCCTATGCGCTGATAATGCTGGTCATCTGGACACCTCGACCCTGGCAGAGGCTGCTGTGGTGGATTGCTGCTGGCGCCGTGGTGGCGATCTCCGCCGTTTCATTCAACGGACTGAAGCCGATGGGCTTGCGCGCGACAAACTTCTTTCGATCGCTGTGGGTGCCTGGAGCTGCGTTGCTGCTGGCCGGAGTTGCCTCCGTTATCGCCATGCAACTGCACACGCTCCATCTTCCCCCCGGCGGACCCATTGCATTCGTCAGGACATATTGGGCCTACGCGCTGTGGGCCGGCGTGCAGCAACTCCTGCTGCAGGGATTCTTTCTGTCGCGCTTCCTGGGCCTGCGGAACGGCAAGATGTCCGCGGCACTGCTCGCGGCGAGCGTGTTCGCGCTGGCACACCTGCCCAGCCCCATCCTCGCGCCTATCACCTTCGCCTGGGGCTTTGCCGCCTGCCTGCTCTTTCTCCACTACCGCAACCTCTATCCGCTGGCCATAGCGCACGCCATCCTGGGCGTTACCATCGCCATCACCATTCCCGGACCGGTCGACCATAACATGAGGGTCGGTCTGGGTTACCTGACCTATGGGCACACGCATCGGCAGGCGCGTTGACCTCGTTGGCCGATCTCTTGTTGCCATGGCGGTGAGAAACCAACCTCTGTTTTGAACATCTGAATGTTCATGAAGGGCGTTGTAACAGCTTCGCGCAGCAGTCGAGGAGATTCCGGGAGCATACGGCGCGATGTATTGGAACTTCTGGCTGCCCTCGGGCTTGTTCTTCTTGTTCTCTGGACGCCGCGCCCCTGGCAATTGGCGAGCGGAAGCATTGCTGCCGCCGCCATCCTTGTTCTCACCTGCGTTTCGTTCGACGGTTTCAAGCGAATGGGCCTGGGCACTACAAACCTGCTCCCTTCGCTTTGGGCGATTCCCGCATCCCTGATTCTTGCCGGCGCAGCCGTCGTCCTGGCCGGAACTCTCCATACGCTGCGCCTGCCTGGGAGCATGGCTTTGTTTGCCAAGGACTTTGGGGCCTACGCACTCTGGTCATTCTTTCAGCAACTGTTGCTACAGTGCTATGCTCTCTCGCGCCTGGTCCGGTTGTTCTCCCAGACAAACTACGCGGCAGCCATGGCCGGATTGCTGTTTGCCATCGCACACCTGCCCAGTCCCATTCTCACCATCCTCACTTTGATCCTGGGCCTGGCCGCATCCCTGTTTTTTCTCCGCTACCGCAATCTCTACCCTCTGAGCATCGCGCATGCCATACTCGGCACGGCAATTGCCATCACAGTTCCTGGACCGGTGGACCACAACATGCAGGTTGGCCTCAGCTACCTGAACTATGGGAAAGGGACGCATTCCATCGCATACGCTCAGCGGCACCCGTCAACGCAGCCACATTGACCAGAGTGTGTCCACCGAAGCATGGGTGATTGCGGATGCGGCCACGCGCCGCTCCTGCCGCCACGCCCGCCCATAAAACACGCCCGCCACGGCAGCCAGCAAGACGTAGCGCCAGTTGAATAGGACTGCCCGCTTGTTGAAGTGGGAGAGCCCAAACAGCACCGCGGTCACGAGCAGAGCCGGAATGCGCCCGATGCGCCGCTCGAGGAGGTTCTGCAGCCAGCCGCGAAAGAAGAGTTCCTCCGGCACGGCGATGAAGAAGAAGGTGAAGATCCAGGCTCCGGCGATCTGCGCCAAGCCGGGCCAAACCCTGTGCAGATGCAGGAAGCCCAATCCCAGGCCAAACGCCAGAGCAAGCGGCGTATACAAAGCCAGCTCCCGCGCACCGATTCCCGCATCGCGCAAGCGCACGCGCAGATCGAAACCGGTTCCTTCCAGCTGACGCAGGGCAATGAATCCGTAAATACCCGCATCCAGCAAGAGCATCTTGCCAAAGATGGACAGGTGCGCCGGCCAAGCACCCTCAAACCAGCGCAGATCGACGGCCAGACCCAGCGTCGCCAGAACCAGAAAATCGCGCCAGTTGCCGCGCTGTGTGCCGGGGGCCCCGGCGACAGATCCACGTCGCTGGGGTGGCTGTTCAGAATCGGCGCGCATGGCTTGTCCAAGCAGGACAGCTATTGCCACAGGCAGCAGAGCATAAAGCGCGAGCCATCCCCAGCGGAACTGGCCGGCGGCCAGCGTCACCAGGGCATAGGGTGCGCACAGCACAGCGGGGCAGAGGATTTGCGCCCACCCCGGCAGTCGGCGCGCGCACCCCGCCAGGTTCCCTGGAAAGAATGCCGCAGCAAGAAAAGGGATCAGCGTGAGCAGGGCGGCAATCGCGTTCGCCGGCGTAACCATTTGGGCCCCTTCCACTGCGCGCGTCTGCGGGAACACTCTTAAGATAGCGCACACTGCGGGGCCTCATGCCGCCGCACGGTTCCTTCAATTTGCACCCGCTGCCCCAAACCTTGGTCACATACGCCGGGCAGATTCCCCGTAGCGCCCGGACTCGCATGACCGATAGCACCAACAGTGATTGATGGAGGCTCATGTGACTCTTCTAACCTGGAGCCACGCCTGCAGCGTGGGCGTCCGCGCCATGGATGATCAGCACGGCATCCTCATGGATGCCATGAATGAATTGCGCCTGGCTGCGGTCCGCGGGAGCGGACGCGAAGAGTTGAGCGAATTGCTGGACCGTTTCATCGAATTCGCGCGCATGCACTTTGCCAGCGAGGAGCAACTGATGGCGCAGGCGGAGTTTGCTGGGCTGGTCGAGCACCGCGTCGAGCACCAGAGCCTGCTGGCACAGATTCTTCATATGGCGCGGCGCCTTCAGTATGGCGAGGGAGTCGAAATGAGTGCGATGATCGGCTTTTTGCGTACCTGGTTCACCGATCATATTGAAGGCCTGGACCAACAATATGGACCGTGGCTCAATGAACGGGGCATCCACTAGGGCAGCATTCCAAAGCGCCGCCTGCGATTTCCACTGAACTTCTCGCCATTTTCCTCCGATGAATCCGTTGCAGGCACACCCTGGCAGGAGAGGGATGATGGCATTACTTGTGTGGGACAGCGGATACTCAGTGGGGGTAAAGTCTCTCGATCGTCAGCACACGGTCCTGTTCGACATTCTCAACGACCTTCACGGCGCGATGATGCGGGGCGAGGCACAGCGAATGACCGGGCCGATTCTCCACAAGTTGGTGGATTACACGCGCACCCACTTTTCGGCGGAAGAAGCCATGCTGGCGGCGGCGAAATACCCGGGGCTGGCAAATCACCGCGCCCTGCATCGCGATCTAATAAAGCAGGTGGAGGACTACACCGCGCGCCACGAGCGCGGCGAGATTACGCTGAATCTTCATCTGCTGAACTTCCTGCGCGACTGGCTCATCAATCATATTCAGAAGGTGGACCATGAGTATGGGCCCTGGCTGAATGCGCATGGCCAGCAATGAACCGTCTAGACCCAAGTTTGGTGATTTTCGACGCGCGGTAGCGTCTGAATCAGCCCACACCACGCCGTCGAGTAACTCGGATACACTGATCCCTGGATTACGGAGGGGTAAGTGCATATCCGGTTGCATCCATTGCTTGCGGCTTTGCGGAGGAGCGAACTTCTGCCGCTTCTTGCAGCCCTGGCTCTGGTTCATCCATGCGGCGTCAGTTCACAGAGCGCCGTCAACAGCCTGGCCGGCGACCCGGTTGTCTCTTTGAATGGGCAGACGGGCGGAATTCTTCAAAACAGCATCATCGAGGTGAGCTGGCAAATCCGCGACGGGCGCTTGAGTTCGCTGGCGATACATGACAAGGCTCCGCACGCGGAGCTCTTGGATGCAACCCTTCAACTGGATGGCCCCTTCTTCATCCAGCTGAAAGATATTGGCGTCCTGCGGGCGGCTGACCTGCAGATGCACGGCCCGGCAACGGTCGAGCGGCTAGTGCCAAACCCGACTGCCTCCCGCGCTGCCGACCAGCTTCCAGGCATGACCGTTCGTTATTCTCTCGCCGATCCCTCAGGCAGGTTTCAGGCCGACTGGGCGCTCACTCTGCGCCAAGGCTCAAGTTACATTCGCCAGATTCTCACCATCACCGCCGGCGCGAAGCCGCTCCCGTTGAGCGGCGTGGAGATGATTGACGTACGCGCTCCCGGCATGGCCGTTGCCGGAACCGTCAAAGGATCTCCGCTGACCGCGGGGAATTTTTTCCTAGGCTTCGAGTCGCCGCTTGCAGAAAGCAGCGTGGTGGGCGATCGCGGCGTGAGCGAGTTGCAGAGCGCCGTGCCCATCGGCGCCGGCCAATCGGCGCAGTTTTCATCGGTGGTAGGCGTGGCGCCACCGGGCCAGATGCGCCGCGCGTTTCTCGCCTATCTCGAACGCGAGCGCGCTCATCCTTACCGCACCTTCCTCCACTACAACAGCTGGTTCGATATCGGCTTCTTCAATCCCTACACGCAGCAGGAAGCATTGAATCGAATTCATGCATTCGGCGAGCAGCTGAACAAGAAACGCGGCGTTATCCTCGACTCGTTTCTGTTCGATGATGGCTGGGACGACACGAACGATCTGTGGAAGGTTCGTCCCGACTTCAAGGATGGTTTTGAGCCCCTCAAACAAGCTGCCGCGGAGTACGGCACCGCTCCTGGCATCTGGCTCTCGCCCTGGGGAGGCTATGGCCCCGCCAAACAGGCACGCTTGACCACCGCAAAAAGAGACGGATACGAGATTGTCGATGGCGGCCTCGCGCTTTCCGGCCCGCGTTATTATGCGCTGTTTCACGACGCCGTGACTGGCATGGTTGCAAAGTATGGCGTGAACCAATTCAAGCTTGACGGCACTGGCAATGCCGACCAGGTGGTGAAAGGAAGCGCATTCAGTTCGGACTTCGATGCCGCCATTCACTTGATCGGCGACCTGCGCCGATTGAAGCCGGATCTCTACATCAATCTCACTACCGGAACCTGGCCCTCGCCATTCTGGCTGTTCTATGCAGACTCGATCTGGCGCGGGGGCGACGATACGGAGTTTGCCGGCGTGGGCACGGACCGCGAGCGCTGGATCACTTATCGCGACGGCGACGCCTATGACGAAATCGTCAAGGCCGGCAGGCTGTACCCTCTCAACTCTCTTATGCTGCATGGAATCGTGTTTGCACAGAAGGCGCCGCATCTCTCCACCGACCCTGGCGGCGACTTTGCCAATGAGGTGCACTCCTATTTCGGCAGCGGGACGCAATTGCAGGAGATGTACATCACCCCATCACTGCTGACCGAGGCCGACTGGGATGTGCTGGCCGAGGCTGCCAAGTGGTCCCGCCGCAATGCCGCCACGTTGGTCGATACGCACTGGATTGGCGGCGATCCACGGTGGCTGCAGGTCTATGGCTGGGCGGCATGGTCGCCACAAAAGGCCATTCTCACCCTGCGCAATCCAAGTAACCAGTCGCAGGACTTCACCCTCGATATCGATCAGGCATTCGAACTCCCCGCTGGTGCATCCGGCAAATTCGCGACGCACAGCCCGTGGTCCGCGGACGCATCGCAACAAGCAATTGCACTCGAAGCGGGTAAAACGCACACCTTCCATCTGGCGCCTTTTCAGGTGCTCACACTGGAAGCTCTTCCGCAATAGAATTGCGGAATTGAATGTCGGCTTACACAACGTAAATGGAAAGCAGGTCAAGGATGCGCAAACGGTCTCTGGTTCATTTCGTAGCACTGCTGGCTCTGGGGTTTTGTTCCGTCATTGGATTGCTGCGCGCGCAGTCGCCTTCCCCAACAGGCCAGCATATCCTGCGCGCCAATGGGGATCATTTCGAACTTGATGGAAAGCCGTTTCAGATCATCTCCGGAGCTATCCATTCCGCGCGGGTGCCTCGTGCATACTGGCGCGACCGGCTGCGCAAGGCGCGCGCCATGGGCCTCAACACCGTTGAGACCTACGTCTTCTGGAACGTGTATGAGCGGGAGCCGGGCCAATTTGATTTCTCCGGGCAGAACGACATCGCCGAGTTCGTCCGCGAGGCACAGCAGGAGGGGCTGTTTGTAATTTTGCGGCCCGGCCCGTATGCATGCGCGGAGTGGGATTTCGGCGGTTACCCGGCCTGGCTGCTGCGCGACCCGACTATGGAGGTGCGCACCTCCAATCCGGCATTCATGGCCGCCGCCAGCCGCTGGCTGCATCGGCTGGGCCAGGAGCTTACGTCCTTGCAAAGCGGAAATGGCGGACCGATCATCGCCGTCCAAGTCGAGAACGAATATGGTTCCTTCGGATCGGACCACAACTACATGGAACAGATCCATCAACTGCTACTCGACTCGGGCTTCGATCGAGCCATGCTCTACACTGCAGACGGCGCCGACGAGCTGCCTAACGGTTCGCTGCCCGAATTGCCGGCAGTAATCAACTTCGGAAGCGGCGATGCAAAGACGGAGTTTGCGAAGTTGGCAAAGCTCCGCCCCAATGGCCCGCGCATGTGCGGGGAGTATTGGGATGGATGGTTCGACCACTGGGGAGGAAAGCATCACACAACGGACCCTGCTGCCGAAGCCAAGGAATTGCAATGGATGCTAAAGCAGGGCTACTCAGTGAACATTTATATGTTCCACGGCGGAACGAGTTTTGGCTGGATGAACGGCGCGAACATCGATGCAGGTAGATATGGCCCGGATGTCACCAGCTACGACTACGATGTGCCGGTGAGCGAAAGCGGAGAGCTGAGGCCGAAGTATTTTCTGTTCCGCGACGTGATCAGCAAGTTTACCAGCGTCACGCCGCCTGCGCCACCAGCGCCGCTTGCCGTCCGCGCGCTGGATTCCATTCAATTCACGCGGTCGGCCTCCATTTGGCTGAACCTCCCCAAGCCAACCGAATCCGGGAAGATCCTTTCCATGGAGGATGTAGGCCAGAGTTATGGCTACATCCTGTACCGCACTTCCATTCCGAACGCACAGAGTGGGGAGCTGCGCATCGATGAACTGCACAGCTACGCGCAGATCTACCTGGATGGGACCCTGGTTGGAACCCTCGACCGGCGGCTGAATCAGTCCACGCTGCCGATTCAAGTCGCACACGCCAACACACGCCTCGACATTCTGGTAGAGAACACCGGGCGGGTGAACTTTGGACACCAGTTCCCGCACGAGCGCGCTGGAATTACCCAGGAGGTAACACTTGCCAATGCCCCGCTCACGGGCTGGCAGATTTATCCGCTCCCCATGCAGAATGTCAGTTCGCTACCCTACAAGCCGGCTTCCTGCGCGGGCGCCTGCTTTTACCAGGTGACATTTCAAGTGGATGAGCCGGCTGACACATTTATCGACACCCGCTCGCTGGGCAAGGGCGAAATCTTCATCAACGGGCAGGCGCTGGGCCGCTTCTGGAATATTGGCCCGCAAGGAACTCTTTACTTGCCGGCGCCGTGGTTGAGAAAAGGCGCGAACGAGATCGTGGTGTTTGACCTGAACGGACAGGCAAACCCCAACGTCTCCTTCCTGGCGCACAGCATTCTGGATGACAACGGCAAGTAGCTTAGCCTACGCCTCGAAGGACAACTGCGCGGAGGCAAACAGCGGCGCAGTTGCTTTGGGCTCGGAGGCCAGCTCGTAGACCAGGCGCTCCAGCACCAGCCGCTTGTCCGGGGGAGACGAGCGCAATTCCAGATCGGCGCGTGCAACCAGCCGGAGCGCGCGCGTCAGTTCGCGCCGGCTCTTGTAGCGGCGGGCCTGGCGGATCAGATCGTCGGCGGCAAAAGGCGGCATGCGGAATCCCTGCCACAGGGCTTGCCAGATGGCGCGGGAGTCGCGCACATTCTTTTCCAAAATCACCAGCATCTGGCGGAAGGTCCTGGCCAGCATGTAGAGATGGCCGATGGCCGCGTCCTCGCCCGCGTCGGAACTGTTCAGCAGTCCATGCAGCAGCGCCAGTGCGCGCACGCGGTCGCGTGCGCTGATGGCGTCAGTCAGTTCATAGAGGGAGCGCTGCTTGGCGCCCAGGACCATGGTTTCCACGTCGCCCAGGGTGATGCGGCCGCGCCCCTGCGTATAGAGCAGCAGCTTTTCAAGCTCGGAGGAGATCATCATCATGTCCGCGCCCAAAGCGTCAACCAACTCGCGGGCTGCGTCGCCTTCCATGCGGACGCTTGCCTCCTGCGCAGTAGCTACAATCCAGCGCATAGCGTCTTCCTCGTTGACGCGCGCCAGCTCAACAATTCCGCAGTGCTCGCCCAGCGTCTCCCGGAGTCGGTCGAAACGATTCTTGTCGTCCATCTCCATGCGCCGGATGTCGGAGGGGATGCGCAGAAAGTCGGCAATAAAGATCAGCAACGCCTGGGGGTTTGGCGAGCGGAAGTAGCGATCCAGCGCAGCAAACTCGTCCTTCTTGGCGCCGCGGGTGTAAAGCTGGCGCACATTGCGCACAAAAATCACCTGGAACGGCGCCATCAGGGAGGGAGTTTGCGCCCTGTCCAGCACCTCGAAGATCGAAGTGCCGTTCAGGTCCAGATCGGAGAGGCAGAAATCCCTCAGATCCGGCTGGACAAAGGCTTGGAGAACGGCGGCACGGCAGCGGTCAAGCAGGAAAGCCTCGTCACCCGCGAGCACATAGCCGGGCCGCAATGAGCCCTTGCCTGTCGCCGCGGCATCCATCTCCGCCACAAAGCGGCCCGTAGCCGCAAAACCCGCGCCCCAGCGCCCAGCGGTCAACGGATTGTCCTCCGAGGAGCTGCCCCTCGGCCTGAGGTTGTTCTCGCCATGCGCTTCCAGAATACCGTCCCCGGAGCCGCTCGGCCAGCCTTAAGGCAATGAGTTATGCACAAAGTTAATCTTTTCTGACGCCGTGAAATGCTGCCGGTTCACGTGGCGCCTCGGCTTGGCGCAGGCTCCCGGCCTCATTGCGTTCCATCTTATAAGAACCCTGGCAGCGCTCGTTGGAAGCACGGCGGAGAGCCGGCTTCAGAGTTTGGCAGCCTCCGCGCATGCGATCGGTTCATCCGTCGGCGATTCGTGGTTCGCAGAAAAAGACTCCTCATTCGACCTGGAACTCTGCGACGGTTGAGGAGCGGGATTGTAATCCGGAACCAGTTCCCTGAGCAGCAGGATGACCCGACGAGCATCGCGCAGGCGAACAGCCTCACGAAAATTCGCCAAATACGCGGTCATTCTTGTCTCATCCACACACTCGGAAGAAATGAGACTGCGAATCTTCGGGTGCGGAGTCGGAGCAAGCTGCTCGGCCTCCAGATTCAATTCCTCAAACAGCTTTTCTCCCGCACGCACCCCGGTAAATTCGATCCGGATGTCCCGCTCAGGTTGCAGGCCGGAGAGGCGAATGAGATTCCTGGCCAGTTCCAATATGTTGACGGGCTCTCCCATATCGAGGACGAATATCTCCCCGCCCTTGCCCAGGACAAAGGCCTGCAATACAAGCTGGCCCGCTTCTGAAGCTGTCATGAAGTAGCGTCGCATCTCCGGATGAGTGACGGTCACCGGGCCGCCGGCCGCGATCTGCTCCTTGAAGATCGGGACCACGCTTCCGTTGCTTCCGAGCACATTGCCAAAACGCACTGCAACAAACCTTGTGCCGCGTTCCTTCTGCAACGAGCGAATCGCCAGCTCAGCCACGCGCTTGGTGGCACCCATCACGCTTGTCGGCCGCACTGCCTTGTCGGTGGAAATCAGCACAAAATACTCCACCTGATGCCTGGCCGCGGCCAGGGCGACCTGCCACGTGCCGAAGATGTTGTTGTCGACAGCGGCAAACATCTGCCGTTCCATCATGGGTACGTGCTTGTATGCGGCGGCGTGATAAACAATCGACGGGCGACACTGCTGCATTGCGTGATTCACATCGTCGAGCAGCGTGATGTTCCCGATCTCTGGATGAAAGACCAGCTTGGGGAATCTCTTGTTCAGTTCCCTCTCCAAGTGAAAAAGCGGCGTCTCCGCCTGGTCAAAACCCACCAGCGCGAGGGGATTGAAGGCAGCAATCTGGCGGCAGAGCTCCGATCCAATCGAGCCCGCGGCTCCGGTCACCATGACCACTTTTCCCTGAAGGCATTCCCGAATGAGTTCCTGGTCTATTTGCGCCTCTTCTCTTCCGAGCAATTCCTCGATCGAGACCTTCAATGCCGGATTGTTCGATTTGTCGCTTTGCATACGTTCCACCATAGCTCGTCTGGCATGCGAAGAAAGCTGAGCGCTGATCAGCCTGCACCTGATTCTCGACGTTCACACCCAGGCAAGCGCCAGCATGCCCAGCCCCGGCTCCGAAAGCTTGAGCCCGTCGGCGCGTCCGCCAAAATAGAGTGCGTTCAGTTGCTTTGAATCCGCCTGTTCCATGCGCGCAAACCCGGCCTGGCGCAGTTCCCGCTCTACTTCAGCCGGCGTAAAGAGCAGCTTGAAAGGCTCGCCCGCCGCTGCCACGCGCTCCGAAAGCGCATGAAGCGCCAAACGGCGCAGTGGCCCAAGAACTTCAGGGGACAGGCCATAGTCGAAGCCCAACCCGCTTCCGGCAGGCATGCGCGCAATGTCGCCAAGCGTGGCGCGAAAAGCCTCTCGCGTCAGGTAAGGAACCACTCCCAGCCAGCTAAAGAACGCGGGCCTGCCGGCATCGAATCCCCCTTCGACAAGCCCGGCTGCGAGTGTCTTGTGCTCAAAATCCAGCGGGACGAACGTAAGCCCAGCCGGCAGGTCAAGGCCAGCTTCGTCCAGCATGCCGCGCTTCCACTCCTGCGTGGCAGGAAAATCCACTTCAAATACCTGCAGTTCCGGAAATGGATTGCGCCAGGCGAACGTGTCGAGTCCTGCGCCGAGAATTACATATTGCCGTACGCCCTGCGCCACGGCTGCGGCCAACTGGTCCTCAACAAACCGGCTGCGCACCGCCATGAAGGCGCGAAAGTCGCGCGCCACCTTATGCTGCGCGCGCTCCATATCCCTGGCGAACGCTGAGCCCACCAGCCGCACGGCGATCGGGTCGTCCAACACGGGCGGCTGATCCATGACCTGGTGCGCGGCGCGGCGAATGGCTACGCGAAGAGCGGTTTTGCTGGCTCGACCTGTCTGCATCCATTGCAGTTTAAATGACGGCAAAACATCGCTCCAACGGCGCGCCGCGTACCATTGTCCTTATGAGCTGGATTGTTTGGGCACTGCTTTCTGCCGTCTTTGCCGCCGCTACCGCCTTATTGGCCAAAGTGGGCGTGGCGCATGTGGATTCAAACCTGGCCATGGCCTTGCGCACGAGTGTGGTGCTCGTTTTTGCGTGGGGCATTGCCTTGGCGCTCGGCAAGCACGGCGAAATCCGCTCGCTCGACCGCCGCGCCGTCCTCTTTCTCACCCTCTCCGGCCTGGCCACCGGGCTGTCCTGGCTATGCTATTTCCGCGCCTTGCAATTGGGGCCGGCCTCGCGCGTGGCCCCGCTGGACAAGCTGAGCGTTCCGCTGGTCATGGTGTTTGCGTGGCTGCTGCTGGGCGAGAAGGTCAACGCTGCGGCCGTTGCGGGCGGATTACTCATCACCGCCGGAGCCATGATCATGGTGCTGGCCTGATCTGGCGGCCGAATGCGGCCTCTCTATACTGAAGGAACAGACTGCAGATGCAAGAGCACGCATGACTTCCAACTCTCCGGCCCAACCCGGCTCCACTCCAAGCTCTGCGACGACGCCGCGCCGCGTCGTACTCACCGGCTTCATGGGCTCGGGGAAATCCACCGTTGGGCCGCTTGTCGCAAGCCGCCTGGGCTGGAAGTTCCTGGACGTGGATGACGTGATCGAGCAGGAAGCCGGCGCTACGATTGCCGAACTCTTCGCCCGCCACGGCGAAGCCGCATTCCGGGACCGCGAACACGCGACTATTGCCCGCCTCGCGACCGCGGACGCGCTGGTTCTGGCCCTCGGCGGCGGCGCCATCGAGCGGGCCGAAACCCGCGATCTGCTACTCGCTGCTCCTCGTACGCTACTCGTCCATCTGGAAGTCGAGCTGGCCACAACCCTGGCACGCTGTGCCGGAACCGAGCATACCCGACCCATTCTCGCCGACCAGGCCAACCTCGCCAACCGCTACGCCCGACGCATTCCGCTCTATCGCACCGCCCACATCTCCATCGCCGTGGATGCGCTAACGCCAGGCGAGGTTACCGACGCTATTCTTCGGGCAGCGCATCTCACCTCATAGCGGTACAAGAGCTTGCGACCTCCCGGCTTGCTATCATCAATACAGGCGCTCGCCAGCAATCGTCTTCCGGATCGCTTGTTTTTTGAGGTCTTTCAACCCACAGATGACACCCGCCTCCCAGGCCGCAGTTCCTGCCGAACTCGCTTCGCCTCCCGCAGACAGCCTGCCCCACGGGCCGGGTCATCTGCACGCGCCGAGCCCAGGCGCGACGGCTACGCTCATCCACGACCTGCGCGAATTGTTCAAGGTCAAAGTCGTGGGCATGGTGCTGGTTACCGGCTGGGGCGGCTTTTATCTTGGTTCCATGCGGTCCGGCATCTCCAGCGTGCAGCCAGGGTTGCTCGATGCGCTGTTCGGCATCGGTCTGGTCTCCGCCGGTGCGGGCGCTCTGAACGAGGCAATGGAACGCAAGACCGACGCGCGCATGAACCGCACCGCGCAGCGTCCGCTGGCCTGTGGCCGCTTCACGCTGGCGGAAGGAATCCTGGCCGGATTGAGCGCGATTACCCTCGGAGCCGTATGGCTGCTGTTGCGCACCAACCTGCTGACCCTGGCGCTGACACTGCTCACGGCCTTCTGTTACGTGGCCATTTACACCCCGCTCAAGCGCTTCACGACACTGGCAACTTTCATTGGCGCATTTCCCGGCGCCATGGGGCCGCTGCTGGGCTGGACCGCTGCACGACCTCACATCGAATGGGCGGCTGTGGCCCTGTTCGCCATCTTGTTTGTCTGGCAGTTCCCCCATTTCATGGCCATCTCCTGGCTCTATCGAGACGACTACGCACGCGCCGGCATCCGCATGCTGCCTGTCGTCCAGCCGGATGGATGGTCCACCGTGGCCGAGGCGCTTTTCTTCGCTGTGGTCATGATTCCCGTGAGCCTTGCTCCGTGGTTCCTGGGCATGGCCAATTCCGTCTACGCGGTTCTGGCCGCGCTGCTGGGGCTGCTTTACCTGGCCTACACAATCCGTTTTGTCGGCATTCTGCGCTCCAGGGATTACGCCGAGAGCCGCATGCTGGCGCGCGACCTGCTCAAGGTCAGCGTCCTCTACCTGCCCCTTCTGTTCACCACGCTCATGCTCTGCGCCACCCATAGACGCTAAGGAATCCGAACACCATGACGACCGCCGTCGCTCCCTCGTCCAACACACGTCCCGCCGTCGCCGCCATCCTGGGCATCAGCGCCGTGGCAACGGTTTTTCTCTTCTGGCTTATTTATGTACATCCTGCCGCGGCAACGAGCACGCAGTACGCCTTTCTTCCTGCCCTCAATGCAATCCTCAACGGCCTCAGCGCCACGGCACTGCTCATCGGCTATACATTCATTCGCGCCCACCGCATCCAGGCCCACCGTACGGCCATGTTGACGGCCTTCGTCTTCTCCTCGCTGTTTCTGATCAGCTACATTGCGCACCACGCCCTGCATGGCGACGTCCGCTACCCCATCCACGCAGCCCTGCGCTCGGTCTACCTGCCGCTTCTGGCCAGCCATGTCATTCTGGCTGTGGCGGCGCTGCCCATGGTGCTGGTGAGCTTCTTCTTCTCGCTTACCGGCCGCATTCCGCAGCACCGCAAGATAGCCCGCTGGACCTTTCCAATCTGGCTCTACGTATCAGTCACCGGGGTCATCACCTACGTAATGCTGCGCCTGGCGCAAGGTTAGGAAGTCCGATGCCTGCAAGCGCCCGAGATCAGAATTCCACCCAACCCGACGACGGCACGCGCCAGCTTCTGCAATGGGGCGGATCGATCCTTGGATCAGGCGTCCTGGCGGGAATTCTGCTGATTACGGCGCTGGGGGGATTCTCAGCTATCGGCGCTCATACCAACTCTGGCTGGTTCGCACTCATCGTCACCCTGATGTGCATTCCGTTTGGAGGCCTGCTGCTCACCCTCGGTGTGGCCAAGTGGTTCCGCAACCGGCGCCTGGGGCACAATCGCTGACCGTCTGCTATTCTTTCTGCTTACAGCAGGAGCGCAGAAGCATGGCTAGAAGTGTGAACAAAGTTACTCTCTTGGGCAACGTCGGCAAGGATCCCGAAATTCGTTCTACCGCAGGCGGCACCATGGTGGCCAACCTGACGCTGGCCACCAGCGACCGCCAGAAAGACGCGCAGGGCAACTGGCAGGACCGCACCGAATGGCATAATCTGGTCGCCTTTACCCGCACCGCGGAGATCGTCCGCGACTATGTGAAGAAAGGCTCCAAGCTTTACATCGAAGGCAAGATCCAGACGCGCAGCTGGGACGACAAGGAATCAGGCCAGAAGCGCTATCGCACTGAGATCATCGTCAATGAACTCGTGCTTCTTTCCGGCCGTGAAGATGGAGCGGGCGGCGGCCAGGGCGGATATAGCCGGGCAGCCAGTTCCGGCAGTTCCCCCAGTTCGGCGGCCAGCTTTGACCAGCGCCAGCCCGCTGGCGGCGGCGACGATTTTGCCAGCACGGAAATCTCCGACGACGATATCCCGTTTTGAGACTGGCGTTGCGGCTGGACAAAAGGGGCAAACACCATTGCGCCGCAGCGTCCCATGGCATAAGGCAATTGATTCCCGGTTTCTTGTGCGTAAGAGCCCGATCCTGCAGCCCTGGCGATTGAAGGAGACAGCCGATCGTGAGGCTTTGGACTTGATCAACGATATAAGCGTCAAGCGATTCCGCTTGGCTTCGATCACCGGGACACAGAGCCTGCGCGCATTTCCTTTTCAATCCACGCCATCGTCTTCGCCATTCCAGCGCGCAGGGGAGTCGAGGGTTCCCAACCGAGCCGTTTGCGTATGAGCGTGTTATCGCTGTTGCGACCGTTCACGCCTCGGGGTGCATTCGGATTGTAAATTCGCTTCAACTGCACGCCGGCTATTTCTTCGGCAATATCTACGAGCTGGTTGATGGTTACCAGCTCGCTTGAGCCGAGATTGATGGGCTCGACGATATCGCTTTCAAAGATGTCCAGGATGCCCTTGATGCAATCGTCGATGTACATGAAGCTTCTGGTCTGCGTGCCGTCGCCCCAGATTTCGATCTCGTGGCGGCCGAATAGCTTCGCATCCAGCACTTTTCGGCTGATCGCGGCCGGCGCCTTTTCGCGCCCGCCCGCCCAGGTGCCGTACGGACCGTAAACATTATGGAATCGCGCGACGCGGCTCTCCAGTCCGAAGTCCTCATGAAAATGCCGGCACATCCGCTCACCGAAGAGTTTCTCCCATCCATAGCCGTCTTCGGGAAGGGCAGGATACGCGTCTTCTTCCCGGAGCGCGGCGACATCCGGGTTTTCTTGCTTTTCGATGTTGTAAACGCAAGCTGACGATGAATAGAAGAAACGCCTGACCCCGGCCTCGCGCGCCGCCAGCAGCATGTGGGTATCCGAGAGCACATTCAGCATGCACAGAGCCTTGTTGTTCTGAATGAAGCCCATGCCACCCATATCCGCCGCGAGCTGAAAGGCTCCTTCCGTGCCGTGCACCGCTCTCCGGCAGGACTCTGTCGAACGCAGATCCAGCACCAGGTTGTCGGCTGCGGGGTTCTTCTGCTGCCATTCGTCGAAGGGTTTGATATCGGCGGCGCGAACGGCCGCCGCGCCCGCAGCGAAGAGAGCATTCACCAGATGCCCGCCGATGAATCCGCCGGCTCCACAAACGAGGACCATTGCATCTCGGATCTGCATACGTCGCCTTTAACGCAGACACTCAACACGGAGTGCCGAACAACAGAATTTCACACGGGACTGGAGGCGGAAACTTGAGAGCAGCGGCTCTCGATGACACACGATTGGAGGATTTGCAGGACGCCCAGGACCACTCGCTTGGGGCTGCATGCCGGGCGCCACAACCACGCCAGGCGCGGGCGCCGGGAATGGAGCATAAGCCCATATGATCAAAGCTTCGAACAATAATTCCCGCTCATTCCGCCAGCCTTTTCAACTGGCCAAGATGATTCAAATCGTGGCCCGCCATGGTCTCGACAATTGTCTGGAACGTCATCGTCCCCCGCTCCGGATGGGTCACCAGCCGCTGGGCCGCCTGCGGCAGCGCCTGCCCGATCAGCCGTAGATTCCACCCCCGCAGCGCCGCGAACACTGCCAGCGCCTGCTTCGCCGGCACACCCGCATACGTCACCGCCCACTTGTCCTGATCGAAGGGCTGAATCACGGGCGCATCCTCGGCAAGCGTCTGCCGGAGGCGAAATCCGAAGACAAGTTCGCAGTCCGCCAGGTGCGCCACAATCTCCGCCGGGCTCCATTTTCCGGGCGCCGGCGGCATGTTTTCCTTTTCGGCGCCGATGGCCAGCATCACATGGCCAATCTCGCCCGGTGTCGCTGCGAGGATCGTGTCCAGCGGCCGCCCGTCCAGAAACTTGTCGTAAGGATTCAGTTCACTCATCGCGAAAATCTCCTTCAGCTTCCAGGTGCTAGCTAGTCTCTAGTCCCTATTCCCAGCTCCCTGCCTCACAGATAGTGATCGACCATCCGTTGCCAGGTCGGCCAGTCGTGGGAGTTATATGAGTCCCACACAAACAGCTTATGCGGAATCCCTCTCGCGTTCATGATTCCATCCAGCCGCTGGTTCTGGCCCAGGCATTGGTCGTCCCAGCCCGTGGCCAGCACGTAGCTGCTGCGCCGGTAGCGCTCCAGAAACCAGTTATCGCCCAGGTTGGGCAGATAGTCCAAAGGCTGGTTGAAGTAGCAGTCCTGGTCATAGTACCCGTGGAGAAAGTTCTTCAGGTCAAACGCCCCGCTCATCGACAGAAAGCCCGTAAAGACGTCAGGATGCCGCAACGCTATGTTCACCGCGTGGAATCCGCCGAAGCTGCACCCCAGCGAGACCAGGTGCGCATCCCAGTTTTTCAGCCGCACCAGCGGGACCACTTCGTGGATCAGGTAGTCGTCGAACTGCACATGCCGCGCAATGCGCCAGCGCGGCGGCACGGCCTTGTTGTACCAGCTCTCCATGTCCACCGAGTCGACGCAGTACACCTGGATCTGCCCGGCGTCGATTTTCCCGGCAAGCGTCCCGATCATCCCTCGATCTTCGAACTCGTAAAACCTGCCGCCCGAGGTTGGGAACACCACCACCGGCAGCCCGGAATGGCCAAAGACCAGCAGTTCCATATCGCGGCCCAACCGGCCCGAATACCACTTGTGATACTCACGGTTCATCTTCTTCCCCCGTTCCCTCGCGACCCTGCCTCGCCTCTGCCCTTTGGAGAACCCACATTTTCTTGATACTGTAACAGCCTGGGTCGCTGTTTTTTCCGCCGCTTGGCGCTTGCGACCGAAAGACGCGCCGATACAACCTAGAGGACCTGCAAAGCTTGCATCTGGAACAAAATCAACCGGACGAGACCCCCTGGGCGCAGCCGCCAAAGGGCCTGCTTTCCTCCGGCGATGCCACACCCCACCCCCGTCTCCGCCTCCATCGCGCATTTTCGAGCATTTATCTGCCCGAAAAGCGCGACCTGATCGTTTACGTCCCGCCCGGCTACGACAAGCACCCTGAACGCACGTATCCCGTCCTTTACCTGCAGGACGGCCAGAACCTCTTTGACCCTCGAACATCCTTCATCCCCGGCCGCACCTGGGAAGTCCGCGAGCATGCCGACGAGGCCATCCGCGCCGGCGAGGTCGAACCGCTTGTCATCGTGGGTATTTACAACACCGGCGACCGCCGGATTGTCGAATACACCCACGAACGCGACTGGCAACTGGGCGGCGGCGAGGCGGCCCAATACGGGCTCACCCTCACCCGCGAGATTCTGCCTTTCATCGCCTCGCAATACCGCATCCGCACCGACCGCGACTCGACTGGCCTGGGCGGGTCGTCGCTGGGTGGTTTGGTAAGCCTCTATTTAGGGCTCCGGCATGCGCAGCTATTCGGCAAGCTGGCCATTCTCTCCCCCAGCGTGTGGTGGAACCACAAGAGCATTCTCGGCTACCTGAACGAGCGCGCCCCGGAGATTTGGGATCGGCCACGGCTTTGGCTCGACGTGGGCGACAAAGAAGGCCGGCGTACTCTGCACGATGTGGAGATGCTCAACCGGCGCCTCAAAGCCAACCACTGGCGGCCGGGAGCGACACTTCACTTTGAGAAGGTGCACGGCGGAACTCATGATGAACCGAGCTGGGCGCGACGCGTACGCCCCATGCTCCGTTTTCTTTATCCGGCATCGTAATCAATGGATCGTGCTATGCTTTTTCATAAAATTATGTGAACTCTTCCGCGACAGCATCTGCTGAAGAGTCTCCCCGGCTAACTCATAAGTCATCTTGATCCGACAGGAAAGGACTTGAGAGCCATGGCCCCCTCAACTCAATTAGAAAAAACGACCGCGTTCAGCACGCTGTTCCTGGGGTACGAAGGACCTGCCTTTGGTGTGCGGCTGTGGGATGGAACGAGTTGGTACTCGTCGCAAAACGAGAAGCCTGCCTGCACCATCGTGCTTTCGAGTCCCAGGGCGCTGGCGTCGCTGATCGCGGAACCGAACGAGCTTGCGCTTGGAGAGGCATTTATCCACGGCGATCTCGACGTAGAAGGCGACATCTTCTCGGTTTTCTCCATCGCTGAGTATCTGTTCCGGCGCCCCCGCGGGCTGCGCCAGCGAACCGTGGAGAAGGCAACGCAAACTCTGTTCGGGTGGGGCCAATGGCTCAGGTACGGCCCGCAGCATTCGATGGAGCGGGACCGCGCCTCCATTCACTACCACTACGATCAGCCGGTTGCATTCTTTCGGCCGTGGCTGGGTGCGTCCTTTGCCTATTCCTGCGCCTATTTTCGTACGGCCGACGACCCGCTCGACCAGGCCCAGGAGCGGAAACTGGAACTCGTCTGCCAGAAGCTGCGTTTGCAGCCCTTTGACCGCCTTCTCGACATTGGATGCGGATGGGGGAGCCTGATCCTGCACGCCGCGTGCAGGCACGGCGCGCAGGCCCAGGGCATCACCATCAGCAAGGAACAGGCCGAGACGGCGAAGAGCCGCATCAAGCAGGCTGGCCTGGAGCAGCAATGCTCCGTGGAGATGTGCGATTTCCGCCGCATCGAAGGCACGCGGCGACCTTTTGACAAAATAGCCAGTGTGGGCATGTTCGAGCATGTGGGCCTCAAGAATCTCTCCCAGTACTTCGGCATCGCCTTTCGTCTCCTGCGTCCCGGCGGCGTCTTCCTCAATCACGGAATCTGCCGCTCCTTCGCATTTCCACTGCGTGACAAGTCGTTCATTAACAGGTACGTATTTCCCGACGGGCACCTGGTCACGCTTTCTGACACCATTCACGCCGCCGAGTCCGAGGGCCTTGAAGTGCGCGATGTGGAGAACCTGCGCGAACACTACGACCTGACTCTGCGCCGCTGGGTGGAGGGTCTGCGCCGCAACGCCGAAACACTCCTCGGGCAGGTCTCGAAGGCCACGTACCGGATCCGGCTCCTTTACATGGCCGGTTCCGCGGCAGCCTTCCGACGCGGCGACATCGGCGTCTACCAGGTCCTGCTCAGCCGTCCCGACCGGGGTGACAGCCGGCTCCCGCTGACGCGCGAAGGCTGGTATGCCAAGGGCGCCGCGCAGGAAGTCGAAGTGTGAAGACGCCGGTTTCTTCGCCTGGCCGGGGCGTTCCTTCGCACGACATTTGCCTCGGAACCCCTTTTTCGGCGATACTTAGATGTTGAGTCTTGTGTGGCCGGGCGCACATGCCTGGCCGATTCTATGGCTGTGCGTGCCCGATGACTGCCGCCGCCGGCCGGAAAATGCCCTAAAAGACTGACAGAGCACTGGATATTGAAAGGAACCGTATCGCCGTGGTGATGATTCGTTTGGCGCGCGTTGGCGCCCGCAAGCAGCCCTACTACCGTGTCGTGGTCATCGAGAAGGACCGCGCCCGCAATGGCCGTTCCATCGAGGTGGTCGGCACTTACAACCCCCGCACCAACCCCGCCACCGTCGACCTGAAGCACGACCGCATCGCCTACTGGCGCAGCAACGGCGCACAGTTTTCCACGATCGTGGAAAAGCTGGTGGCCAAGAATCCGGCCAAGGCTGCCGAACCCGTCGAAGCCTGATTCCTTCCGCTCCCCAAAAGCGCATTTTGGAGCGAATCCCTGGGCGTGTGAGCCGGGTTTTCCCGGCCCTCATACATTTGCTGACGGCGACCCGTGTGTGGTGGTACGATTCAGCGCACCAATTCAAGTCGCTAATTCTGGACCCATATGGTCAGGGGCACGAGCATGACCCAACATGATTCAGTAACACCAACCTCAGTTGCCGATCTGGTCCGCGAAATCGCCCAGGCCTTGGTCGATGAGCCGGCAGCCGTCGAAGTGGAATCCGTGGACCGGGACGAAAGCACCATTCTCAAGCTGCGGGTTGCGCCGCAGGACGTAGGCAAGGTCATCGGCAAGCAGGGCCGCACGGCCCGCTCCGTGCGGACCATCCTGGGCGCTGTGAGCATGAAGCTGCATCGCCGCTACACGCTCGACATCCTGGAAGAAGACGATTAGTCTCTTGCCCCGCCCATGCCCAGCCGCCGGGCAAATCCCGGAGGAAGCGCGATGACAGCACCTGAGCCTGAACGGCAATGGGCTTGGCTGGCCCGCATTCGCAGGCCACAGGGCCGCAAGGGCGAAGTTTTCGCCGACATCCTTACCGATTTCCCGGAAAAATTCGCCGAGCGGCGCCGCCTCTGGCTCGTCCCCGACTTGGATGCGCCGCGCCCCAGACCTGCTCCGGCTCCACGCGAGGTTGAACTGCTGCATCACTGGCTGCACAAGGGCGGCATCGTGCTGCACTTCGCCGAATCCGGCTCCATCTCCGACGCCGAAGCGCTCACCGGCCTCATCGTCGCCATCCCCCTGGCCGAACGAGCGCAACTCGATGCCGAGGAGGTCTATATCGCAGACCTGGTTGGCTGCACCGTTTTCGACGTGAGCGGTCCGGCCCCGGATGCCGTGGGCCGGATCGAAGCTGTGGACCGCACAGCCGGACCGGTGGCCCTGCTGGTTGTTGTTGCGCCCGCTTCGAGCGAAGAGATCCTGATCCCCTTCGCAAAGAGCTACCTGCGGCGCATCGATTTGGAAGGCCGGCGCGTGGAGATGGCGCTCCCCGAAGGGCTTGTGGGTCTCAACAGCCCGGAAAAGCACTGAGCCCGGTTGCCGCTGTTGTCAGGCGTCCAACCGCGGGTGACCTTTATCATCGAGAACAGCATGCGCTTCGAGATCGTCACCATCTTTCCCGGCTTCTTTTCCGGCTTTCTGGAGAACGGAATCCTGCGCCGTGCCATCGCCGAAGGGCTGATCGAGGTGGGCATTCACGATCTCCGGGCCTTCACGCATGACCGGCACCGAACCGTCGACGACCGGCCCTTTGGCGGCGGCGAAGGCATGGTGCTCAAGCCGCAGCCCATCGCCGAAGCGCTCTGCTCCTTGGGGATCGAACCGAAGGCCGAGCGCGCGCAGGCGCAGACTGCCCCGCCGCAGGTGGTCCTGCTCAGCGCCCAGGGCCGCCGCTTCAACCAGGCGCTGGCGCGCGAACTGGCCGGACTTGAGCGCATCATTCTCCTCTGCGGACGCTATGAGGGCGTAGACGAGCGCATCAACCAGCTTTACTGCGACATGGAGCTTTCCATCGGGGACTACGTGCTGAGCGGAGGCGAGCTGGCCGCCGCAGTAGTCATTGACGCCGCCATGCGTCTCGTTCCCGGCGTCCTCGGCAATGAAGCCTCCGGCGAATTTGAAAGCTTCGGCGTGCCCGACGCACAGATCACCACCGACGCGGAGGGTGTTCCCCGATCACAGCACGGGGCCGGAGGTCTTTTGGATTACCCTCACTACACCCGTCCTGCCGAATTCCAGGGCCTGCAGGTGCCCGAGACCCTGCTCAACGGCGACCACCAGCAAATCCGCCGCTGGCGCCGCGAGCAGCAGCTCCGCAAAACGCTCGCCAATCGCCCTGACCTGCTGGAAAACGCTGTCTTGAGCAAAGAGGACCGCAAGCTGCTCGACGCCATCCGGCGGGAAGAGAAGTAGCCCCTATTTGAACGGCTGCACCGCCGCCGGTTGCTCCGCACCCACCTGACCCAAGGCAACCGCCGCGGCATAGAAATTCTCCCCGCGCGTGGGGCTCCCGCTCAACCGCCGCAGCATGGCCAGTTGCCCCACGTGCGTCAGCGCATCGGCCACCGGTCCCTGCATCAGCCGCTCCACTGGCGCTTTCAACTCCCCATCCGACGCAAGAAACGAGTCAAAAGCCTGGAGAGACTGGAAAAACCTCTGCTTCTCCTGCTTCCACACAGACGGCTGCGAGGCATGCCACCTCTCCTGTCCGACCGCAGTGGTCAGCGCCCAGTCGAACAGGTCGCCCATGTGGGCCAGAATCTGCACCGGCATCCTCCCCGCACCCGCAAATCCCGCAAACGAGTCCGGAGCCCCATCCAGCGCCCGCGCCGCCCGGTAAGCTAAAGCTGCCAATGCATGCCGCAGCAATTCCCGTTTCTCATCCATACCGGGAACTATAGCGCAGAGCCGGCTCGAGTCTGAAATTAGGCGCGAAATCCGATTCTCTGATAAACTGGAAGTTCTGAGTCCAACAGCAGGAAACCACCATGTCTATTCATCCCGTGATGCAGCGCCTGGCCGATAAGCTGAAGCGCACCGATCTCCCCGAGTTCGTCCCTGGCGACCAGATTCGCGTCCAGGTCAAGATCAAGGAAGGCGATAAGGAACGGCTCCAGGCTTTCGAAGGCCTCGTCATCGCCATCAACCGCGGCGCGCAAGGCACCTTTACCGTGCGCAAGATGAGCTTTGGACAGGGCGTGGAGCGCATCTTCCCCTTCAACTCCAAAGTCATCGACAAGATCGAGAAGATCCGCAGCTACAAGGTACGCCGCGCCAAGCTGTTTTACATCCGCGGACTGCGCGGCAAGGCCGCTCGTCTCAAGGAAGTGGACCGCGCTACTGGCAAAGTCCGCGCTTAAACGACTCCGCAAGAGTTCTCTCCGTGAAAAGCCCTCGGCCCAACCCGGCCGGGGGGTTTTCGTTTCTGCCGGGTCTTTTGCTTCTTATACTGAGAACATGATCAAGAAACCGGTCTCACACCCCACAGACAGGAACTTGTCTGCGGGAGCTCCGGTTTGCGGTTTTGCGCTCGAAGAGGCGGCCCGCAAACGCGGCGCCCTGTGCATCGCCGGGCTGGACGAGGTCGGCCGCGGCCCGCTCTTCGGCCCCGTGGTAGCGGCGGCGGTGATTCTTTCAAGGGGCTGCTGCCTGCATGGCCTGACCGACTCGAAAAAACTCACCGAAAAGAAGCGGGGCCAATTCGACAGAGAAATCCGCCAGAGCGCGGTTGCCTGGGCCATTGCTTCGGTTGACGTGGAAACCATTGACCGCATCAACATCCGCCGGGCTTCGCTGCTGGCCATGCGCATGGCTGTACAGCAACTGTCCCTCACCCCTGATTTTCTTCTGATCGACGGCCGCGACACCATTGACTGGCCCTGCCCCCAGCAGGCGGTCGTTCAGGGAGATGCGACCAGCCTTTCCATTGCAGCGGCCAGCGTATTGGCCAAGGTGTACCGCGATAGCCTGCTCCTTGAGCTCGACCGCCAGTTCCCCGGCTACGGTCTCGCCAGCCATAAGGGCTACGGCTCTCCCCAGCACCTCGCCGCCCTCGCCCGCCTCGGCCCTACCCCGATGCATCGCAGAAGCTTCCACCCCGTCGCGCAATCGGCGCTACAATTCCCAGAACTCTGAATCGCACAGGGGGACCTGCCTTGAAACCGTTGCGCTGGTTATCCATTCTGTCCATTGCATGCGCGTTTCTGGCCGGGTGCAACAAATACCAACACAAAAAGCCCGACCCGACCAAGGGCGTGGTGACCGGGGTAGTCCTGTGCTCGGATACCGGCAGGCCGGCGCGGTTTGCCACCGTAACTCTATCCGCAATTCCCAAAGCCGGCGAGAAGAACGAGGAGGGCTCGCCGCTTCCTGCCACAGAGATCACAGTCACCGATTTGGATGGCCGATTCCGGCTGGAGGCGGTTCAACCCGGCCGTTACTATGCCTATGCCACACTGGAGGGCTATCTGGATCCCGTGCTTGCTCTCGACCCCGCCAGGCTCAATGCCCTGTCCAACGACAGGGAGCGCACACTTGACGCCATCGATCAGTGGAAAGACCATTTGAAGGAGGTCATCGTCGGCGCCCGCCGCATATCCGAAATTTCAGTGCAAATTGAGCGCGCCGCGGAGATCTCCGGAACAGTATCCTTCGACGACGGCAGCCCTGCCATTGGCATGCGCTTTCAGGTTTTCCGCAAAACGGAGAAGGGCGATCTGACTACTGTCGGTCTGCCGCTGATGGATACCTGGTCCATCCACGCCGAGAGCGACGGACACGGGCGATACAGCATCACCAACCTGCCTGGCGGCGAGTACATGGTCTGCACGCTGATGCCCACAGACTCAGAGGCAGCCGCTTCCCGCGTTTGCCTGGGCAACGTCTTCCGCAGAAAAGATGCAAAAACCGTGAAAGTGGCGGCTGGAGAAACTGCCGGAGACACCGACATTGAGATTCCACTCTCCGGCCTGCACACCGTATCCGGAACCGTTAGCGCACTTGCGGACGGCCATCCGATCGCCCATGGCTCCGTGCGCCTGCTCTACGCTGACGATCGCGAAAAGGCCCGCGAGACCGATCTCCTTGAAGATGGGAGCTTTTCCTTCCAGTATGCCCCGGAAGGCAAGTACGTTCTCCAGGTCGGCGGCGCTCACGACGAAGAAAAGAAGCTCGCCGCCTCAGGCCAAGGCCAAACCGAGACTACTACCGAAGGCCCCATTACTACGCACACCTACGCCGACAAGGAAATTCCCTTGACCGTTCTCAGTGACACCGAGGACATCAACCTCACGCTCGCCGCCGTTGCACCCGCTGGTCCTCCGCTGCCTGCCAGTCCGGATAAGCAATAGGGACAGGCGACCCATCTATCAAGCCGCAACCACCCGAACCTTCCGCCGCTGCCACCATGCCAGCACCGGCCTCGCCAACAGCAGCACAGCCAGCACCACGGTCAACCGAAGCGGGCTGAGCACACCTGTCTTCACCTGCCACCAGTAATGAATCACGCCGCACACCGCCGCGACATACACCAGCTTGTGCAGCCGGTTCCAGTTCTTGCCGCCCAGCTTGCGGATGGCCCAGTTGGTCGACGTTGCGGCAAGCGGCACCAGCAACAGCCATGCGGCTACGCCAATCGTGATGAATTTCCGCTTGGCGATATCGGTAACCATGGTATTCAGATCGAACCCCGCATAGAGCGCCACATAGGTCAGCATGTGCACTGTGCCATAGAAGAACGCAAACAGTCCGAGCAGCCGACGGAACTTGATGAGCCAGCTCAGCTGAGGGATCAGTCTGCGCAGCGGAGAGATGCCCAGCGAGAGGATGAGCAGAAGCAGCGTGTTATAGCCGGTTGTCAACTCGATGTTCGCCGTTGGGTCGGGACCAAGCGTGTTGGTCACTCCCTGATAAGTCAGCAACGCCGCCGGCCACAAGCAGGCCGCCCACGTCAGCGTTTTGAGCACAATAAGAGTAGATCGTTTCATAATCCAAAAAGGGAAGCGTTGCTAGCGGAGTTATAAGCGTCCGCAGAGTCAGCGCCATGGGTAAGCTTCGTTGGCCCGCGGCGCACGCATAACGCCCAAAATGAAGTAATGGAAGCGAACAGTCGGAAGCTGACCCCTGATCGCTGATCCCTACCTCTAATAGTTCCTCCGCAAGTCCATCCCCGTGTACAGTCCCGCCACTTGGTCCCCGTAGCCGTTGAACATGAGCGTGGGCCGCCGCTGCGCATAGAAAGGCAGTCCGATGCGGCGCTCTGTCTTCTGGCTCCAGCGCGGATGGTCCACGTTGGGATTGACGTTGGAGTAAAACCCATACTCATTCGGCGCCAGTTCATTCCAAGTCGTTGGTGGTTCCTTGTCCAGGAAGCGTACCGCCACAATCGACTTGGCTGACTTGAAGCCATACTTCCACGGCACGACAATGCGTATCGGCGCGCCATTCTGGTTCGGCAGCACCTCGCCATACAGCCCAAAGGTCAGCAGCGTCAGCGGGTGCATCGCCTCATCCATGCGCAGCCCCTCGGTATACGGCCAAAAGATATTGCTGTCGTTCCCCCACTTCTCCACGTGCTTGTCCCAGTAGGACAGAAACTGCACATACTTCGCCGTTGACAGCGGTTCGCACTGCTTGATGAACTCCGACAGCGAGTAGCCCACCCAGGGAATCACCATGCTCCATGCTTCCACGCAGCGATGCCTGTAGACGCGATCTTCGAGTGGCCGCAACTTCAACAGCGCATCGATATCGAAGGTTTTCGGGCTCTTGACCTTTCCATCCACGTGGACTGCCCACGGACGCGTCGGCAAGGCGCCGGCATTCTGCGCCGGATCACCCTTATTCACGCCAAACTCGTAGAAGTTGTTGTAGTGCGTCAGGTCGTTGAAGCTGGTCAATTCCTCGCCTGTCGTCGTGAGCGGACTCTTCACCGTCTCCAACTTCGTCCCCGCGAGCGCGCCAATGGACGGCTCAAAGATCTCGGCAACGCGCGCGGTTCCCAGCGCCGCCGCGCCTGCAACCGCTCCGCGCAAAAAGCGGCGTCGGTTCACATACCGGTCCCTGGGGGTGATTGCAGAAGAAGGAATGTCAGACGATTTGCCAATAAGCATCGATTGACCTCACGCGGGCAAGCGACTGACCGCACTTATTTAGAGTCGAAAACGGGCCATGCGTTACAAGATTCATTCGGGCGCCCTGCGTATCGTCTGTTTTCACGGCAGCAGGTGTCGGTTCTCTCGGCGGGGGCAGATGGCTATTGTGCCCCATCCAACGCAAACGGCCACTCCTTCAACTGTTTTGCCCGGAGCAAATAAATGACCGTTCCGCTCAAGGCAATACCCGCGGCCACGGCCAGGCCTTTCAGCGCATGGCTCCGATTTACCACCATGAACACAAATCCCGCCATGGCAACCAGTGGCGGCAATGGATACAGCGGCATATTGAAAGGCCGTTCCAGCTCCGGCCTCTGCACTCTGAGCAGCACTACGCCTGCGTGCTGCAGGAAAAACTGGAGCACAATCCGCGTAATCACCAGCAGCGTGATCACCTGCGTGAGGGTCAGAAAACAGAATGCTGTCGCCACCAACCCGAGCGCGACAAGGGAGCGATGGGGTATCCCATGGCGCGGATGGACCGCAGCGAGAAAGCGAAAGTAGTTGCCGTCCCGCGCCGCCGCATAGGGCACGCGCGAGTAGCCGAGCAGCAGCGAAAACACGCTGGCAAACGCTGTCCACACAATCAGCGCCGCCATCAGCGCTCCCGCCCACGCACCGAACGCCGACTGCGCGATATCGGCCACCAGTTGCACGCGGACCACGGCGCTTTCCGCGGTATGCGCCGCAGCACCCCCTAACGAGGGAAGCACAGCCATATTCATCGCCAAATAAAACGCGGCGACAAACGCCACAGAGAGCAAAATCGCCCGCGGAATCGTCTTCTCCGGCCGCTTGACCTCACTGCCAAGGAAGGTGATGTTGTAGTAGCCCCAGTAGCAGTAGGTAGCCAGCAGTGTGCCCTGCGCCAGGCCATTGACAGCCGTTCTGAAACCGCCGAATGCCGGCGCAACAGGCATGTGCCAACCGCCCATTGTTGAAGCGTGCGCGAACCCGGACACGATCACTCCCGCAATCGCCGCCATCACACCTACGAACAGGACCCAGGCCAGGCGCGTGATCTGGCTCAAATTGCGGTAGAGCAGCGCCATCACCAGCAGACAAGCCCCCGCTGCCGCAAAGTTTGAAAAATGCAGTGCGGGCAGCGCGGCGATCGGCGCCTGCTCCAGGCCGGGCCAGAACCACGCCAGAAAGCTCGAAAGCCCTATGCAACCCGAAGCAATCGAGAGCGGCGCGGAAAAGCTCAGCTGCCATACGTAAAGAAAGCTCAGCCAGTTGCCCGCGCCTTTCGGCCCATAGATTTCGCGGAGAAATGCGTACGACCCTCCGGCACGCGGAAACGCCGCTCCCAGTTCCGCCCACACCAGCCCGTCGGCTACCGCAATGACAGCGCCCAGCACCCACGCCCAAACGCTCAGCCGAAACCCAGCCGCCGCAATCACCAGGGGAAGCGTAATGAAGGGCCCGACCCCAATCATCTCCAGCATGTTGAACAGCACGGCCGACCGCAGCCCGATGCGCCGTTCGAGCCCAGTCTTTGTGCCGGTGGAGTTTTCGATCATGCGGGGATCGTATCCTTTTCTGTCACCTTGGTGAGCCACGACCGTCCGCCACCCAGCGAATGGGGCTACCAGCTCAGGCGCACTAGCGGGGAGAACACTTCAGAACTGCGTCATCCTCCGACCGCACAGAGTCGTACAGACGGACCGGAATCCTGCCTTCAAGACCAGACAGACGATCGTAGAACTCGGGATAAAAGAAGAGCATGGCCGGCGCTTCCTGGGTAAAGTAGTCGAAGGCGTCCGAGTCCGGCTTCACCCGCAGATAGTCCACCGTCACGATCTGGTCTTTCGCATAGCGCTTCTTCATCCACAGGAAGCGCTTGTAAACGATGCTGTCCGCAGAGACGCGCAGCGGCGTGGCCCTTATGACTCTTCCATTGCGGATCTTTACCAGGAGCGACTCGCGCGGACCCAGTTGAATTGCCAACACATCCGCCCAGGAGCTGCGCGCACTGTAGACAAGCGCGTCCCCCTGACTGACCTGGAGCAAATCCTGCCGCCGAATTGTCACGGAAGGCGGCTGTGAAGACCGCACCGTGACCACCTTGGGATCGATCTTCAAGATAAGTCCGGTGACACAGCTTCCGTCGCGTTGCATGAACGTCAGACTGGCCGCATGGTCCGTGCGGATCGGACCCCTGCCAGACGACTGCGCAAGTACCAGCGCACAGCCATACAGCGCCACGAACGCGGCAGCGAGACTCGAACCCCATCCGCTCCGACTTTTCCTCACCGCGCTCTCCTCACCGGGCCGAATCCATCCCCTGCCGGAAAGAAAAAATGCGCGGTTTGATCCCTGAAAATGCACGCAGCATAGCTTCCCCACTCACCGGATTGTACACTGGCGTCAACCATGGTCCGCGCCCTCCGCTCACCCCGCATCGCCGTCCTCGCCGCCCTCGCCCCTCTGCTCGCCACCGTTCTCGCGTCAGCACAGCAGCCGGCGACCGGCGATCTGCTTGCCGCCATCCCGCTCTCCGAACCCAACGCAATCACTCTGCCCATCGCAGAGGACCGCGGCGCGGCTGCTCTCGAGCAATCCCTGCGCCGCCTCTCCACTACGGCCAGCGTGCTGATGATCGTTGCCCATCCAGACGACGAAGACGGCGCTTTGCTGACGTATCTCTCCCGCGGGATGGGCGCGCGCTGCACGTTGCTGACTCTAACCCGCGGCGAAGGCGGCCAGAACGCCATGTCCGCCGAATCCTACGACGCGCTGGGACTGATCCGGACCAATGAATTGCTGAAGGCCGGCGAATACTACGGCGCCGAGCAACTTTGGGGTACCGAAATCGACTTTGGCTTCTCGAAGACGCAGGAGGAAGCATTCGCCCGTTGGGGCCACGATCGCGTGCTCTACGACGCCGTCCTGGCCGTTCGCCGCGAGCGGCCTCAAGTCATCGTCTCCACATTCGTCGGCGGCATCACCGACGGCCATGGGCACCACCAGGTCTCAGGTGAGATTGCCCAGGAGGCTTTTAAAGCCGCCCCCGATCCCAGCGTATTCCCCGAGCAGCTCAAGCCCGTGAGGGATGGAGGCCTGGGCCTCACTGTGTGGCAACCCCTCGCTGTTTATTCCATGGTCCCCTTCGCGCCTGTCACCGAAAGGGGCATGTTCGACTACGCAACCGGCAAATGGGCTCCGGCGCGGTTCAAGAACTACGTCAGCGGCGAGATCGCCACCGGAGTTCCCACGACCGACGTTACGATCCAGGTAGGCAGGCGCGATCCGGCACTCGGCCGCAGTTACGCGCAGATCGCGCGCGAGGGTTGGGGCATGCAGAAGTCGCAGAACGGGGGCGCCAACCCCACGCTCAGCGGCCCGGCGGAGACACGCTATCACCTCTGGGCCGTGGCCCCGCAAGCCGCCGCCAAACCCGGCACGATTAACACCAACAATGACCTGTTCCATAACAGCCGGGTCAATATCGACACATCGATCGCAGGCCTCTCTCGGCTCATGGGCTCTGAAGTCCCTGCGGATCTGGCCAAGACTCTTCGCGAGATCGACGACGCGATCAAGAAGGTCGAATCGAAATGCCCCTGCGGTGTGAGCTCCCCAGTGGCGCTTGAACTCGCACCGGTTTATCGTCAAACTCTCGAATTCCGTGACGCCGTGTCTGAAAGCAGCCTTGGCGGGCAGGCCACCAAGAGCCTGCTTCTGGAACTCGACACCAAGATCAACCAGTTCCAGTCCGCCTTCAAGAATCTTCTCGGCCTCGACCTGGTCGCCTTCACCACCCGCGCGTCAAAAATCGAGGATGGGGGCTTTCGTGGCAACGGACCGGACGAGACCCCCCGCAGCATTTCTCCGGGCGAAGAGTTCAACGTTCGCATCCACACCGCGCACGCCGCACCCGAAGTCCGCCTCGAGAAGACCTGGCTCGCAAGCGCAGCCGGAATTCCGTGGCAACTCGGCGCGCCCGTCGGCACGGCAAAGACCGCCCTCAGCGACGACGCCACCTTCAAGCTCAAAGTGCCTGACGACACCCAGCCGACCGAACCCTATTTCATCCGCCCCAACATCGAGCAGCCGTACTACGACCTCAGCGATCCACAATACCGCGAGCGCTCCTTCGCACCCTGGCCATTGGCAGCGTGGGCCGAGTTCACCTTCGAAGGTCTGCCCATCCGCGTTGGTCAGGTCGTCCAGACCATGCAGCGCGTCCTCGGTCCCGGCGGCATTTACGAGCCCTTGGTCGTTACCCCGGCCATCGGCGTGCGCATGGAGCCGGAGGCGCGCATTCTCCCGCTTGACGGATCGGCTCTTCCGGTTCGCGTCACCGTTCACGCGCAGGCCGCCGCCGAAGGCACAGTCGAGCTCAACCTTCCTGCCGGCTGGACCGCCCAGCCTGCCTCCGCGCCCTTCCATCTGGGCGCTGCTGGCGACACCGAGCCAATCCAGTTCTCTGTCGCCCCCACAACTGACCTACCCGGCGACATTGCGATCTGGGCAGTCGCTCACTCCGGCGGCCGCTCCTACCAGACCGGCTGGCAATCCGTCGGCTATTCCGGACTTCGCCCCTACAACCTCTACCGTCCTGCCCAGTTGCTCACCCGCAAGGTCAACGTGAAGCTGGCTCCACAACTCCGCATCGGCTACATCATGGGCACCGGCGACGAGGTTCCCGACGCCATTGAAGCTCTCGGCGTCATCCCCCACCTGCTCACCCCGGCCGAAGTCGCCTCCGGCGATCTTTCCGCGTATAGCACGCTGGTCATCGGCATCCGCGCATACTCCGCGCGCTCCGAACTTGCCGCCGCCCAACCGCGCCTGAACGACTTCGTCCGCGCAGGCGGGACGCTCATCGTGCAGTACCAGAGCGGCAACTTCCCTGCTCCAATCCCACTATCAGTGGGCCGTGCGGAGCGCGTCGTGGATGAGGCCGCTCCCGTAAAGCTCCTCGACACCACCAATCCGTTGTTGATCTCGCCCAACTTGATCACGCCTGCCGATTTCGACGGCTGGGTTGAAGAACGCGGCCATTCGTTCCTCGAGTCATGGGATCCCTCCTATGCTCCACTGACCGAGACTGCCGATTCCGGACAGGACCCGCAGCGCGGCGGCCTCCTTGTCGCCCATCCCGGCAAGGGCACGTACATTTATGTCGCCTACGCCCTCTATCGCCAGCTCCCCGAACTGGTCCCGGGAGCTTATCGCATTCTGGCCAACCTGCTCAGCGCCGGCCAATCGAAATGATTGCAACCATCCACACAGCTGCAACGGCGCATCTACAACCAGGGGTGGAGAAATCCATCCCCCCAAAGGCCGTTGCCAGCTCTGCAATCCGCCCTTCATGCTCATGGAACGACCATGAAGAGCCTTCCCCTTTCCCTGCTTCTCCTGCTGGCCTCAGTGAGTGTTTGTGCTGAGGACGCCTCTGTCACAACCCGCGCAACCACTTCCACTCCCGGCAATTTCTACGCCTGGTGGTCTGCGCGCACCAATGCGACCCAGGCCAGGCAGCCTGCCTGGGCGGTCCCGCTGGTCACCACCTATACCGGTCTTTTCCAGGTGGTGCGCACAGACATCATCCGCCAGGTAGCGCCCGCGCTCACCGATACGTGGAATTTCGACAACAGCAAGGGCGTTAACTTCATTCCCGGCGGCAACGTCGAGCTGGCTATCAATTTGCCACCTTACATCGAGCACAACACCGCGGCCGTCGACGGCTGGGGGGACTTCTCGTTCCTGGCCAAGTACCGAATCGCGAGTGGAAACGCGCAGCACGGCACGTACACACTCAGCTTCTGGACATTGACCACGTTCCCCACCGGCGCTTTCAAGAACGGGTCCTCCAAGCCAAGCGTGCAGCCCAATCTCGGCGGCGGCAAGGGATTCGGCAACTTCGATGTGCAGGCTTCTATCGGGGCTACTCTGCCTACTGGCAATCCTGCCATCACGACTGCCGGGCGACCAATCTTGTGGAATACGGTCGCCCAATATCGAGTCGCCAAGCTGTTCTGGCCGGAACTGGAGAGCAACACTACCTACTACAAAGGCGGGCCCAACGACGGCAAGACCCAGGAGTTCGTCACTCCTGGCATCGTCATCGGCCGCTGCGCCCTGCACCCGGGCGACCACAGTTCCCGGCCTGGTCTGGCGTTTGGAGGAGGCATGCAGATCGCCACCAGCCATTTCCACACCTACAACCACGGACTGGTTCTTACAGGAAGATGGATCTTCTAGAAAGTTAAGCCGGTGCGAAATCCCCGGCATCAGCAGGCAAGCGGCGATCGCTGATTGGCCTTGGCTGACCGGGTGCCAGTTCCTTCAAGAACGAGACGAAGCGCAGACCTGCTTAACAATGAGTCAAACCAATCGGGAATGAGATGCCATTCGTGCGCTCCTCGCTCGGACCGGAGACTGCGGAACCCAAGCCCGCGGTTTCCGGTAACGGTGCGCAAACCGATTTACTCCTATCGAATCACAGCACAACGATTGATCGCGTTCCTTGACCTGGAACCCAGGCTTGTTGTAGCGACAAGTTTGTTACGGATGCGTAAATCTGGCATTTAGAGAAATGTTAAAAGCGCGTGAATTAGTCAAATATTAACCTGACTCTGCGAGTCTGTACTACGGAATCAGCAAGAGATAGCTCCGCGTGTGCGAACACCCCCTCGGGGCTATCCATGTCACTTCTGCATGACGAGTGAGATTGAATACGGCTCAACGTCAAAGCGCTCTGCGCTGCTCCAAGCACCAAGTACCCGCGATGCATGCGGGCGCTGCCACGAACCAAATCGATCCGAGAGGAAAATGAGAGGCCCAATGAACTTCAAGCTCAGAACTACTGCCGCGGCAATTTTGGCAGTCAGCCTGGTTGCCTTGTCCGCCAACGCCAGTGACCCCGACTCCAATACACCGGCCAAGAAACACACAGCAACCAAGAAGGAAAAGACACCGCCGCCACCCTCCGTTGAGGATCAGATTCAGGCCCTTCGCCAGGAAATGCAGGGACAGATCAACAGCCTCAAGGACGACCTGTCGGCAAAGGATGCCGAACTGAAGAAGGCGCAACAGGCAGCAGCCGATGCACAGGCCTCCGCGGCCAAGGCAGAAGCAGCAGCATCCGCCGAGAACCAGGCAGTGGTCGACAACACGACCGCCGTCAACACGCTGCAGTCGACCGTCACCGACCTTAAGGGCAATCAGGTTTCCCTGGCGACCACCGTCTCCGATGAGACGTCAGCCATGAAGAAGGCCATCGAGAACCCCGGCGTTCTGCACTACAAGGGAATCTCTCTGACGCCAGGAGGCTTCACCGCGGGTGAAACAGTTTACCGCACCAAGGCCACCGGCGGCGATATTCCCACCGCCTTCAGCGCCATTCCCTACGAAAGCGCCGACGCCTATTCGCTGAGCGAGTTCTTCGGAAGCGCCCGCCAGTCGCGCGTTTCTCTGATGGCCGAGGGCAAGACGAGCTGGGGTACGCTGCGCGGGTACTATGAGGCTGACTGGTTGGGCACCGGCATCTCCTCCAACAACAACCAGTCCAACAGCTACGTCCTGCGCCAACGCGTGATTTGGGGACAGGCCGAGACCAACGACCATTGGGCTTTCACAGGCGGCCAATTATGGTCCCTGGCTACGGAAGACAAGAAAGGCATCTCCAACCTCTCCGGCGACATCCTGACTCCGCTGACGATAGACCCGAACTACGTCACGGGCTTCGTTTGGACCCGCCAGTACGGATTCCGTGTGACCAAGTCCTTCAAGAACGTGGCCTTCGGCATCGCGGCTGAGAATCCGCAGCTTCTCTACACCGCCTCGCTGGCCGGCAATACGCCCTATGCCGTGCTCGGCAGCGCCGGCGCCAATGGCGGCAACTACAACGCCGCCATCAGCTCGGTCACGGCCTCTACCTACGTGCAGAACTACACCAACGAGAGCGGGACGACGACCTATCTTCCCGTCTACAACACGATCACAGCCAACACCAACGTCGCCAACATCTCCTTCAATTCGGCGCCGGATTTCCTCTTCAAGGTCGCCATCGATCCCGGCTGGGGCCACTATGAAATCTTCGGCATCGGCGGCTTTGCCCATGAGACTGTCTATCCCAACGTGACTACGGACAGAATCAAGTTCGGCGGCCAGTCCGACATCGTGACCGGCGCCAACATTGGCGGCCTCTATGCAGCAGCCACCACGAACGGTCGGTTATCAGACTCCATCGTTGTGGGTGGAGGCGGCGGCAGCCTGCGGGTGCCAATCATTAAGGACAAGCTGACCTTTGGCGCCAAGGGCCTCTACGGGCCCGGCGTGGGCCGCTACGGCGACTCGACGCTGGCCGACGTTACGGCCAACGGCTGGGGCGGACTCTCCGCCATCCACGGGACCTCCGGCCTGTTGACCGTCGAGGCCAATCCAACTCCTCGGCTCGTCCTCTATCTCAATTACGGCGGCGACTTCGCCGGCCGCGACGATTACAGCAACCCCGGCGCCACCACACTGGGCGGCCCGGCCGCAACCTTCTGCCCAACCGCTACCCCGACCACCTGCACGGCCACGCCCACGGCAGCACAGTTGGCCGCCGGCGGCAAGTGGGGTGGTCATTGGTCCATTCCCACAACGCAACAGGCAGTGGGTTACGGATCGCGATTCCCCCTCTCCACCAGCAACTCGGGCTGCAACAGTATCACCAACCCCGGTTACAACACCGGCAGTTCGACCGGATTCCTCCCTGGCGGTTCTTGCGGCGCACAAACCCGCGACGTGCAGGAAGTAACCGGCGGCTGGTGGTATGACATCTACAAGGGCGACCGCGGCCGCTTCCGCCAGGGCTTCCAGTATGGCTATGCGGTCCGCGAGGGCTGGTCAACAGGAACAGCCGGTACCGGCGCCAAGGGCATCGACAACATGGTCTGGACCTCATTGCGCTATTACCTTCCCTAACCCAGAACAACGATCAGATTAAACAAACTAAAAAGGGCAGCCCAATCTTCGGGCTGCCTTTTTAGTTTTCCGCGACATGCTCTGCGACATATTCCGGATTCAGGACCGGGGTTTTCGCGCATCACCTGGAATAGTGCCACCTGTCACAGCCAAACGATTGCTCCCGGCGACATCCTATGGATAGAAGGCCGGGGTTTATGAGGGGCGGTGAAGCACCAGCTTCTCAACTTGCGGCAGTGTTGAAGCCGGCAGCGGCAGAGGGTCCCTGCATTCGAGGAAAAACAGCCTCGTGGAACTCCGCCGCTGTCGTGCCTTATGCCCGCGCCGTACCCTCCGCCAGCGTTTCCAGCACCAGGTCGAGCGCATGCTCCCAGTTCGGCATCTGCACTCCAAACGTGTCAGCTATCTTCTCGCACGATAGAACCGAGTTCATCGGCCGCCTGGCCGGAACGGGGTACTCGTTGGTCGTGATCGGTGTCAGCTTCGGGCAGACCACCTGCTTTGTCAGAAACTGTTTGGCAAAGCCATACCAGGTTGTCGCACCTGCGCTTGTCAGGTGATAGACACCGCTCCGTCCCGCGAGCCCACCTCCGGATGGCGCGAGCACCTGCGCCAGGATGTGGGCCGTCGCCTGGGCAATACACTCGCTGGTGGTAGGGCCGCCTGTCTGGTCGTCCACAATGCGCAGCTCCGGGCGCTCTTTCGCCAGCCGCAGCATGGTGAGCAAGAAGTTGCTCCCGCGCGCTCCATACACCCAACTGGTGCGCAGGATCAGGTAGTCTCCGCCCACCGCCGCAATCGCTTCGTCGCCGGCCAGCTTTGACTTCCCATAGACATTCAGCGGATTCGGCGCATCTGTCTCCACCCATGCGCCCTGCTTGCCGCCGTCGTAGACGTAATCCGTGGAGTAATGCAGCATCAGGGCACCCAGCCGCTTTGCCTCTTCGGCAATCACGCCCGGCCCAGTTGCGTTGATGGCCCAAGCGGGCTCCGGTGAACCTTCGGCCTTGTCCACGGCAGTGTAAGCTGCGGCGTTGATGATGACCGACGGTTCCGCCGCTCGCACCGCGGAGCGAATCGTGTCCGGCTTGGAAAAATCGATCTCCGGGAAGTCGACGCTGGTGACCTGCCCCAGGCAGGCCAGCTTATGACGCAACTCCCATCCCACCTGGCCGACGCGGCCAAATACCAATATCCTCTGATTCTTCATTGGCTTCCTTCAGGTCAAACTCTATCCGCAAAGGGTTCTGCGCGCAAGCGATGGCCAAGCGCGGCGAATCCTGCATCGTGAGATTGAATTGCGCAGGGATGACGTTGCCAGAATCGCGGTCTTACTCGGCGAGATTGCACAGCTCCTGAGTGCAGCGTCGACGAGGGCATCCTAATGGCCGCGCGGCTCACCGCTGGGCAAGAATGCGGCTCCTGCGATCTGGTCTCCTGAAGCCAGCACGTCTCTGAGCCGCTCCGGATTGGCTCCGCTGCGCTGCTCAGCAGCTTGCACAAGACGCACTGCCACAGCCGGCGCAGTCTCTGCGGGAAGCCGGAAGATCCACGGGACATTGGTCGAGGTCAGCGCCTTGTCGCCGCTCAGCGCCACCACAGGGACAAAGCTCTTCAGTGCCAGTTGCTCAGCAAGATGGCTCGCATTGCGGTCCAGCGCCACAATCGCCAGTGCATGTTCGTCCATCAGCGCATGAACCAGCTGCGTTGAGGCCGCGCCCCAGTTCTGGCCACTCTCCACAGGCCACAGTTCCCAACCCCGGCCCGGTGCGTCGCCAGTTGCCAGGGCTTGCACCACCTCAACGGACTGCGCAATCTCTGCCGCACGCGGCCCAAACAGCACCAACCGAAGTGGCCCTGCAGGCACATCGCCCGGATGCGGCCCCACATAAACAACTCCGTCCTCGCCCACGCGTGCATAAGGTGTCTGGGACGATAAGGCTTCAGGCCGCGCAAGCGGCGTCTGACCCACCGCAGGTGGTTTCTCCATGGTCGCGATGCGGTAGCTGATCGTCCCGTCGTGTACCGTACCCAAATACATCGGCGCTACATTTTTCTGGTTGGGGTCGAAGATCATGTGGCCCGTTACGCCGTCGTACTGTTCGATATCCGCCAGCGCATCGTGAATCCGCGCGCGATTCAACCCCGCCTTGCAAATCGAGTCGAGCAGCATGTTCATCGCGTCATAGGCCAGCGACGCAAACTGCTCGGGCTTTTCGCGGAAACGGTCTTCGAACCGCTTGTCAAACGCAAGCCAGCGCGGATCCTGCCGTGTAGGATCGTAGGGAAACACGGCCTGGAACCCTTCGGCCGCGTCCCCGGCCTGTGCCAGCAACTCTGGTCCCAGCGTCCGATAGGCGCCGAAGACTCGCTGCTTCATTCCTGCAACCTGCATTTGCTTCAAAATCCCGGCCGTCTGCGCCTGATCCGCCCAAATCACAATCCCGTCAGCCCGCGACGACTTGATTACCTGCAGCTGCTTGGAGAAATCCGTGTCGCCGGGCAGATATTTTTGCTCGATCACTACGGGGTGCCCGAGCCGCCGCGAAGCATCGCGGAACTTGGGAACGCCAAAGCGGCCGTAGCGGCTGTTGACGCGCAGAATCGCGACGCGTTTCAGGCCCAGCTCCGTGTAGATGTGACGCGCCAGCGTCAAGCTCTGCACACGATCGTCTTGAAGATCGGTGAAGTACCAGGGGATGTATGTCTCTGGAATAGTAGGATCGGTTGATGCCGAGTTCACAATTGGAATCTCCGCACGAAGCGCCACGCGCAGCGCAATGTGCGTTGACTCGGAGCTGATCGAACCAAAGATCGCCCAGTCCTGATCGTCGTACACCATCTTTACCACTTCGTTCGACGCCGATCCCCAGATGGTGGGGTCGGTCGGCCGGTCGTCACCGTAGACGGTCTTCGCCTGCCAGTTGTCGTAGTCGTTATGCTCCATCAGCTTGAAGGGCTTGCCGCCGTAGCCGCCGCGCGCATTGGCTTCTTCCACCGCCAACTGAGCACCATGCAACATGCGCTGACCAAACACCGACTCAGGATTCGGCGCGACGGGCCCGAAGAATCCAATCCGCACCTCGGTCAGATCCTTTGGCTCCGGAATGTCCCGTCCCGCGCCCGAATAGATATTGGGATGAATGTAGTTCAGGTCGTAGGGCTGCGCGAACTTCGCGTATGGGCTCAGGTCCACCGGCTCGCCCGCATATGGCACGACCACGCGATCCTTCGCCGGACCCGGCGGATGCGCGCCACACTCACAGACCCTGCCGCTGTTCCCGGCATCCTGTGCCGGACAGTGCGCGGCCAGGATGCATACCGCAGCAAACCACCATGCCCTGCGCATGCGAACTACCCCTTGCTTTCTTCACCTTTGTCTGTGCGGAACATCGCGATCGCCTCAATCTCGATCAGCAGTTCCGGCCGGCACAGATGCGCCTGGATCCCCGTTGACGCCGGCAGTGGATCGAGCCCCTGCTCTTTGAAGAATGCCGTGCGCCCCGCATTGAATATGTCGTAGTCGCGATCGATGTCGCGCAGGTAGCAGGTGGTGCGCACGATGTCGTGCCAGGTTGCGCCTTCGCTCTTCAGCAGCCCGGTGATGTTGTCGAAGGTGCGGCGAAGCTGCGCGGGAAAATCGCCGATGTGTACGCTCTTGCCGTCCTCGTCGATCGAAGCTGTCCCCGAAATCAGCAGGATGCACACCCCGCCGATGTCGATGCGCATGCCACGCGAAAACGAGCTCGGCTTGGCATAAGCGTAGGCCTCGTTGAGCACGCCGTGATTGGTCATAGCGCGCTTCTCAATTGGTGCGTGCGCAATGGCTTCAAGAATATCTGCGAATGCATTCATGTTATTGTTTTTCTCCTTGTTGTCTTTGTCGAATCCCATGACTCAGCCCCTTAGCGGTCGCGACCCAGATGTCGTCGCCGTCGAAGTCGATTCCAAGAACGTAGTTGTGTGCCGGCGCAGTGCTCGTGGATACTTGCATGACATTGCCTTGCGCGTCGCGCACTGTCATCTCCGGCTTGCCGTCTTGCAATGAAGAGCGATACACGGCCCAGTTCGCGCCGTCGTAGTAAGCCAGCCCCTTGTCCGTGCAAAACCAGGCGCGCTTCGCGTCCACGCCCTTGATGAAGTTGATGAAGTTCGAGGGAAGTCCGCTATCTTTCGTCAAAAAGTTGTGCCAGTAACGCCCGTCGTAACGGCTCGCCCCAAAGTATGTGGCGGCCCAGAGAATATTGTCCACGTAACTGACCGATGTGACAATCTCGTGAATCAGCCCTTGATCCTTAAAAAGCACTATTTCGTTTTCGCCGTCCGGGTCCTCGTACTTGTCCCAGCGCCCGGTCTTCTGATCATATTCGAGCACTCCGCTGCCCCACACCGCGTAATACACCTTCGTCGGCGTGGCGGACACTCCGTAGGTCCAGATCTCGACCATCGGCGTGTTGCGCTCGTTGAAGAGAGACCACTGTCCCGTGCGCAAATTCAGCCGGCAGGCGCCCGCCGCGGTAGCCGCCCAGACGCTTTCACCCTCCACGCTGACGCCGTAGACCACGTCGTTGCTCAGCCCGGAGCTCAATTGAGTGAAGCTGTCGATGCGCCCGCCGGAGATGCGGCTCAACCCGCCCATGGTTCCGGCCCATACATCCCCGGTGCGCTTGTCCAGCGCCAGCGAGAGCACCGCCCGGTGCGCCAAGCCTTCCTTGGTCGTATAGGTCTTCCACTTCCCATTCTCATAGAGCCCCAGCCCATTCTCCGTTCCGGCCCAAACACGGTCCCCATCCACCAGCACGCTGAAGACATGATTGTCCGGCAAGCCGTTGGCCGTGGTGAAGTTCTCAAACCTGAAGTGGGGCATCCTGGGCGCCTGCGGAGTAGTAATCGCCACCGGCGCAGCCATCGCGGCTGTGCACAGCATCATCATCCCGACCGAAAGCAGCATCGCCAACTCGTAAAGCCTTCTCATCGCGTCCTCAAATACTCAATCAGGTCGTTGAGTTCGTCCTTGGTCAGGTCGTTCGTCCGCCCGTGCTTGTCTTCCGGGTTGTAGACCGTCCAAATCTCTTCCAGCGTCGGCGCCGACCCATCGTGCAGGTAAGGCGCGGTCAGCGCAATATTTGTCAGCGGCGGAGATTTCAGCAGTCCGGCATTATCAAGCGGCTTGTGCGTTCCCACATCGAACAGCTTCTGGTTCGTCCCCTTCGGCCCGCTGTGACAAAAGGAGCAACGGTTCGCCTCTGGAATCGGCTTGCCAAACTTGTCCACCGCCCGCACGAAGATCGTCTTGCCGCGCTCCTGCGCAGGCGTCAGATCATATCCAGGTAGCTTCCACCGGTTGGGCCGCGGCTCCAGGCTGCGAACGTACATGCTCAGATCGGCAAGCGTCAGGTTGTCGTAATTCTCCGAACGCCAGAAATACTTCTCGGTCCGCGGTCCGCACTCCGTGGGGATATTGGGATTCGTGCCCGTCCATTTGTACGGCTGTGTGCCCTTGATTCCCTCAATCAACTTGTTATCCACAATGTTGCGCCCAAAACCATCCGGCTCCAGGTTCCACTGAATGCCGTCGAATGTGGAATCGATGTGGCAGTTGGCACAGCCAATCTGGCCCTGAAACGAATAGCGCGCCGTATAGAAAGTCTGTTCTCCATGGCGAATGGCAGAGACCGTCTTTGGTCCGTCCAGCTTGACGGTCGCCGTCACCCTATTCGTGCGCGTGTCGACCACACTGATCGTATCGTCCAGCCGGTTCGCTACAAATAATCTGCGTCCGTCCTTTGTCAGTGTCAGGCCGCGTGGATTCATTCCCACTGCTATCCGCGTGACTACATAATTCGCGCTCGCGGAGAGATTCTGCACAAAGCCTGACGGATGCGTGTGAATATAACCCAGCAATCTCGGCACATCGATCACCGTCACCAGTTCCGAGCCGCCGCTCGTTACATAGATCCGCGACTTGTCCGGCGCAATGGCCACGCCAAACGGCTGCGAAGCGTAGCGCTCGAGTTCATCCAGTGGCACTTCCACGGGCTTACCAACGTCTGCGCCGAACAGCGTGATCGTATCTTCAAAGGCGCCGCCGTGTTCCAGGTGCGCGAGTGTGACAAGATTTTTGGGGTGATACTCCGCCACCACTCCCAGCCTTCCATCTGTGGAAACCGCCGCATGAAACACGCCGGCAATCGCATGCAGCGGAATGCGGTCCACCACTACCGCGCGCCCCGTGTCGATTACTGTGATCTCCGACTCCGGCGCGGTCCTGTAAGGCGATGGATTGGGATATACATGGGTCGCATAGATTTTGGCTCCGTCTGGGGACATCGCCAGATAGCTTGCTCCACGTCCAGCCAGCAGGCGCTTCTCTTCCGCGCCTGTCTGCGCATCGAGCACAACCACGTCATTGCTGATCCGGTTAGCAACAAACAAGCGCTTGCCCGCGCGATCTTCCACCAAGCTGGAGGGCTCCGCGCCTACTGGCCAGGTTGCCACCACCGCCAGAGTTTTGGTATCGATCACGGATAGTGTGTCATCCCATGCGTTCGTCACAAACAGCCGGGAGCCATCGGAGGAAAGCGAGAAACCACGCGGCACGGCGCCGACCGCGATCTTCTTAATGACCGCGTAGCTGGCCGCATCCAGCACCCGGATCTCTTCGCTCCCCTGGCACAGCACATATAACCGCGACCCGTCCGGCGACAGCTGAACTTCGAGCGGTGAAGCATACGGAACGTTCTCAACCGACGGTCTTGCCTCCCCCGCATGAACTGCGCGCGGGCTCCATAGCGCCACCACACACAACGCAGCGGCCAAGAGCGACAAGACTGTCACCACCCGGCTCGGAACTCCGCGCTGAATGCGTCCGATCACTTCGGCTCCTCCACGGTCAACACGCGATCCACACCCAGCTTCTCCAGCGTCTGTTCGCTCCCGCTTGGCCAGTGCACCAGCAGCTTGTCGATCGTCGTCGCCGCGCCCAGCCCGAAGTGCAGCCGCCCATCGTCTTGCGAGAGATATCCCGATTCTGCCACGCGCTCCGCCGTCCATCGCTTGCCGCCGGCAAACACCTCAACCTTCGCGCCGATCCCGTCGCGATTGCTCCTCGTGCCTTTGAGCTTCACCGCAATCCAGTGACCTGTATTCGGCGAGACGTTATGCAGCAGTGCGCCCCGCGCACCCAGGTTTACCACATACGCATCGACCTTGCCGTCATTGTCGTAGTCCGCAAAGCAGGCTCCACGCGCCGTCGTACGCTCGCTCAGCACCGGCCCAGCCTGGCGCGAAACGTCCTCGAACTTCCCGCCGCCCAGTCCGCGAAACAGCGTGTGCTCCTGCGGAATCAAATGAATCAGTCCGCCATGAAAGATGAGGATGTCGAGAAATCCGTCGTTGTCGAAGTCGTAGACGCCAGTGCCCCAGCTCACGTATTGCGCATTGGTCTGGGACACGCCATTCGACGCGCCCATATCCTCAAATCCCTGTTTGCCCAGGTTGCGCAAAAAGCGGTTGTAATGTCCATCGGTCACCCATAGATCGAACACGCCGCGTCCCTCGAAGTCCGCGAAAACCGGCCCCATCGACGAAGTCGACTCGCCATTCTGGCCAAAGGCCGTACCGGTGTCATTGGCCACTTCTTCGAACGTCCCGTCATGTTTGTTATGAAAGAGGAAATTTTCGGTGCGATCGTTGGCCACGTAGATGTCGTCCCAGCCGTCTCCGTCGTAGTCGGCAGCCGTGACCCCCATGGTGCGCCCCACATATGCGGCGATGCCCGATTTCTCGCTCACGTCGGTGAACGTCCCGTCGCAGTTGTTGTGGAACAGCATGTTCGTCTCGCCCTCGTAATCGAGCGGCCCCGGGTAGTTGTCCGCCGCGTAGTAGGCGCGATACTTGGGATCGAACTTTACATAGCGGCCCACAAACAGGTCCACGCAGCCGTCCTTGTCGTAGTCAAGCCACGTCGAGCTGATTGCCCATCCGTCCACCTTGATGCCGGCCTTCTCCGTCACATCGGTGAAATGCCCGTTGCCGTCGTTGTGGTAGAGAATCACCTTTCCATAGCCGGTTACCAACAGGTCTTCATTGCCATCGTTGTCATAGTCGGCCGCCGTCACGGCCACCGAGTACATGTCCGGATTCAACCCTGCCTTGTCCGTCACGTCGGTGAAATGCCCTTTGCCATCGTTGTGATACAGATGATTGTGCGGAAGAGGCACCGGCTTTTCTTTCAACGGATACGGATGCATCGAGTCATCCAGCGGACGTCCGTTCACCACGTAAAGCGAGGGGAATCCCGAGTTGTCGTAGTCGAACCAGATGCATCCCGCTCCAGTGCCTTCAAGCAGCGATCCCAGTTGCCGCGACCCGAAGCTATGCGTGAAGTTGATTCCCGCCTTGTCGCTCGCATCTTCAAACTGGATTGCCGGCTGCGCCGGCGCTGCAACACCGACCTGCGCTGGAGCGGACGCCGCTTGCGCAGCGGGAGCCTGTGCGATACCTTGCGCCGCAGTTAGCGAAATAGCACCAATTAAAAATGCAAAGCGAATCATCATCTCAATTGCCCTTCGACGCCACGTTTTGCGCCTCGCCTGGAGTCTTCGCGCCGGTCAAATCCACCGGCGTTGTGGTGCGCAACAGCACTGCCGGCACGCGATTTTCCGATGACCGCTCCGGCCCCGCGTGGCAGCCTACGCAGTAGCGCTGCTCGCCGCTCCGAATCCAGAACCAACCGTGCTCCTCGCGCACTATGGCGCCTTTTGCATCGAGCAGCGCAAAGCGGATCGGCTTGTCGCCCGGCACCTTCACCAGAAACGATCCGTCTGTCTCCACAGGCGCGATGCCAGTCATAATCGCGTGGCCATCCGCGTCCATCGTCTCCAGGCGCACCGCTGCCGGCGCAATCTTCAAATCGCCTTCGCGCGACTGACGCGCGTCCAGCGCCATCATGTTTGCGTAGCTCCATGGATGAAGGCCCGTGGGATGCCGCTTCGGCCGGGAATGCGGAACAACCGGATCCGGCTCAACCACATCCTCTCCGTTCACCGCAAGCACCGTCTGCATTGCCGCTGTACCTAGCTTCCACTGCTTCAGCGCATAATGCGTTCCTGCCCCGAAGCGCGCGCTCACCAGCCACGCACCTGAAGCCGTCTCCGCAATGGCGCCCGCATACTCGGCGTGCGGCGCGACAATCGGCGTCTCGTGCGCCAGCGGCGAAGTAAAGCGCGCCAGAGAAGAGCCGTGAGTGAACACCACGTCGCCGGACGCCAGTTGCCTTCCGCCCCAACGCGCGCGCCCGTGATCGCACCTGTACGACTCGACTCCCGATCCATCTGAATAAACCAGGAAAAGCTCTGGCGTCGATCCGGCACCGAGTGGAAACCCGGATTCAAAGAGGATGCGCCCATCCTGAAGTACATCCGCAGGAATGGCGCTACCCGGAAGATAGCTCAACGGCAATACCGTCGCGCCAGCCTGCTCATCGATCGGCGCAAGCGCTTGAGCAGCGTCTTTCCCCGCCGCCTCCAGATGAAACCCCTGCGAAGTGCGCCGCGCGTACACCAGCCGTCCCGCAGGCAGATAGAATGGCCGGATTGCATCGCCTGTGCCGGAAATGATTCTGCGCACAGAACGGTCCTTAAGCGTCATCTCCCAGATCTGCCAGGAATCGCCCGCCGCCTGCTTGCCCGCAAATAGCACCCGTTCACCGTCGAAGGAAATGTTAGCGTCCGCAGAAACGGCAAAGCCCGGCACCAGCGGTTCCGCTTTGCCCGCATGGATCAGCAGCAATTGTGCGCCCTTAGGAAACCGCTCTCCGCCCTGCAAGGCCGCCAGCGGCGCGTAGACCGGAGTCGCCGTCACAATGACATCCGCATCGAGTACGCTTTGCGCCGCATCCGAAGCGAATCCGCAAATCGGAATCAACAGCACCATCGACGCGACGGCCCCCAGGAATCTGGCCGGGCACTTCATCCCACGGCCTCCACAGGCTCTCTGCCGCTCCGTTCGCGCCGCTCAAGTTCCAGCCCACGCACCTCGAGCCATGGCTCCAGCCCGTACATCATGTCGTCGAAGCCGGCAAAGTCGAGCGACTGTTCGCCATCGCTCCACGCCTTGTCGGGATTGGGATGCACCTCCACCAGCAGCCCGTCAGCGCCCGATGCGACGGCAATCCGCGCCAGGGCCGGCACCAGTTCACGGTGCCCCGCAGCATGGCTCGGATCGGCAATCACCGGCAGATGCGAGATGAGCTTTAGCAGCGCGATCGCGGAAACGTCGAAGGTGTTCCGTGTCGCCGTCTCAAAGGTGCGGATGCCGCGTTCGCACAGAATGACGTTGGGATTTCCGTTGTCCAGAATCAATTGCGCCGAGCGCAGCAGGTCGGCGATCGTGGCCACCATCCCGCGCTTCAGCAGCACCGGCCGACCGCTCCGCGCCGCAGCTTCAAGCAGCGAGTAGTTCTCCATATTCCGTGTGCCGATCTGCAGAATATCTGCATATTCGGCCACCATCGGAACATCGTCCTCGCACATCACCTCGGTCACGATGGCCAGGCCGCTCTCTTCGCGCGCACGCGCCAGCATCTTGAGCCCTACCAGGCCGTGTCCTTGAAAGCTGTAGGGAGAACTGCGCGGCTTGAAGGCGCCGCCGCGAAGAATGCGCGCTCCGGCTCGCCGCACATGGTTGGCCGTGGCCATCAACTGGAACTCGGTTTCCACCGAGCAGGGCCCCGCCATAGTGATGAATCCGGTGCCGCCAATCTGAAGATCAAGCACCGGAACAACAGTCTGCTCGCGCCGTGCGCTCTTCAGAACATCGGGGCTATCGGCAAATCGTTCGTGCCAAGTATCGCGCACCCTGTGCGCTCCGTTTCTGGGGAAGCGGAAGCATCAGAGTACCGCGATCGTCCGCGATCCGCCTCCACCCAAAGATTGAGGCACGCGGTCGTTCTTAACGCACCTGTTTCTTTGCTTTTATCTGCGTGATGAACATCTGTCTGTGACGAATGAACTTGACCATTCCTCACTCGTTACGAACGTTGGGTGCCCCAGGTCTCGATTTTGAGACCTGGGAAAGCTCGGAAGTCTGCCTGGCAAAACCAAATCACCCCAGTGCCATCGCCGGCGCGCGGTACCCGAAAGCCGCATCGACCAGCGCCGCAATTCTCAGTGCCGTCTCATCCTCAAAAGGCCGAGCCACAATCTGCACCCCGATGGGTAGCCCCTCAGGCGATTGTCCCACCGGGACGACAGCCGCCGGCGCGGCCAGCGCGTTGAACCACTGCGTATGCCGCCAGGCGTCGAGATACTCAACCGTCCTCCCCTCCACCGTCCAGCTTCGCTCTCCATGCCCGAAAGCTGGAACACTGGCCACCGGGCACAGCAGCACCGGATGCCTGCGCATCTCCTCCAGGGTCTTGGCGCGCAGCAGGTCCAGTTCCGCCCACGCATTCAGCAGGTCGGCGGCCGACATAGGAGGCACGCTTGCTGCAATGCCTAGAAACTCATTAAATATCGGACTCAGTTCCCGTTCTCTGCCGCGAATCGCAGGCGCATAGAACATCGCCCCGCACTGCACAAAGAACTTCCACCACAGCTTCCGCAGCAGTTCCAGCGTGCGCGGCCGGAACGGCTCAACGCGGAACCCGGCCTCGCGCAGGGCCGCAGCCGCCGCCTTCACTGCCGCGCGTGTCTCCGGCGTCACGGGAACCAGTTCGTCGTCCTCGAAGACTCCAATCCTGTTTGATCGCAACTCAGCCATGCTCGGCTCGCGCAGAGCCACGGGCGCACCGGCTGGATCAGCCGGGTCCTGCCCGCTCAGGATGCGAAAGAGCAGCGTCACATCGGCCATGGTGCGCGCCATGGGACCAATGGCGCCCAGAATCTGAAACGGCCCCACGCAGGGCGGCAGATGACCGCGGCCCGGAATCCGTCCCGGCGTCGGTTTGAGCGAGCAAATCCCTGTAAAATGCGCCGGCACGCGCACCGATCCGCCGCTGTCGCTGCCCAGCCCCGCAGCCGACATTCCCGCCGCAATCGCCGCCGACTCGCCCCCGCTCGACCCGCCCGGCGACCGCTCCAGATCCCACGGATTCCGTGTCCGCCCATGCAGCAGGTTGTCGGTCTCGTAAGCCATCAGGAACTCAGGACAATTGGTCGTGCCCAGAGTCAGCGCCCCCGCAGCCCGCAGTCGCGCCACCGCGACCGCGTCATGAGCAGGAGTTTCTCCCTTGTGCAGCAGGCTGCCAATCTCGCACTTCAATCCCCGCGTCGCAATCGAAGACTTCACCGTAACCGGCAATCCGAACAACGGCCTCCGGGAGTGACTGCCAGCCCACGCGTCATGCTTTCGCGCCCGCTCCCGCACTCGCTCCGCGTCGAAATCAACCAGCGCATTCAGCTTGGGATTCAGCCGCTCGATCTGCCGGATGTGGGCCTCGGCCAGCTCCGTTACAGAGATCGCCTTGGATCGAAGCAACTCCAGTTGCCGCACCGCCGATTCAAGCACCAAATTGCTCATGATCGATCCACCACAAGGCTGTCATCCTGAGCGAAGGTCGCCGCGGCGACCGGAGTCGAAGGACCTGCGGTTGTCGTTGCGTTTGCACTTGCATCTTCCTGCCCCAATGCCGCACCGCAGCCGCTCATTGCAACGCCGCTGTGCCGGTGGCGGGAGGTAGATCCTCAATCGGCGTCGAATGCATCAGCCGGTAATCAAACCGGTACGACCGTACCGGCTCGCCCGAATCCCAGCGGTCATTCCAATTCAACTGATAGTCGAGCGCGCCTGCATCGTCGGGAAACTTCTCGGTCTGCGGATAGGGATACGTGCTCATCTTGTGGAACGGCAGTTGCGCCACTGTGAACGGCGATGCGTCCCACCAGTCCATGTCCTTTACATATCCGTTGGCATAGAAGAAGTAGTCGCGCTTCCAGTGCGCAGGCAATGCCGGCAGCGACGTAACGTCGAACTCCACCACAATCTCTTCGCCGCTGCCAAAGATCGCGTAGCGGTCGTCGATGCCCTTCAGCAGCACGGTTACGTCACCCATGCGCGTGTAGTTGCCGCGCTGATGCTGGAACGGTCCCGTTAGACTCACGCGGTCGTAGTCGTAATCCAGATCTCCGGGGCTCGCACCTTCAATCTGCTTCGGATACCCACGGAAATGCAGCGTCGCCAGGGCCAGCGGCGCTTCCGTTGAGCGCGCATCCGCTTCCGCGTTGTTATCCACGAGCACCTGGTCCCAATAAATCTCCAGGTTCGTAACCAGGCGAATCTTCCTGGCACCCTGCGGCAGCTTGCCCGTGAGGTCGACCACGATTGTCCGCTCCAGGCCGGCCGGAAATCCCACATCGTCCGCAATGCGCTTCCACGAGCCATCCGGCATCTCCGCCTCGGCGTAGGGCGAGATCGGCTTCACGCCAGCCTGCCACGCCGCATAGAGCGAAGTCGCGCTGAAGTAGTTCACATAGCCCGTCATGAGCAGCTTCAGGGGCTTCTGCGCATCCACGTCTCCAAGGTCCAGCGTCAGTGTATGGAGATTTGCAAAGCCGTCAAAAGGCGATGCCGTAAAGCCGCTGGCAAACCTGTGATCCCGGCGGCTCACCGCATCCAGCACATCGCGTCCTTCGCCGTCCCATGCGCCCAACGGCAGCCGCGCGCCCGCCGAAGCCACCACGCGCCCGGAAGCAAACGGCGGATCGTCAAGGAACCGCTCATCGGGATTGACTTCGACATTTTCCGGATGATCTACCGCAACCAGCCCCAACTGATCGATGTAATTCACCTCTTCCATGGGCTCCATGAAGCGCATGCTGAGCTTCCCGTTGACCGGCTCAACCTGCGCGCCATCCACCTTGATCCATTCACCGGGATTTGGAATGTTGCGCCGCTCTGGCGTAAACCAGTGGCCAACAACACCGGCGCCGATCACATCCGTAACCAATCGATATTTATGCCCATCCCAGGCAAACAGCACCGGACACGAACTTCCCCGGCGGTCGGCCTCTTTCATTGCAATCACCGCGCGCCCATTGGTCAGTTGCGGCAAATCGATCTCATCCTGAAGGACACCCGTGGGCCAGAGAATCCGCAGCAGGTCAACGCTGTCTCCGTCGCCCAGGCCGACGAGAATCTGTGGCGGTGCCTGCGTCTGGTAGCCCGAGGCTCCGGCCAATTCCCACTTCTGCCAGTGGCCGCTGGCAAAGGTCTCCACCTTCACGCCGATCGCCGTCTTGTTGTCGGCGTACCCCGTCAAGTCCAGCCGCACAAAGTGGTTCTTGTTCGCGCCTATGTTGCGAAGCAGCACCGGCGGCGCATTTACCTGCGTCACAATCAAATCCGGCGCACCGTCGCCGTCCACATCCGCCGCAATCAGCCCGCGCGGCTCATGCAACTTCAAGCTGTCCAGTCCGAGCGCGTGGCTCACATCCTCAAATGTCCCATCGCCGCGGTTGCGAAACACGCGCACCTGCGCACCCGTCTTCGTCTCCACAATCGCCGCCAGGTCGATCCATCCGTCATTGTCGATATCGATCGGCGTAAGGCCCCACCCGCGCAGCGCGCCCTTCAGCGGGAGTTCCACTCTTTCAAACCGCCGGCCAATGTGCTCCGGCCCCTCAACATTCCGCCACAGCGTCAATCCCGGCGCGCCTGCGTGCGTGACGGCAATATCCATCCAGCCGTCCTTGTTATAGTCAAGCACCGCGATGCCCACCGTCGCCGGCAGCTTCTCGCTGTCATAGATCGCCTGCGTCGGGTATTTCCCTTCGCGCGGATTGATATAGATCAGCGGAGCCGCTCCATCACCGGTCACCGCCAGGTCCACGGCGCGATCGTTGTTGAAATCAGTAAGAATGGCCGCGCTGGTTTTGCCGCTTCCGCCCAGTCCCGTCGGCTCGGTCCACTCGGTGAATGTCTTGTTCCCGTTGTTGCGCCAGAGCACATTCGGAGCGCCGCCATCTTTCAAAGGAGCGCCCGTCAGCAGTAAATCCAGATCTCCGTCATGGTCGTAATCGACAAACGTGATCCCCGATGGCCGGTTGCGCGGCGCGAGACCGGACTCGGCCGTCACGTCCTGAAACTTGCCTTTGCCCAGGTTGCGGAATAGCAGCAACTGATCGTCCAGCGCCACCGCCAGATCGTTCAACCCATCGCCGTCGTAGTCGCCGACTGCACATGCCACCGCGTGCCCTTGCGCCTTCAGTCCCGCCGCCGCGGCATCCCATTCGCCAAAGGACCCGTCGCCTTTTGCATGCAACACGCGAATAGCCTGCGCCCCCGCATGCATCAGCACCAGGTCCATGTACCCCTCGCCGGTCACGTCCATCATGCAGGCTCCGCCCGTCGTTGCCCACTCGCCGGGTGCCCCAGGTCTCGCTTCTGAGACCTGGGAGACAATTTGTCGCGCCTTCAGCCTCACGGGAATCATCGCCTTGTTCCCGGTTTCCGGCTCCTCCACCGGGGTCACCGTCGAATAGTGCCCCTGCTCGCCATAAGCCAGCCCGATCGGCGCGCCGATCTTGGTGCTTGTCAGGTGCTGAAAGCGCTTGAAGTGATCTGCCGACTCCGCCTTGTGCCCGGAGCGCTGCAGCGCTCGCGCCAGTTGAAACTCCGAAGACGCATGCAGCGGGTCAATTGTCAGCGCTTCCCCAAAAATCGCAATCGCCTTGTCGAAGTCCTTCAGTTCCACCTCGCAGACGCCCTCGAAGTAATAGGAATCCGCATCCCGCGGATCCAGCTTCGCCGCCCGCTGAAAGCTTTTGAGCGCATCATCCAACTCATTGCCCGCGTGCTGCGCCAGGCCCAGGTTGTACCACGCCTGCGCGCTGTTGGGGTCAAGGGCAATGGCGGAATGCAGCGCCTGCTTGGCCTCGTCGAGCTTTTGCAGCGTCATGAGCGCAATGCCATCGTTGATGGCTGCCTGCCCCAGCTTCGGATCCTTCTTCATCGCCTCGGAAAACGTCGCCGCAGCACGCTCGGTGAACTGCTGGCCCATGAGCGCCACGCCCCGGTTGTTCAGCCGCACCGCCTCGGCGTCAAAGCGCGCCGACGCGGCATTCGCGCTGGCTGCCATCCATAAAAGAAGGGCCGCAGCCCCGATCGTTCGCATAGACTCCTATCCCCAATGCAGCCGGAATCCCCAGTCAAGAAATCTTGCAGAACTGTGGCGGCAGCCCTCTCAGTGTATGCGACCACCCAACTCCCGCGCACCGCCGTTTTGATCTCTCGCACAACCCTCTTGGCCGACATCCCATCTATACTGCAACTGTGATTTCAGTCCATGGAAGCCTCGCGCAATGAACGAACCCGCGAAAAAGCGCCGTATTGGCGTCATCACCACATCCCGCGCCGACTATAGCCATCTCTACTGGCCGTTGCGCGAACTCTCTGCGAACCCGCAAGTCGATCTCGCCGTCTTCGCACTTGGCGCACATCTCTCCCCTGAATTCGGCTCAACGCTAAACGAAATCGAGCGCGACGGCTTTCCCATCCGGGCCCGCATTGAATGTTTGCTCAGCTCCGACACCGACACCGGCATGGCCAAGACCATCGGCGTCGCTATTCTCGGACTGGCCGACGCACTGACCGCATGGCGACCGGACATTCTGCTGCTCATCGCCGACCGCTACGAGATGCTGGCGCCCGCCTCGGTCGCCCTCGCTTTGCGCATTCCAATTGCTCATATCGAAGGTGGTGAAATCTCCCAGGGAGCCATCGACGACCAGGTCCGCAACGCACTGACCAAGCTGGCAGCCATTCACTTCACCTCGACTCCCACCGCCCGCCGCCGCGTCATCGCCATGGGCGAAGAGCCTTGGCGCGTTCACCACGCGGGAGCGCCATCGCTCGACCACCTTCGCCGCTCCGCTCTGCTTGACCGTTCGGCGCTCGAAGCCAAGCTCGGGCTTACCTTCCAGCCGCACGCCATCCTCGCCGCCTGGCACCCGGTTACCATCCTCAAAGATACAAACGCTGAAGCCGAGGCTTTCTTCGCCGCGCTCAGCGAAGCCTATGGGCAACTTATCTTTGTTTATCCCAACTCGGATGCCGGCAGCTACGCGCTTATCGAACGAACACGAGCGCTTGCGGCCAGGCGAGGCGATACCCACGTTTTCATCAATCTGGACGCCGTCACCTACTGGAGTCTGCTCGGACAGGTCGACGCCATAATTGGTAATTCGTCCTCCGGCATCATGGAAGCCGCATCTTTCGCGCTGCCCGTAGTCAACGTCGGCATGCGCCAGCAAGGCCGCGAGCGCGCCCGCAACGTCATTGATATCCCCGCCGAAGCTCCCGCAATTCTCGCCGCCATCCATCAAGCACTGAGTCCGGAGTTCCGCGCATCACTCGCGGGCATGACCAACCCCTATGGGGACGGCACCGCCGCCAAGACCATCGCCCGCGTCCTGACCACCGTTTCTCTCGAAAACCTCCTCATCAAGCAGCCCGCGCCTGTCCCCGAGAGCACCGAGGGCATGCATGAGCGTTAATTCGCATCGCCCACGCCAGCTCCGTGCCCCTTCCTTGCACCTTTCTCCAGGCGCAAGGGTGGGAAACCCCAAGCTCAGCCCGCCATGAATATACCTCTGAGTTCTCCCGACATCACGCAGGCAGAGATCGACGCCGTCACCGCTGTACTTTGCACACCGCATCTCAGCCTCGGCCCCGAGTTGCCAGCATTTGAGGCAGCGCTCGCGCAATATCACGACGTCCCACACGCCGTAGCCGTCAGTTCGGGCACTGCCGGATTGCACCTGGCGCTGCTCACCCTCGGCATCGGTGAAGTCCACGAAGTCATCGTCCCCTCATTCGCCTTCATCGCCGTCGCCAACGCTGTCCTCCAGGTGCGGGCAACCCCCGTCTTTGCGGAGATTGACCCAGTCACTCTCAACCTCGATCCCAAGGCCGTCGAGCGCGCCATTACCCCACGAACCCGAGCCCTTCTCGTGGTCCACACCTTCGGTAACCCGGCCGACATGGACGCACTCCAATCCATCGCCCGCCGCTACAACCTTGCCCTGATCGAAGACGCCTGCGAAGCCATCGGCGCAGAGTTCGGCCATCCGCCCAACCTTCGCCGCGTAGGAAGCTTCGGCGACCTCGCCGTCTTTGGCTTCTATCCCAACAAGCAGCTCACCACCGGCGAAGGCGGCGCCGTGCTCGCGCGCGACCCAGCCCACGCCGCCCGCCTGCGCAGCCTGCGCAACCAGGGACGAACAGCTACGGGCGACTGGCTCGATCACGCCGAACTCGGCTACAACTGCCGCCTCTCCGACCTGGCCTGCGCCCTGGGCCGCGTCCAGCTCAGCCGCATTGACGAGATTCTCGCTCGGCGCCGCGCCGCTGCCCAGCGCTATCATGATTTGGTGACTGCTGCGGCGATCCCGGGCCTGGAGCTCCCGCCGCTCACCCTCCCCAGCCGCACCATCAGCTGGTTCGTCTACGTGGTTCGTTTGCCGCAGCATGCCGACCGCGAAAAGGTCCGTGCCGACCTGGCCGCCCAGGGTATCGCCACCGGACGCTACTTTGCCCCCATCCATCTGCAGCCCGCGTGGCGCTCCCATCCCAGCGCCGCCGCCGCGCTGCCCATCACCGAGTCCGTCGCCCGCCGCACCCTCGCGCTGCCCTTCTTCAACCGCATTGCGGCCGCGCAGCAACGGCAGGTTGTGGCCGCTCTGGAGGATTCTCTTCGTGCCGAAGGATGATTTGCAGGCAGACTGAGCCGTCATTCTTGCAATATTTCTGTTTTGGAACTTGATGCTCCCTCCCGAGACAAGAAGGCTTGCGCACGCCGGCAAATTCACTGCCCGGGGTGGTCAGCTGATCGCCGATATTCCTGTCTCGGTAAATCGAATTTGACGGGCACGCCGCGCACAAACAGCCTCGCTGACCTCCTCTATATAGGCGCAGGTGCCTCTGCAACCCGCGTTTCTCCGCAGGCAACTTTGAATCTGGAGAGCCTGCTCGCGTGCCAGATATGCACAAGACGCTGCCTTGACAGGGGATCAAAACGAGCGCACGATCTTCCCAAAAAGGTGGATTCGTTCGTGTGTTTCAAATAAGGAATTTGCACTGCGGTTTTTCTTGATTCTGCACGACGTCCCCGCACTCTGGCTCCCTAGACTGACTTCAACTGATGCTGAAGAGCAGGCACGTATGGTAGTCAAGACACAATGCAAAGGGCGCGGCCTCACCGGCCTCCACGTCGGAGTCACGAACGTTCGCCGCTATTTTCCAAAGGACATTTCCGACATCGAGCTGGAGCTGGATCATCTTCAGATCCGGTGCGGACTGGAGCCGGGATTCTGGCACGATCAGCCGGAGATTCACGACCCTCGTCTGTGCGCGTGGCTGGAATCCAAGAACTTCCACACCTCGCAGGATCGCACTCCGGTCCCGATGGATATGATCCCCTCGGGGAAAAACTCCTTCAAGCTGCAGCCTATCCGGATGAACGGTCAGGCAAAACTCAGGCAAGTGCCCCCGCCCGCCGCCTGAGCCACGATTTCAGTTGTCAGGTATCAATGATCGGCCATCCATGGAGGCCGAAGGCCGGCCGCTGACAATCGCCTTGATAAACTCTGAATTGTCATGATTTTTGCCGATCTTCAACAGTCCATCGAGCGCCATTTTGCCGCCGGACCTTCAGCCGTCAGTGCCCCTGCCGCCATGGACGCCTTTCTGGCTCTTCGCGCCGCACTCGAATCGGGCCAGATCCGTTCCGCTTCGCCCGATCCGGACTCGCCCACCGGCTGGCGCGTCAACGCCTGGGTCAAGCAGGGCATTCTGCTCGGCTTTCGCCTGGGAGCGCTGCAGGAGTTTCCCGCTCCGGATCTCGGTTTTCCCGGCCTTTCATATGTGGACAAGCACACCTACCCCGCGCGTCATTTCAACGCTGAGGAAGGAGTCCGCCTGGTTCCCGGGGGTTCGTCTGTTCGCGCAGGCGCGTATGTGGCCCGCGGCGTGGTCTGCATGCCGCCCATGTACATCAATGCCGGAGCCTACGTCGATGAGGGAACCATGGTCGACTCGCACGCACTGGTTGGCTCGTGCGCACAGATCGGCAAGCGCGTCCACTTAAGCGCTGCCGCCCAGATCGGCGGGGTTCTGGAACCCGTCAACGCCAGCCCTGTGGTCATTGAAGACGACGTGCTGGTAGGCGGAAACTGCGGCGTCTACGAGGGAACCATCGTCCGCAAGGGCGCCGTCCTCGCGGCCGGGACCATCCTCACCCGCGGCACGCCGGTCTTCGATCTGGTCCACGGCCAAATCCTCCGCGCGGTCGGAGAGCTGCCGCTGATCATCCCCGAAAATGCTGTAGTGGTTCCCGGCTCCCGCGCCGTGAACAAGGGCAAAGGACAGGAATGGGGCCTGAGCCTCTACACGCCGGTTATCGTGAAATATCGAGACGAAAAGACCGACCTGTCCACCACGCTCGAAGACTTGTTGCGTTAGAGGACCAAGAATGATCCCTATTTGCGTCCCGGTATCACACAGACTTTCTGGGGAACGGATCAGCTGAATTTGCTGGACTCGTTCGGCAACAAGATCGGCCTTTGCGAACCTAAACCGGACGCCAGCACGGAGCAGCGGCGCAACGCTGTACTCTGAAGCGGTGACAAACCGGCAACCGAATCCTGAACTGGAGATCCGCTTCGGCGTCATCGGCCCCGGCCGTGCCGCCGCGCGCTTTGCTCAGGGGTTCCAAGCTGTCCCAAACGCAAGCCTTCGGGCCGTTTGGGGCCGCAATCCCGAACGAACCCGCGCATATGCCCAGAGATTTTCCGTCCCGCACGTCGCAGCCTCTCTCGACGAGCTTTTCGCCGCCGGCATTGACGCCGTCTACGTCGCCACCCACCCCGACAGCCACGCCGAGCTCTGCATTCGCGCTCTCGCTGCCCAAAAGCACGTCCTCTGCGAGAAACCCTCCGCCCTCAATGTCCGGCAACTTGAGCAGATTCTCGCCGCCTCCCGCCTCCATGACCGCCTCTTCATGGAGGCCATGAAGCCGCCGTTCTTCCCTCTTTACCAGCGGCTGCGCCAGCACCTTGCCGCAGATCCCATCGGCCCCGTCGGCTTCGTCCGCGCAGGCCATTGCGACTCCTCGACCGCTCCCGACTACCCACTCCACTTCGCCGAACTCGGCGGCGGCGGCATCCTGGGTATCGGCCCTTACGAGGCTTTTCTCGCCCTTGACTGGCTCGGCGAACTCAGGCAGGTCCATACTCTCGGTCGCCTGTCACCCGCCGGGGTCGACTCCTTCGCTCTCATCCACACCGAGCACGAGCGCGGCTTCGCCCAGCTCCACACCGGCCTTGACCTGCTCAGCCACGGCGACGCAATGCTCTCAGCTCCGCGCGGATATGTCCTTATTCATGCCAACTGGTGGAACCCTACCCGCGCCAGTATCCATTACCTCGATCGTCGCGTTGTCGAGCTCCATGAGCCCTACACTTCGGGCGGGTTCAACTACGAAACCGCCCACTTCTGCGACTTGATCCGGAGCGGCCAACGCGAGAGTCCCGAAATCCCCCATTCCCTTTCGGTCTCAATGGCCCGACTGCTCGAAGTAGCCCGTGCCGCCCTGGGCGTCCGCTTCCCGGGCGAATGACAGATCCGCCTTTTGGATCAGCCAAACCTGCGCTTTCTGCGCGCATCCAATAACCGGAAGCAGCGAATGCAGTCAAAGACGTGAATGGTTCGCAAGCACCCTCAAAGGAAGCCCCATGCAATCCCATCGAATAACGTCGTTTCTCTCCGTCATCCCCGCTGCGTTAACGCTGCTCGTGCTCGCAGGCGCCACAGCGGCTTCTCGTGCGCAAACCGCCGGCGTCGGATCGCCCGCCCCAGCCCCCAACGCGGCTGATACTTTACCCGCCGGCCCCCAGCGTATTTCTATCAATGTCGAAGTAACGGACAAGCTTGGCCACCACATCGGCGGCCTGCAGCAAGGTGACTTTGCCCTGCTCGACAACAAACAGCCGGCGAAAATCCTCGATTTTCGCGAGGTCGATTCGCGCAATTCCACCGATGACCCGGTCCATGTAGTGATTGTCATCGACATGATCAACACCAATTTCGGTGTAGTCGCCAGAGAGCGCGAACAACTGGGCGAGTATCTGAAACAGGATGGCGGGCGCCTAGCGCACCCAACGTCACTCGCCATGCTCAGCGAGACCGGCCTCAAATTGCAGCAGTCTTCCTCGCTCGACGGCAACGTACTTCTGGCTAGCCTCGAAGGCGCCCAGTCGGAACTGCGCATGGTGGGAAGGAGCGCAGGTTTCTGGGGCGCCACCGATCGCCTGAATTGGTCGCTGAATCAGCTCAGCCAGTTCGCTGCGTATGAGGCCACCAAGCCGGGCCGCAAGTTGGCCTTCTTTATCAGTCCGGGGTGGCCGATGCTCTCCTGGGCCGGCATCCATGCTACAGACAAGCAACGGCAATGGACCTTCAATGCCGTTGTTGGCTTGACCAACGGGCTGCGCGAGGCGAACGTCACTCTATATGCGCTCGATCCATTCCAGCTGGGACGCACCGACCCCTTCTACTATCAGACTTACCTCAAAGGCGTCCCCAACGTGAATAAAGCCGAGTATCCCGACCTGGCGCTGCAGGTGCTTGCCGCTCACACCGGCGGCTTGGTCCTGGTCACCGGCATGGATATTCTGGGCGAAATCAACACCGCCATTCGCGACGCCAACGCCTACTACAAACTCACCTTTGAAGCGCCGACCGCCGACCGCCGCAATGAGTATCACGATCTTCGTCTTCAGGTGGACAAGCCCAGCGCAACCGCCCGCACCACCACCGGCTACTACGCAAACGCCCAACACTGACTCGTTGAAGTAAGAAGCCCAGGTGCCTTTGCGGGGCGTAAGGGCTGGAAAACGCAAAAAAGCGCCTCCTCGCAGATTGGCGCGCGACATGGCGTGCCGCACCGCAGGTGCCTGTATAATTCCCCCGAGCTTCCACAAGAGGCAGCGGAGGAAACAAATGGACGCCGTATTCCTGGTCCTGCTCGCGATTTTCGCCATCATTCTTCTCACCGTCATATTCGGCAGCTTCTTCACCGTGCGCACGGCAGAGGTGGCCATCATCACCCGCTTTGGCAAGTTCCTGCGTGTTGCCGACCCAGGCCTCAACTGGAAGATGCCCTACTTCGACTCCGTCACCGGGCTGGTGAGCCTGCGGGTGAATCAGATCTCGCTCACGATGGAGACCAAGACCAAGGACAACGTCTTCGTGACCATTCCCATATCCGTGCAGAACCGTGTGCGCCCGGAGAAGGTCTACGACGCGTTTTACAAGCTCTCCGACCCCGTCGCGCAGATCAAGTCGTATGTCGAACAGGTCATTCTGGGCCACGTCCCCAGCATGACGCTCGATGAGGTCTTCGCCTCGCAGTCGTCAATCGCCGCCGCCGTCAAGCAGGAGCTCGACGCCGATATGGCCACCTTCGGCTATGAGATCGTCAATGTTCTGGTCACCGACATCGTTCCCGACGAGAAGGTGAAGTCGGCAATGAACGACATCAATGCCGCACAGCGCGAACAGGTGGCTGCCAATGCCCGCGGCGAAGCGGAAAAGATTCTTGTCGTGAAGAAGGCCGAAGCCGAGGCCGAAAGCAAAGCATTGCAGGGCCAGGGCATCGCCAATCAGCGCAAGGCGATCATCGAGGGCCTTCAGAACTCCGTCGAGCAGTTCCAGAAGGCCGTGGAAGGGGCCACTTCGAAAGAAGTCATGCAGCTGGTCCTGGTCACCCAGTATTTTGACACCTTGAAATCCATTGGCGAGAGCGACAAAACCAACACTCTGTTTTTGTCCCACTCCCCGGCCGCCGTCAAGGAAGTCTCTGACCAGATCCTGCAGTCCATGCTCATTGCCAACAGCGCAAAGGGTTAACCCTCAACTCTTCGCGACAGAACTGGATGCTCCGTGCCCATCCGCGCGCCTTGGTTCTCGCGCGAGGGTGGGAAACCGTGGACCTGGTACGGCCTCGGCTGCCGGCGCGCGGGCGCGGCTACCCCAACGCAAGGGGTGCTACCATCAAGACTGACCGATGCAAACGAAAAAACTGAAAATTATCCCTCTCGGCGGCCTTGGCGAATTCGGTATGAATTGCCTCGCGTTGCGCTGGGAGGACGACATAATCGTCATTGACGCCGGCCTCATGTTTCCCGAATCGGAACTCCTCGGCGTCGATATCGTAGTCCCCGATATCTCTTACCTGATTGAGAACAAAGCCCACGTGCGCGCCATTATCCTTACGCACGGTCACGAGGACCACATCGGCGGGCTGCCGTGGATCCTGTCTGAGCTCAAGGTACCTGTCTACGCCACCGAGTTCACGCTGGCCTACGTCGAAGGCAAGCTCGAAGAGCACAAACTGCTGGACGAGACCGAACTGGTCGAGATCACGCCCAGGGAAAAATTCACCCTCGGCCCGTTCACTATCGAGCCCATCCGCGTGACCCATTCGCTGGTCGATTGCGTTGCGCTGGCCATTGAAACCCCGGTCGGAATCGTTATCCACACCGGCGACTTCAAGATCGATCTCTCCCCGCTCGACGACCACGCCTTCGACCTGCACACCTTCGCCGAGTACGGAAAACGCGGCGTATTGGCGCTGCTGCAGGACTCGACCAATGTGGAAAGGACGGGCTACACGCCCAGCGAGCGCGCCGTCATTCCCCGCCTCGACGAAGTTTTCTCGCAGACCAAGAAGAAGCTGTTCTTTACCTGCTTCTCGTCCTCCATCTTTCGCATCAAGATCGCGCTTGAACTGGCACGCAAGCACGGCCGCAAAGTCGCCGTCGTGGGCCGCTCGATGATGGAATCCACTGAGATTGCCCAGGACCTGGGTTACATCGACATTCCCAACGGCCTCATCATCAATCCCGGCCAGATGCGCGACTTCTCGCCCGAGCAGTTGATGGTCCTGATTAGCGGGACGCAGGGCGAGCCCATGAGCGCTCTCAGCCGCGCCGCCGTAGACAATCACAAGCACGCGCACATCGATGCCGGCGACACAGTCATCCTCAGCTCGCGCATTATTCCCGGCAACGAGAAGAGCATCTTCCGCGTCATCGACCACCTCTACCGCCGCGACGCCCAGGTCATCTGCGACGACGGATCGAGCGGATTGATTCACGTCAGCGGACACGGCGCGCAGGAAGAACAGCGCCTGCTCATCAACCTGGTCCGGCCCAAATACTTCATTCCGATCCACGGCGACTACCGGAACCTGCAGAAGCACGCCCGCGTGGCCATGGAAACCGGCGCCGTCGATCACGCCATCGTGATTGAAGATGGCGACGTGCTGGAACTCGATAAGGACAACGCGCGGAAGAAGGACAAAGTGACCTCGGGCCGCATCCTCATCGATTCCGGTTCCAGCATCGATGTGGTGGAAGATCTGGTGATCAAGGACCGCCGCATTCTGTCAGAGGACGGTATCGTCCTGGCCGTTCTGGCCATCAACAAGCGCACCGGCAAGGTGGAGCAGCAGCCGGAAGTGATCATGCGCGGCTTCGGCGGCGCCGACATCACCGAGCAGGCGCGTGAGCTGGTCCTGAAGACCCTCGACGGCCTGAGCACGGAAGAAAAATCCGACTACGGTATGGTCAAAGAAAAAGTCCGCGCCGAGCTCAAGCGCTTAATTCAGAAAACCACCGGGCGTCGGCCCATGATCATGCCGGTGATCTTGGAAATTTGAGCATCTTTAGCCTGAATCAACTACCAAGCTGTCATCCTCAGCAACCGTAGCGAAGCAAAGGGGGGGCGAAGGACTTGCTTCTTCGCTTTCCTCAACCAGCAAGCTGCTCGCCGATCAACTCCACCCAGGTTCGCAAATCGGCCGAGCGCTCGCACAAGTCCAGTTCGCAAAAAAGTGACCCCAGAAGCTCCCACGATTCTTGCTTCTGGCAGTTGAGCACCATCTCACGTAAGCCTGACCTGCCCCCCGCCGTCGTCCTCGAATCGAGTTCATCTGCGCGCCGGACAACCCATTCCGCCAACGCAATCAGAGCCTCATCCGGCAAACCCGGGACGAGTTGCAGCGCGAACTAGAACAACGAAACACCATAGACGCGAACCGAGTTATTTCGTCCTTCAGGATCGGAATGCAGCAAAAGCCATGCGAGATGCCCTGCCGCCTGCGGTGCGAAATCCACCGGCAATGCTCGGAGACTCAAGATCAACTGAACCACGGTAGAGTCTACACATCCGTCGTTGCAAGGGTAGTTGTAAGGCCCGTGTTCCCCTCGCAAGATCGCCGCGCACGAGAAGGCCCACATCCAATGCCCAAATTCTCCAGCCCTACCCGGCTCCAATTCACGAATTTCAGGTTCCGACCAACGAATTAGCTCCAGCACTTCCATTGGGCACCAATACATTTTGGGCGGAAAAGTGCACGTGTCCCGAATCCGTCACAAAGCCAAAAAGTGCTCGCCCGCGCGCCTTCCGCGATCCGCCGTAGAAATCCATTCCAGCACTTGGTCTCCGACGTGTTTGGAAATCGCGCAAAGCAGCAGATCCGGCTCAGGGTCAAACCGATTCAGGAGTTCAACGATCATCGCGGCGCACTTTCACCGATACACCTCCCGCCTATTCCCAATCTGCAAAACGAGAACCGTCAGCAACCCGTCCTGAATGTCGCAGAGGACGCGGTAATCGCCCACGCGGTAACGCCAAAGATCGCCCAGAGAGCCCTTGAGAGCTTTCCCCAGCGCACGCGGGTCGTCGCAGGGAGCAACGCGCGTGTCCATAAAGTCGAGGATGCGCTGTGCGGCCGGTTTGTCCAGCTTGCGCAGTTGCTTCCTCGCCGTCTCGGCATACTCAATCGTCCAGGCCAAGGTCATTCCTTACTTGAGCCGCTGAGTGCACGCGCTCCTTGCCCTTGCGGACCCGCTCCAGCGTCTCGGCGGCCAGGTAGTAATCCTCCAGCTCGCCGATGCCGCCTTCAATGATCTCCCGCAGATAAAAAGCCTTGGTGCGGCCTGTCTTGGCAGCCAGTCGATCCAATCGTTCCGAGATTTCCGGCGCGAGCCTGATTGAAGTTGCCATCACTACCTCCAGAATGAATACATGTATTCATTGTATCGCACCGCGCAATTGACTACTCCCAGTTCCCTGTTCCCTGCCTGTACAATCCCCCCATGCGCCGCCTCTCAATTTTCCTCGCCCTAACCGCTGCCGTCCTCGCTCCCGCGCTGCGCGCGCAGCAGCCCGAAGCCAAAATCACCGCGCAGGTTCCCGCGTGTCCCTCCACGGCTACGCTCGACCAGCTCGTCACGGCCATTGATGCCGCCGTCAGTGGGCCGGCAGACAAGGACCGCACCTGCTTTCGCGCGATCTTCCTGGCCGACGCGCGTCTGATTCCCATCCACATCGCGGCCGACGGCACGGCCACCCCGCACATCCTTACTGTGCAGGACTGGATCGATGCAGTAGCCAAGCGCGGCAGCACGGTTCTTGTTGAGCATCAGCTCAAAGTCAACACCGAAACCTGGGCCCACGTGGCGCACCTCTGGAGCACCTACGAGACCCGCATCGGTGACGACCCCAAGCCCGCCGACCGCGGAATCAACAGCATCCAGGCCATCTTCGACGGCAAGCAGTGGCACGTCATCGAGATCACCTGGCAGGCGCAGACCCCAGCCGACCCCGTGCCGGCGAAGTACCTGCCATAAATGCGGTGCAGCTCCATGGCGGATAATCAAGAGATGGTGAAATCTCTGGTTTCCATCGAAGACATTCGCGCCGCCGCCGCTCGAATTGCCAACATCGCCATCAAGACGCCGCTGATCCGCGCTCCATTTCCCGGAGTCTCCGGGCGCGGCACGGGCAAAGAAATCTACCTCAAGGCGGAGTCCCTGCAGCCCATCGGCGCCTTCAAGATCCGCGGCGCGGCGAACAAGATTCTCCAGCTTACTGCGGATGAAATTGCCCGCGGCGTTATCACCTACTCCAGCGGCAACCATGCCCAGGGCGTGGCCTATGCAGCCCGCGAAGTGGGCGCCAAAGCCGTCATCGTGATGCCTTCCAATGCTCCCGCCATCAAGCGAGCCGCCACGCTTGCCATGGGCGCAGAGATCGTCGATGTCGGTGTCGCCTCGAGTGAGCGTCTGGCCAAATCCGACGAGCTGGTTCGGAAGCACGGCTACGTCGTCATCCCGCCCTACGACGATGAGCAGATCATCACCGGCCAGGCTACCTGCGGACTGGAGATCGTTGAATCGCTTCCCGATGTCGATCTAGTCCTGGCTCCGGTCTCGGGCGGCGGCCTGCTCAGTGGCGTAGCATCCGCCATCAAGCAACTGAGCCCGAAAACCAAGGTCTACGGCGTTGAGCCTGAGCTGGCCGGCGACACTGCCGAGAGCTTCCGCACCGGCCACGTCGTCACCTGGCCTGCCGAGCTCACCTCGCGGACAATCGCCGACGGCCTGCGAACGCAATCCGTGGGCAAGCGCAACTTCGCGCATATCCAGGTCTTCGTCGACGGCATCATCACCGTCACTGAAGCCGAAATCCGCGCCGCCATGCGCGCCATCGTCGCCGCTACCCGCCTGGTCCCCGAACCCAGCGGGGCTGTATCTGCAGCCGCCCTGCTCTTCCACGCTTCGGAGCTCCCGCACTATACAACCGCAGTAGCCATAATCAGCGGCGGCAATGTCGATCCGGCGCTCTTGGCCGAGATGCTCACGGAAAACTCCGTTTAACGTCGTTGGACTATGATGTTTTCCGTGATGAAACCCGCATTTCAACGCACTGGAACCACGGCATTCCGCTCTTTCACGCTGGGACTGGCGGCTTGCTGCTTTACTCTGCCCGGCCTGGCCCAGAAGAAGTCCAACCTGGAAAAACCCATGGCTGGCCCGCGCGCCACCGCTCTGCGCGTCACTCCGCTCTACGTCGCCCCCGACACCAGTTCGCAGAAGGTCGACCGCGTCCAGATCGGCCGCGAGTTGGTCGTCGCTGAGAAAAGCGGCCCCTGGATCCGCGTCTACGCCAACACCGACATCGAGGAGCTCCACACCAAGGACGAGCCCATCTTCAATACCAGCGATACTCAACCTCCCATCTCCGGTTGGATGGAAGCCAAAGGCGTGGTCATTGAGTCCACTCCCAATGGTGACCAGATCCTTATGGGCGCAGCCGCCATCGAGGAGGCTCTTGCCTCTGATCCGAGGGGTCCTGCCAACGCCGCCACCAGCGCCCGCCTGCTTTACCGCCGCCTGGTAGAGATGTTTCCCAGCTCTACGCTTGTTCCTGAGGCCGCCTGGCGCGCCGCCGACGATTTGTGGCAAATCCAGAAGGCTGACGCCTCAACACGCTCCTCGGCCAAGGAACGTGACCCCTACATGCGCGACCAGATGGACGAGGATGAACTGAAGAAGGTCATCAAGCTCTATCCCCACACCCGCCAGGCAGACCTCGCCGCCTTCGAGCTCATCGACAACAAGCTCTGCGGCGATTGGCAGGGCTCTCCCAAGTGCCCCGAGAAGGAGTCAGAGTATTACGAGAAATACTCGCTCGAATACCCTGACGGTCCCCGCACCGCCCAGGCTCTCTACCTGGCCGTCTACCGCCAGGCCGTCCTGAAGGACATGTACACCGCCGATGGCGATGACAAAAAGGCCGACCAGGCACATAATCACGCAAGAGATCTGCTCAAACGCCTCACAGACAAATTCCCTCAATCAGATTTCACATGGCGCGCCGGGGCTCTGGTGTTTAAATTGGATCAAGGCGTTCCCGTCTACGGTATTGACCTCGAATGAGCGCTCCTGACCGTTCAGCTCACCCGTCGTCGTATGCTCACCGCATCCTGGAGGCTTTTTGAATCCTTATTTGCAGTCTGTTCTGCTTGGCATCGTAGAAGGCTTGACCGAGTTCCTGCCCGTCAGTTCGACGGCGCACCTGCGCATCACCGAAGCTCTGATGAGGATCCCTCTCGATGACGCCTACTGGCAGATGTACACCATCGTCATCCAGTTCGGCGCCATCTTCGCCCTCCTGCTGCTCTTCCTGGGCCGCATCGTTGAATTCATCCGCACCTTCCCACGCGGCGAAAACGGCGACCGCACCTGGCTTACTCACCCCATCTCGCTCACGTTGATCGCATTCGCATGCACCTCCGTGCCTGCGTTGCTGCTGCGCAAGTGGAGTGAGCGGAACCTGGGCAGCCTTACCGCCATGGCCCTTGCCCTGTTGATCGGCGGCATCGTCATGTGGATCATCGATTCCTGGGCTTCTCGACGCGACTCCACCACCACCGATATCGAGCAGATGTCCCTTCCCCACGCCATCTGGATCGGCCTCTGCCAGGCGCTCTCGGCTATCTTTCCCGGGACCTCCCGCTCCATGTCCACCATCGCCGCCGGTCAGCTCGTCGGCCTTGACCGCCCCACCGCTCTGGCCTTCAGCTTCCTGCTCTCCATTCCCACCATGTTCGCCGCCACGGCCTGGGATCTGCTCAAAGAAATCCACCCCAGCAAGGCGGCCGTTGCTGCCGGCACAGCAGCCCATGTCGTCATGAACGGAGAACGGTGGGTCGTTCTTGTTATTGGCCTGGTTGTCTCTTTCATCGTCGCTCTCGGGGTGGTCGAGTGGTTCCTTCAATGGGTGCGCAAGCACGGGTTCGCGCTGTTTGCTCTGTACCGCATCCTTCTAGGCATCGCCTTGCTTATATGGGGCTCCAGGTTCGTCGCCAGCTGATCTTCCGCCCAAGAGAGTGCATGTCCAGCAAAGCCGCTCGAAAGCGCTATAATTCGGGCGGTTTGCTGTATTCGAGTATCCCCCGCTATGAATAGTCTTTCCCGCGTTTGCCTTATCCTCTTCGTCATTTGCGCGCTCGCCCCGCTCTCAGCCCAGAAGCCCGTCATCGACAGCATCGACCCACCTGACTGGTACATCCAGCTCCCGGCCCCCATGCTGCTGCTTCATGGCTCCAGCCTCGCTCAGGCCAATTTCGCTATTCAGGCCCAGGGCGTTACCCTCACCCGCACCCAGCATTCCCCCAACGGTCACTGGGCCTTTTTGTGGCTGCAAACCGCCAACGCCGCACCGCAAACCATCCTAATTACTGCGACCAGCCCGCAGGGCTCCGCGACCCGCGCCTTCCAGCTACATCCCCGCACCGAGCCGCCCGAGGACCATCGTGGATTCAGCCCGGCCGATCTCATCTACCTGGTCATGACGGACCGCTTCGCCGACGGCGACCCCTCCAACAACCAGCCCGCCTTCGCGGCGTCCAACTCCTTCGACCCATCCAAGCCCCGAGCCTGGCATGGCGGCGACTTCAAGGGCATTGAGCAGCACATTCCCTATCTGCAATCCCTGGGCGTCACCGCTCTCTGGACTACACCTGTCGCTGACAACTCCCCGATGTCCGACTCCTATCACGGCTACGCGGCGACCAACCTCTACGCGGTCGATCCTCACTTTGGCACTCTCAACGACTATCGCCAACTCTCCGCCACGCTTCACGCGGCCGGTATCAAGCTCATCATCGACCTGGTTACCAACCACATCGGCGTCCTTCACCCCTGGATTGCCGATCCTCCTACGCCCAACTGGTTGCATGGCACCGTCGGCAGCCACACCCTTTCCAACGGCGACTTCAGCATCCTCACCGACCCCCACGCCGCCTCTGCCAACACCCGTCGCTTCACCGATGGCTGGTTCGTCGACTCCATGCCCGACCTCAACCAGGAGAATCCCCTGGTCTCCCAATACCTCATCCAGAACGCCCTGTGGTGGGTGGAAACCGCGCAAATCGACGCCATCCGCCTGGACACCTTTCCCTATGTCGGCCGCTCCTTTTGGCATGACTTCCACGCCGCCCTCCAACAGGCCTATCCGCGCCTGACCACCGTCGGAGAGGTCTTCAGTAGCAACCCGGCCGTCACCTCCTTCTTTGCCGGCAGCCGCTCGCACGACGGAATCGACACCGGCCTCTATACTCCATTCGATTTCCCCGTCTACTTCGCCGTTCGCGATGTCCTGGCCCACAACAAACCCATGACTGACCTAGATGCCGTCCTCCGACAGGATTCGTTGTACCCACACCCCGAGCGTCTCGTGCACTTCTTTGGCAATCACGACACCACTCGCTTCTTCACGGAGGCAGACAGCTCGCTCCCACGCCTGAAAGAAGCCATTGGCTTGCTCGCGACCCTCCGCGGCACTCCCGAACTCTACTCTGGCGACGAAATCGCCATGCCCGGCGGCGCAGATCCCGACAACCGCCGCGACTTCCCCGGCGGATTTCCGTCTGCCGTTCCCAATCCCCAACCCTCCGCCTTCAATGCCGAAACCCGCACTCCGGAGCAGAAATCCGCCTTCGCATGGACCTCCAGCCTGTTCGCAACCCGCAAGGTCCACCACGCCTTGCAAGGCCCACTTCAGCAAGATCTCTTTGCTGATTCGACTGCGTTCGTTTTCCTTCGCAGCGAAGACTTAAACGGCTGCACGCCAGATCATCCCCACGACACTGTCCTCGCCGCCATCAACAAAGACGCCACGGCCCGCACACTTGCCCTGCAGATTCCCGACACCGCCCTGGCCGCATGCACACGCTTCCAGCCCTTGGCGCCAGCCAGCTCTGGAACGGCCATCCTCGCCAACACAAGCCTCCAGTTGACCCTCCCTGCCGACTCCTTCGTCCTCTTCGACGTCCGCTGAACCCGGTAGGCGCCCCGCACACCAGCTTCGCAGCGGTTGCAGCACGCGAGGGCAGTTCCAATCCACAAATCCACGGTTGTTTATTTGTTCTTGCAACGTGCGATGGTTCGACGCGCTTCACTGCAAGAGAAGCCGCCTGGGTCGAGTCATTTGACAGGTGCGTCCGCGCCCTTGCGCAGCTCCCGTTTCAATATCTTTCCGGTGCCGGTCTTGGGAAGACCCTCGAGGAATTCGATGTATTGTGGACATTTGTAGCGCGCAAGACAGGAGCGGCACAGTTCAAGCAATTCGGCCTCCGTCACAATTTGGCCCGGCTTCAGCACCACGCACGCCTTGGGAACCTCTCCCCATTTCTCGTGTGGTACGGCGATCACTGCCACCTCGTACACACCTGGGTGCGCCGTGATGGTCCTCTCCAGTTCCAGCGACGAAATATTCTCTCCCCCACTGACAATGATGTCCTTTTCGCGGTCGACAATCAGCAGATAGCCGTCCTCGTCGATCGTGGCCAGGTCGCCGGTATGAAACCAGCCGCCCCGGAACGCGTGACTGGTCTCCTCGGGCTGCCGCCAATAGCCCTTCATCACGCCATCGCCGCGGGCCACGACATGGCCAAAGGTTATTCCGTCCCGCGGCACATCGATTCCCTCCGCATCCACCACGCGAACCTCTGCGCCGGGAATGCCAAAGCCGGCCATCGCCTGGCGTGCTTGCCGCTCGCTGCCCATTGACGGAAGGCCTGCCTTGATGGCAGAGAACGTCAAAACCGGCGAAGTCTCCGTGAGACCGTAGCCGGAGATGCAGATGCATCCAAGCTTTTCCTCCACGTCCCGGACGAGCGTAGGAGAGGAGGCTGCACCGCCAATGGTCGCTCTCCGCAGGCTGCTCAAATCGTACTTGCCCAGGTCGGGAGAATTGGCCAGCGCGGCAGCCATGGTGGGCACCAGGCAACAGTCCTGCACGCGCTCCCGCTCGATAAGGCGAAATACCTCCGTCGGAATGAACTGATGGATCATGACATGTTTGCCACCTGCCAAAGTCACCGAGTGCGCCGAGCCCCATCCGTTGGCGTGAAAGAGCGGGATGGTATGCAGGTTCACTGCGTCTGCGGAGGTATGCAGCGCCAACGAGGTATTGAGCGCGTGGAGGTAGATGTTGCGATGTGTGAGCACTACTCCCTTGGGGTTGGCCGACGTTCCGCTGGTGTAAAAAAGCTCCGCCGCGGAATTCTCGTCAACTTCCATGACATCGCGCCGAAACACCTCGGCGCCCGAGAGAAGATCCTCGTAGTTTCCAGCCGCCATCCAGTCCGCCTGTGGTTGAGCGTCGAGCAGAACGAAGGATTCGACAGAAAGAGCCGCGTGACGAAAGGCCTCTACACATGGGAGGAACTGGTTTTCAAAGAATAGGACTTTCGCCTCAGCATCATTAAGAATGTAGGCCAGTTCCTTGGGCGCCAGACGGATATTCAGCGGCAGCAGCACCGCGCCCGCTTCCAGAACGCCATAGTAGGCCTCCAGCAGACGGTGGCAGTTGGAACTGAGAAATGCCACTCGATCACCGGCTTCGATGCCCATTGCGCGCAAACCGCCGCCCAGGCGTCCTGCCCGCTCGGCGAACTGGTTATAGGTGAAGCGCCGGTCATCGCACACGACTGCGGTATTGTGCGGAAATTGTTCTTCTGCGTAGCGTAGACACCGCAGCGGAGTGAGAGGGACGTTCATCTCGTTGTTCGCTCCTGCGGCGCGGGACCAGCCATCCCGGACCCGCGCCTCGAAATGGAAATAAAGACAAATGCGCGCGCGGTCTAACCCGGAATTTCAGTTTTGGTCTATGGCTCACCCATCATATCCTCAGGGTTCCCTTCCTGTCTGCTCCTCTGAGCTTTCGTCGATGCGCACCCCAATTCCCCTCCACGGCGCACGGGAGCTGGGAGGCCACCAACCCCACCTTGTCCTAGGACACTCATTCTTGGGTTGACATTCGACCCGAAGAAGTTGATACTTGGGTCGAATGGCTACCCAAGAGAACAACGACGACCGCATTGCCCTTTTGCAGGGCACCCTGGACCTGCTGATCCTGAAGACGCTTGCCCTGGGTTCATGCCATGGCCAGGGCGTAGCGCGATTGATTCAACGCCAGTCTGAGGAGACATTCCTGGTCGACCATGGCTCGCTTTACGTGGCCCTGCAACGGCTGGAAGACAGAAGGTGGATATCGGCCAAGTGGGGTGTCAGCGAGAACAACCGCAAGGCGCGCTTTTATTCCCTGACGGCCAAGGGCCGCGAGCAGCTTGTGGAGAAGACAGGCGAGTGGCGGCGATTGACCCGCGCGATGGGCTTGATTCTGGATTCCAGCGGCGGACTGCACGGCGAGGAGGCATAACCATGTTCAGGCGCAAGCGCAGTGCGGAAGATTTTGCGGCGGAAATCCGGGCACATCTTGAACTGGAAGCCGATGAGCTGAAGCAGGAGGGTCTGAGCGAGAATGAAGCGCGCTGGACGGCTCGCCGCGAGTTCGGCAATGTACGCCTGGCCCAGGAACGCTTCTATCTGAAGGACCGCTGGGAGGGCCTTGACCGGCTGCTGCGCGACTTGCGCTTTGGACTGCGTTCCCTGCTGCAAAGCCCTGGATTTACGGCTACGGCAATTCTCACGCTGGCCCTCGGAGTTGGCGCAAACACGGCCGTTTTCAGTGTGATGAATGCTGTGCTGCTCAAATCTCTGCCGGTCGCCCATCCGGACCGCCTGGTGTATCTGCGGACCTCCAATCCTCCGCGGGGAACGGGCACGATCGATACAACGCAGACATTTTCTTACCCTGTGTATGACGCCCTGCGCCGGCAAACCAGCGGGTTGTCACCGCTGATGGCCTATGTTCCGCTTTCGGGCAGCAAGGTCGCGGTCCGATATGGCGCGCAACCCGAAGAGGCGGAAGGCGACATGGTGAGCGGCACGTTCTTCTCCGGGCTCGGAGTGAGCCTGCCGCTGGGTCGCGGCTTCAGCGAAGGCGACGAGAAACAGCATGCGCCGTTGGCGGTGATCAGCTACAACTACTGGACGCGTCGTTTTGGGCGCAGCCCGGATGCGCTGGGCAAGACACTCTTTGTGAATGGCGTCCCCATGACCATTGTGGGCGTTGCCGCAGATGGCTTTGAAGGAGTCGAACCGGGCGGGTCAACCGACTTCTGGATTCCCATGCAGAATCGCCCGGAATTGAATGCGTGGGGCAATCCTCTGGAAGATGGCAAGACATACGTCACAAATTCCACCTGGTGGTGCCTGCGCCTGATCGGGCGTCTGGCTCCCGGCGTAAACAGAACGCAGGCCTTGGCGCAGTTGCAGCCTGTTTTTCAGACAGCGGCGTATGTAGGGCTAGGCGGTTCTCCCATGGAGGGCGAGAAGGCGCCAGTACTGAGCCTGGCCGATGCCAAGAGTTTTCCCGGATTCGACCAGATGTACGGCAACCCGTTGCGCATCCTCATGGCCATGGTGGGACTGGTGCTGGTAATTGCGCTGGCAAATGAGGTGATGCTGCTGCTGGCGCGGAACGCGTCGCGCCAGCGCGAGTTTTCAGTGCGGCTGGCTCTGGGCGCGGGACGCGGCGAGTTGCTGCGGCAACTGCTGACGGAAAGCTTGATTCTGGTAACCGCCGGCGGCGCGCTGGCTTGGGGCTTTGCAGAGATGGCGACGCGGCTGCTGGGGCAATGGGCGCAGATCGAATCCAGCCTTGCGCCGGACAAGACGGTGTTGCTGTTCACACTGGCCGTGCTGGTATTGGCCGCACTGCTGTTTGGTTTGGCGCCGTTGCAAGTAGCGCTTGCGGGTGGAGCAAAGTTGGCACTGAAGACTTCAGCGGCAGCTTCACGCACAGATGCCGGCAAATCGCGCACCGGAAGGATCGTCGTCGTGGTGCAGATGGCGCTGTGCGTGGTGCTGCTTGTCGGTGGAGGCCTGCTGATGCGCACGCTGCGCAACCTGGAAAATACTCCGCTGGGAATGCGGGTCGAAGGCCTGGTTGTCTTTGGAGTGAAACCAAACATCACGTCGATCCCCGCAGGCGTGGCCTTTTACCAGAATCTGATGAACAAACTGCGCATGCTGCCCGGTGTGGAATCGGTCACGATCATGGAGGAGAGGCTCGGATCGTGGTGGTCGGACAACAGCGACATGAGGGTGGACGGCAGGCTGCCGGATGTCGCAAACGGCACATCGAGAACGGTGCGTAGCAACGTGGCGGGACCTGACTTCTTCACGACGCTGGGCGTGCCTGTGATTTCAGGCCGGGACTTTGCCGATTCCGACACCGCAGCCTCGCCCCACGTCGGCATCATCAACGAGGAGTTTGCCAGGCGTTTCCTGCCCAACGAGAATCCACTGGGCCACACGATTGGCACCGACGACGGCCGCTATACGATGACCGTCATTGGCGTGGTGAAGGACCACAAATACCGCAGCATCGACGAAGAACCGGTCCCGATGGCGTGGTATGAGTACGCGCAGATTCCCATGGTTGGGTCCATGCATGTGGAGATGCGTGTACATGGCGATCCGCTGGCAATTCTCCCCGCGGCGCGCAAGGCTGTGCAGCAGCTCGATCAGAACTTGCCGCTGATTCGGCCCATGACGCAGCGCGCGCAATTCGATACGACCATCTCCCACCAGATACTTTTCGCACGGCTGGCCGGATTCTTCGGATTCCTGGCGGTGGTTCTAGTGGCCACAGGACTCTATGGAACTCTGGCCTACCGCGTAAGCATGAGGACGGCAGAGATCGGCGTGCGCATGGCCGTAGGCGCGCGACGTTACCAGGTGGTTTGGATGATCCTCAGAGAAAGTCTGGCGATTGCGGTCGCGGGAGTGGTGTTCGGCGTACCATTCGCAATGCTGGTGGGCCGGGCCCTGACATCGTCGCTTTATGGTATAAAACCCTTCGATCCAATCAGTTATACCCTGGCAGTCGCGGGAGTGTCGGCAGTTGCGCTGCTGGCAAGCGGGGTACCGGCCGGACGCGCCGCGGGCGTCGATCCAATGAGGGCGCTGCGAACTGAATAAGCGTAAATTCCAACTGGCAAATGAGAACTAAAGACTGCCAGCAAGGGGGTCCACAGCAAGGTTCCCCCCTACCCTGTTCCGGCTGAAATCGCCCCTTCGCCAACGGATAATAGAGGCTGCTCTGGGACTCTTTGTCCGCTCTATTGGCTCGCTCGCGGCAGGTCTCCGGGCGCCAAGAGCGGAGCGTCCAAGCCATGAAGCCAATTCGCATTGTTCTGTCCCCTACGCGAAGCCGTCCCCTCAACGTTTTCCTTGGGGTGATTTTGCTGCTCGTTTCGCTCCTCCTTCTTCTTTCTCTTACTACCTGGCACGCCTCTGATCCCTCCTTGAATACGGCCTCCGGCGCGACGGGCCCGCATCCCATCCATAACTGGGTCGGCGTCTTCGGCGCCTGGATCAGTGACCTGCTCTTGCAGTCGCTGGGCCTCACCGCCTTTCTGCTGCCTCTCTGGCTCGGCGGACTTGGCTGGACATGGATGCACTCACGGCCCAGCGGCTCGGCCTGGCTGCGATGGACGGGCACCCTGCTCACGCTCATCTTCCTGCCCACCGCTTTCGGACTGCTGCCCTGGCACTGGCACTGGCTCCACGCGCTGCCGGTTGAAGGCGTCGTTGGCAATCTCATCTCCGCTCTCCTCGTCAGCTATGTGAACATCCAGGGCGCATGGCTCATTGCCGGCATCCTGGCTGCTGCTGGACTTTACTTCTCCTCCGCCGTCAGCTTCTGGGCACTGAAGGAAAGCATCGAGAACCGCTGGATCCACATCGTGGCATGGCACGACAGGTATCGCAACTGGCGCGAAGAGCGCGCTGAACGCAAGGCTGAATCGCAGGCCGAACGCGAGTCCCGTATTCCCGCAGATCCTGACTCCGGGCACGCGGAAGCAGGAACTCCCGGCCCGATCGCCTCTCTCTTCCGCGGACGAGACCGTGTCCAGGGACAATCCCGGAGTTCCGGCTCACTCGAAGACATCCCGGCCTTTCAGCGCGCGCCCATGACCTCCGCAACAGGCGATGCCGCTGTCGAGATGCCCATCCGCAAGCCCAGCATCTGGGAACGCTCTGCCGCTGAGCCGCCGGCGCCCCAGCCCGCCCCGGTTCCGGTCCCGGTTCAGCCTCATGCACCCGTCCCCGACCCATGGGCGCAGGCACGCGCTCCCCGGCCGGAACTTGTGCAACCCCAGCCGCAACCCCCGTCACAGCCGCAGCCCATTGCCGCTCCGGCCGCCAACCGCACTCCGGAGCCCATCGCCATTCACGGTCGCGCCGACGCCGATGTCCGCACCGCAACCGTGGCTCCCAAGTCGGTGAGCGGATTCAAACTCCCCCCCAGCACCCTGCTGAACACCGGCGAAGCACCGCTGGCCGTCCGCGAAGACATGCTGCGCGAGGAGGCCCGCGTCCTGGTTGAAAAATGCGCCGAGTTCGACGTCCGCGGCCAGGTGGTTCAAATCAACACAGGGCCCATGGTCACGACCTACGAGTTCAAGCCCGAGGCCGGCGTCAAATACTCCCGCGTCACGGGGCTCGCAGACGACCTCTGCCTGGCCATGCGCGCCGAGAGCATCCTGATCGAGCGCATGCCCGGCAAATCCACGGTCGGCATCCAGGTCCCCAACCACGACCGCGAGACCATCCACCTGCGCGACGTGCTCGAGAGCGAGACTTTCGCCCGCTCCAAGACGAAGCTCACCATCGCCATGGGCAAGGACATCAACGGGCGCATCGTCCCTGCCGACCTGGCCACCATGCCGCATCTGCTCATCGCCGGCTCCACGGGCTCAGGCAAATCCGTGGCCATCAACGCCATGATCATGAGCCTGTTGTTCCGCACCACGCCTGCGCAGGTGCGCCTTATCCTGGTCGATCCCAAGCGCGTGGAACTGGGCATGTACGAGGGCATTCCCCATCTACTCACGCCCATCATCACCGAGCCCAAGCTGGCCGCCAACGCCCTGCGCAACGCCGTCCGCGAGATGGAACGCCGCCTCAAGCTGCTGGCAAGCCGCGCCGTCCGCAACATCGACCAGTACAACAAACTTTTCGAGGGCTCCGCGCCTTCGCTCTTCGACGAACCTGAAGACAACGAGCCGCTCCCGTTCATCGTGATCATCATCGACGAGCTCGCCGACCTGATGATGCTCGATCGCGCCAACGTGGAGGAGTCCATTACGCGTCTGGCGCAGATGGCCCGCGCCGTCGGCATTCATCTCGTTCTGGCCACGCAGCGCCCCTCGGTCGACGTCATCACCGGGCTCATCAAGGCCAACGTACCCACGCGCATCAGCTTCCGCCTGGCCACCAAAGTCGACTCCCGGACCATCCTCGACACCAACGGAGCTGAAGCTCTCCTCGGTCGCGGTGACATGCTTTTCCTGCCTCCAGGAACCAGCCGGCTCATGCGCCTGCACGCGCCTTTCGTAAGTGAGAAGGAGACTGCAGCCGTCGTCGATTTCTGGAAGGCCCAGGCCGAAGCGGAATACGTGCAGGGCTTCCTCGAGTCGCCCAAGGACGAGCGTATTGCCCCCGACGGCAGCAACGCCGACCCGGAAGAGAATGACCCGATGTTCGACGACGCCGTGCGACTGGTCTTCGAATTCGGCAAGGCGTCTACCTCGCTCTTGCAGCGGAGACTGCGCATCGGCTACGGCCGCGCCGCTCACCTGATCGATTTGATGGAACGCGACGGATTGGTGGGCCCCGCCGACGGCTCCCGGCCAAGGGAACTGCTGAAAGCTCCAGGCTGGCTGCATGAGGTTCCCGCGGCCATTGAGTAGCTAAAGACAGATCATCCTGAGCGAATTGGGCCACGCGCCTCGCGAACTGCGAAGCCCGAAAACTTGTGTTTGCTTTTCACGGCCATTCCAATTACAAAAGCACCGTGCCCCATCCTCTCCGCTTTTTCCGCGGAGAGGGTGGGAAACCACTGCCCCTAACCCGGTCCTCTTGAATGAAGCTGACCTTCACTCTCGCCACCTCCGAAGACGCCCCGGCTCTCGCCGCGCTCCACGCCGCCGCCGCCGCCGATCTCACTCGCCGGTACGGACCCGGATTCTGGTCGACTCCGCCGACGGAACGGGGCGTCCTTGCCAATATGCGCCACTCCCGCGTCGTCATTGCGCGAAAGGGCAGATCTATCGTCGGAACTCTGCGCCTGGCGAACAAGAAACCCTGGGCCATCGATGTCAATTACTTCACGCCTGCAAAGAAGGCGATCTATCTCACTGGAATGGCGGTCCTTCCCAGGCTGCAACGCCAGGGTATCGGTCGCTTGCTGCTCCAGGAAGCAATAGCCCAGGCCCGAGCCTGGCCCGCTGACTCCATCCGTCTCGACGCCTTCGACGCCGATGCCGGCGCTGGCGGCTTCTACGCCCGCTGCGGCTTCCGTGAGACTGCGCGCGTCGTCTACAAGAATGATCCTCTGATTTATTTTGAGTTAGTCCTGAGTTAGTCACGTAGTACTGAGTCGGGGCGGGTTTGGGTTCGCAGTCCCTGCACCGCTACAATGGCTCCAGCATGAATCACCGCTTCCTAGCCATTGCGCTTGCCGCTCCGCTCGCCGCCGCCGTCGGCTGCGGATATCACACGGTGGGCGCGGCCACCCACATGCCGCCCAATGTGCGGACGCTTTCCGTGCCGGTGTTTGCGACGCACACCGAGACGTATCACACGGAGACGGTGATGACGGACGCGGTGATCCGCGAGTTCACGGCGCGCACGCGGCTCCGGGTAACACCGAATGCGAGCCCGGATGCCGACGCGGTGTTGCATGGGACCATCCTCAAGGAAACAGTAACGCCGCTCACCTACAACGCCTCGACACAGGAGTCGTCCAGCTTCCTGCTGACACTGGTGGTTTCGGTCACGCTGAACGACCGGGATGGCAAGGTTCTTTACGAGAACAAGAACTATGTCTACCGCCAGCAGTACCAATCCACCACGGACCTGCCGACATTTCTGCAGGAGAATCCGGCAGCCCTGGATAGGCTGAGCCGCGACTTTGCGCGCGCGCTGGTGGCTGATGTGCTGGAAGGGTTCTGAAACCTGCAGATTCTATCAAGCGGCCAAGACAGAACTGGTTGAAGCCCGTTTTCGTGAGCAAAACGCACCCCATTTGTAGCGGAAATCCGCCGAAGCGGACGCAGGGATGATGCGTCCGCCGATTCAGACGGGAGAGAAAAACTATTTCAGGTTGATCGCGGCCTTCAATGGTAGCTTGTCGCTGGAGCCGCCGACCATGATGGTGTAGTCTCCGGGAACCAGCGTCCAGCCATCTTTGGCTTCGTCGAAGATCGACAGATACTTGGGGTCGATCTCGATTTCGACGGTCTTCTTTTCGCCTGCTTTGAGCTGGACCTTGCTCCATCCCACCAAACGCTTCGGTGGCTCTTCCGCGGTGGCAGGGAGCGCCGCGTAGACTTCTGCGATCTCTGCGCCAGCGCGGGCTCCGGCGTTGGTCAGCGTGAAGGACACCTTGACCTTGTCGCCGGGTGTAACGGAGAGCCCGGAATAGCGGTAGGTGGTGTAGGAAAGCCCGTAGCCGAAGGGAAACAGGACTGGCTTGTTCTCAGCGTCATACCACTTGTAGCCCACTTTGAGTCCTTCGTCGTAAGTAACTTCAAAGGGTGGTAGACCCTTGGCCCACTGCTCAGGTGTGGCTGCGCCGTCGAAGTGGCGCGAGACGGGCGGAGGCTGGGTGATGGTGGAATGGGGCAAATCGACTTCGCTCTTCGGGAACGTGTTGGGCAATTTGCCCGAGGGGTTGACGGAACCGAAGAGAACATTTGCAAGTGCGTTGGCGCCGTCGGAGCCCGCGTACCAGGCCTCGACGATGGCCGCGGGCGCGTCTACCCAGGGCATGGTGACAGGCGAACCGTTCTCAAGCACCACGATGGTGTGGGGATTGGCCTTGGCCACGGCCGCGATGAGCGCGTCCTGGTTGTGAGCCAGCGAGAGCGATGGCAGGTCCATGCCTTCGCTCTCCCACTGGTAGGCGAAGACCACGGCCACATCGGCGGTTTTGGCGAGCGCGGCCGCGGCGGTTGGATCATCGCCGGAGTCGTACTTGACGGAGGCCTTGGGGGCACGTGCCTGGATCGCCTTCAACGGCGAAGTGGGGAACCAGATTTCCTGCTGCCAGCGCGTAGCGCCCTCTCCCGGCTTGGCGATCGCGTTGCCTCCCGGCGGATCGACCTGCGCAGAGCCGCCGCCGGAGATCATGCCCACATCGGAGTGCGCGCCGACGACGGCAATCGTGTGCAGACGCAGGGGGACGAGCGGCAGAGTCGCAGCCTTGTTCTTGAGCAGAACGATGCCGCCTTCCTCGATCTTGCGGGCAACCTCAAGGCCTGCCAGTGGGTCGACAACACCGCGCTGACGGGGATAATCGATCACGCCGGCGGCAAACATGGAGCGTAGAATGCGGTGCACGTGCTCGTCGAGCTCGGCCTGCGAAATGGTCCCGGCTTCCACGGCGGCTTTGTATTTGGCTTCATAGAAGATGCGGCCCGGCTCCTCGTTGTCGAGACCGGCGGCGGATGCCTTCTCCGTCGAATGGGTTCCGCCCCAATCGGAAAGCACGAAGCCGGAGAACTGGAAGTCCTTCTTCACCACGTCCGTGAGCAGCCACTTGTTCTCGCAGGCAAAGTCTCCGTTGACGCGGTTATATGAACACATGACGGCGGCGGGATGACCTTGCTCGACGCCGATCTCGAAGGCAAGCAGATCGCTCTCGCGAGCAGCGCGGTGCGATATGGTGATGTTGACCGAGTTGCGCCCGCTCTCCTGGTCGTTCAGGGCGTAGTGCTTGATGTCGCCGATGACGTGCTTGGACTGCGTGCCCTCAATGAGCTTCGCAACCAGGGTTCCGGCGAGAATGGGGTCTTCGCCCAGGTACTCGAAGGTGCGGCCGTTGCGCGGCTCGCGGGTCAGATTCACGCCGCCGCCGAGCGACATGTTGTAGCCCTGGGCACGGAGTTCGGTCCCGATCAGCTTGCCGTATTCATAGGCTGCATCGGGGTCCCAACTGGCGGCTGCAGCCACGTTGGCGGGCAGCGCGGTGGAGTAGCGGCCGTTGGCGCCGCTCGAGCGTACGCCATAGGCGGCGTCGCTCATGTCGATGCCGGGGATTCCGAGACGGGGAACGCCGACTTCATAGCCAACTCCGCGGTTGGAGGGCATGTTCTCGGGGGTGAGCGAATCGTCTGTGGGCATCCCGACGCCATGGAGCACCGCGATCTTTTCGTCCAAGGTCATCTCTTTGATGACTAGATCGGCGCGCTGGTCGGGAGAGAGGCTGGTGTCCATCCACGGCCCGCTGGGCTTGACAGGCTGTTGGCGGCGCTGCGAAAAGCCGGGGATAGCCAGCTGGACAAAGGACAAGAGCGCGCAGGCACAAATTGCCGCGCGAAGTTGAGAACGCTTCATTGAGACCCTCGCTAAAACGTTTTTCTTGGCGGAATAATCCTAACAGCCAACCGGGACGGTTGTAAGCAGCGGGGCGAGGAAGGCGTGAAACTCCCGTTTCGATGGCCGGCGAAGGTCTGCCTGAAGTGCGCAACAGTTGCGCTCCGCAGTGCCCTAATGCTGCAGGTCGATGGATCAACAGATCATTAGAAGATAAGCGGGCCATTGCCCAGGAAGCAATGTCAACGGCGGATGCGCTGCAGCAGATTTCCTTCCGCATCGACAATATCGACTTCGAGAGGCACGGCCCCGTCTGCATGCGTTGCGCAGCTCAGGCAGGGGTCGAAAGAGCGGATGAGACCCTCCATCCGGTTCAACATGCCTTCAGTCACCTCGCGGCCGGAAATGTAGGTGTCGGCCACCTGCTTGAGCCCGCGATTCATCGCCAGGGTATTGTGCGCTGTTGCAACGATAAGATTCGCGCTGACCATCATACCGTTACTGTCCACCTTATAGTGATGGATGAGTGTGCCGCGCGGAGCTTCGATGATGCCGACACCCTCCGGCTCATTGGCCTTGGCTTCGGCGCGAATATCCTTGTCCAGAATCTCGTTCTGCTGCAGTATCTGCTCCATGCGCTCGATTGCGAAGACGATCTCAATCAGGCGCGCATAATGGTTGTGGAATGAGCTGAGGGAAACCTCTCCATACATGCGCCGAAATTCGTTCAGCGCCTCATCTGCCAGCGGCGTGCCGCATTGCCGGGCCATGTTCAGGCGGGCGGCCGGGCCAACGCGATAGATTCCCCAGGGATATCCCAGGGGCTTGTAGTAGGGCGCCTTCATGTAGCTCGAAGAATCGACGCCTTCTCCGATGTAGTCCTGATAGTCGCGGGGGTGAATATTGTCGGCGACGATGTTTCCGTCCGCGTCGGCAAAGCGAAGCCAGCCCTCGTGACGCCGGCGCGATCCATAGAGGCAGAGGTTGCCGTCCTTGCGGCCGATGCACATGAACATGGTGGGGAAGTTGGCAAAGGTGTTCACTTCCTCGCTCAGTTTTTCCATCATGTGCTTGAAGAACATGAGGGAGCGCTGCGCGATGGCCAGTGCCTCCGGAATCCCGCGCAATATCTCGTCGCGCGTTTGCACCTTGAGCGGCGAAGAAACGCCGCCGTGCACAATCCACGGTGTGTGGATCCGCTTGCCGCCCAGCAGCTCAATTACCTGTTGCCCCCACTTGCGCAGGCGAATGCCGCTCAATGCCAAGTCGGGATTTCTCTGCGCCAGGCCCAGAACATTCCGCTCTGCGGGATCCGCATCCCAGCCCATGAGAAAGTCCGGCGAGGAGAGATGAAAGAAGCTGAGCGCGTGAGATTGTGCGACCTGCGCCAGGTGCACCACGCGTCGCAGCATCTCCGCTGTTTCCGGAATTCGCAGGCCCATGATGGCGTCGCACGCCTTGGCCCCGGCCAGCAGATGGCTCACCGGGCAGATGCCGCAGATGCGCGCCGTGAGCGAGGGCATTTCATAGAACGGACGGCCTTCACAGAACTTTTCGAATCCACGGAATTGAAGCACATGAAGATGCGCATCCTCGACGGCGCCATGGTCATCCAGCTGGATGGTGATCTTGCCGTGGCCTTCCACCCTTGTGATTCCGTCGATTCGTATGGTCTGCATAAGTCTGCTCCTAATTGCCAAAGCGGCATTTGGTAGCCAGGTCGGGGACGCGCCCGGCGAGCACCTCGCTCAGGACGAAAAAGATCAGGTCCGCCGAGGGCGGGCACCCTGGCAAGAACAGATCCACGGCTACGAGTTCATGCAGTGGAATCACCTTGGGCCTCAGTTTTGGAATCTCGTGATCCGGGACCCCAGGGCTCGCGGTTGCGTTCTCAACGTAGCCCCGCTTCAGCACGTCTTCGAGAAGGAAGTTGTTGCGCATGGCGGGCACGTTGCCCGTGACCGAGCAGTCGCCCAGCGCCGCCAGGAGCTTGGTCTTGCCGCGAATCAGCTTCACTTTGGCCGCGTCCTCGTCGTTGCCAATGGCGCCCTCGATCAGCGTGAGATCGACGTTATCCGGAAACTCCTTTGCATCCACAACCGGACTGTAAACCAGGTCGATTTTGTCCGCGATCTCCAGCAGCCGCTCGTCGATATCGAGGAGAGACATGTGGCAACCAGAACATCCATCCAGCCACAGGGTTGCAATGCGTGCCTTTTCCATCACCGTGCCTCCCCGCGCATTTGCAGCAAATAAGGCAGGAAGTTTGGCTTGGTCATCTCCGATACTGCCTTGCCCTTCTCGACGAGCGCGCCTACCGGACAGACACTCACGCATTTGCCGCAATTGGTGCAGGTTTCCGAATCTCCCCAGGGCTCTCCAAGATCGGTGATCATGCGCGCGCTGATGCCGCGCCCGGTTATGTCCCAGGTATGGGCGCCTTCAATCTCATCGCATACACGCATGCAGCGGGTGCACAGCACGCACCGGTTGTGGTCGGCAACAAAGCGCCGGTGCGAACCGTCCGTGGGGCACTGCATGTGGAGGTAGGGCAGGGTTACATGGTTGACTCCCAGTTTCTGCGCCAGCGACTGAAGTTCACAGTGCCCTGAGGAAACACACACCGCGCACACATGGTTGCGCTCGGTGAGAAGCAATTCAATGATCAGCTTGCGGTATTCGAGCAGTTGAGGAGAGTGGGCCGTGACTTCCATGCCTTCCTGCGCCTGCGTGACGCAGGCCGGCAGCAGTTTGTTGCTTCCCTTCACTTCGACCAGGCAAAGCCGGCAGGCGCCAATGCCCTTCAGGCCATTGAAGTGGCAGAGAGTGGGAATATCGATGCCGTTCTCGCGCGCCACTTCCAGGATGGTCTGATGTTCGGAGGCGCATACCTCCTTGCCATCAACTTTGAGTGTCTTTACCTGGTACTGATTGAGCTCTGGCATCTTCTGGCTCTCCTCACTTCTCCACCGCGCGGTCCACCGTCCTGGAACAAGGGCACTTTCCCTGTGCGCATGTCTTGTCCACGATATGCCGCACGTACTCGCTGCGGAAGTATCTCAGCGTGCTGCTGACCGGGTTGGGCGCTGTCTGCCCAAGCCCGCACAAGGCGGTCCGCTTGACCATGCCGCCCAGCCGCTCCAGCGTGGCCAGGTCTTCCATCTGCCCCTTGCCTTCGCTGATGCGTTCCAGCAGTCCATGCAGTTGCGTCGTCCCCACGCGGCAGGGGGTGCATTTGCCGCAGGATTCGTCGCGCGTGAAGTCCATGAAGAACTTGGCCACGTCCACCATGCACGCGGTCTCATCCATCACGATCATGCCGCCGGAGCCCATGATCGATCCGGCGGACGCGAGCGACTCGTAATCGACGCCCATGTCGAGGAACTGTTCCGGAATGCATCCTCCAGAGGGACCGCCGGTTTGCACAGCCTTGAACTTGCGGTTCTCGGGAATGCCACCGCCCAGGCTGAAGACCAGGTCGCGCAGCTTGATGCCCATGGGCACTTCGATGAGGCCGGTGTTGACCACATCGCCGACCAGCGCGAATACCTTGGTGCCTTTGCTCTTGTCGGTGCCGATGGAGGCAAACCAGTCGCCTCCCTTGCGCAGGATGGGAGCGACGTTCGCGAAGGTTTCGACGTTATTCAACAGCGTGGGGCAGCGGTACAGCCCAGAATAGGAAGGGAACGGAGGACGCGGACGCGGCACGCCGCGGTTTCCCTCCACTGAAGCGATGAGCGCTGTTTCTTCGCCGCAGACAAATGCGCCCGCGCCGAGGCGCACTTCCACTTCGAAGCCGAAGTCCGACTCACCGATCCGTTTGCCCAATAATCCCATTCGCTCCGCCTGGCGAATGGCGACCTTCAGGCGTTTCACCGCCAGCGGATACTCCGCGCGGCAATAGATGTATCCTTTGCTGGCGCCCACTGCATACGCCGCAATGGCCATGCCTTCCAGCACACGGTGCGGATCGCTCTCGAGAACTGAACGGTCCATAAAGGCGCCGGGGTCGCCCTCATCCGCGTTGCAGATCACATACTTTTGTTCTCCCTGGGCCTTGGCCACCATCGACCATTTCAAGCCGGTGGGGTAGCCGCCTCCTCCGCGACCGCGAAGACCGCTGCGAATGATCTCCTGCACCACATCTTCGCGCGACCGGTTTGCAACGCAGTTGAGCAGAGACTCGTAACCACCCACGCCAATATAATCTTCGATCCTTTCCGGATCGATCTCGCCGCAGTTCTCCAGCACGATTCTCTGTTGCGCCGCAAAGAATGGTATATCGGGAGAAAGCGCGAACTCGGGAACGGGCCTGCCATCGAGATTCTCGACGACCGCGCTGAGAACTTCGGGCGTGTCCGGCGAGAGCGCACGATAATAGGTGTGCTGCGGTTCGCTGCGCACCAGCGGGCCGGCTGCGCATAGTCCCATGCAGCCCACGGCCTTCACCTTGCAACTGCCTTCGAGGCCGCGCTTCTGTACCTCAGCCTGCAGGATCTTGAAGACCTGGTCGCTGTGCATCGACAGGCATCCGGCAGCGACGGAAACGTTGATCCGGTGCGAGATCTTCTTCTGTTCTTCCCGCTCACTTGCGGCTATCTCTTCAAGCTCATCCAGCGTCATGGCCGATCCACCTCCGAAGCTGATCTCTCACGGCGCTGGGCTGCGCCCTGGGAATCACTTCGCCGTCAAAGACCACCGCGGGCGCAAGACTGCAGGATCCAATGCACCGCGCAGCTACGACTGACACCTTGCCATCGGGCGTCGTCTCCCCGGCTCGAATGTGCGCCGTTTCTTCAATCGCTTTCATCAGGTCTCCCGCACCCTTCACATAGCATCCTGTGCCCATGCAGACAACGCAGTTGTGCTCACCGGGCGGCTTCAAGCTGAAGAAGTGGTAGTAGGTGGCAACGCCAAATACTTTGCTCAAGGGAACACGCAGTGAAGAAGCAACATATCGCAGAGACACGTCATCAAGAAAACCAAACGACTCCTGCACAGTGTGCAGGACTTCAATCAGCGCAGCGGCCTTGTATCCATGACGCCGCATGGTGGCTTCTACAAGTTTCCAACGTTTGTCACCCGAGGGAAGAGGGACCGATGCGGGATACGCTTGCATGCGGACGCTCCTTTCTGACGAGCGCGACTCCGGCACTCCGGCTGGATCGATGCGCGTGAGCACATGCTGCAAGCGAGGGCTTGGCCGCGTCTGCTAAGACACGCGCACTGCGCACCGCCCGGCTGGAATCGTCGGACTGCGCAAGAGCGATAGGATGTGCCTCGGATCACAACTGTATGTGATGATGAGGACAAAGGCCCGCTTTCTCGGGAATTTCCGTGATCTCGGCCTGGTTTTCGAGATCTGTTTGTTGGGCGTTGCCGGCGTGCCCGATCAACGCCGCTGTGCGGCGCAAGATGTGCCTCCATCAAGAATGAGCCCGGCGACCAATCCCTTCGCGGGTCGCGATTCGCTTCGCTTCCGGGGAATCCAGTTCATCATGACGGTATTCTGGGAACTCTCCGCTCCGGCCTGGGCGCAGCAGGACTGAAGCACTCGAGCCGGAGATCGAGCGTCTCGCCCGCGAGCCGCATCAATTGCTCTTCGACCACATCCCGCACCTTCGCTGGATCGCCCTTTGCGCGCAGATTCACCAGGACTTCATGACGGTCCGCGGGTGACGCATCCAGACTTCCTTCCACACTCGGCTCTTCGCCGTTAGCGCACACGGCCGCTTTGATCCAACCGGTGGGAGATCTGTCGAATATCTTGAGATGCACGATAGAAACGCCAGCCGTCGTCAGTGCTTCGTCCAGACGATCAAGAAACGGCCCCACTACCAGAGCCGGAGAAATGACCTGGGCCGGCTGCAGCGTGAAGCTCACATTGAGCCACGCCAGAGCCGCCTCTGCTTGCGCGTAGCGTGCATAGTCGATCTCCAGCGTCGTCCTTCCCGCTTCGAGCGATCCGAACAGGATCTCATTGAGCCATTCTTGAATCCCCTGCCCTGTCTTTGCGCTCACACGCCGCGCCGCCACGCCGGGAACGCCCGCCGGTTCCGAGTAGAGGTCGGCCTTGCTCAAACACACCAGGTCAGCTTCTTGGAGCTGGTTCCGGAACAGGTAGGCCATATCTGGATCCGCGCCGTCGCCAAGCAGTTGCGCTGCGCGCGCCGGATCGGCCAGAACGGTGAACGGCGCCACCCGGTACGACGCGAATTCCTCGCGCAGCGGACCAAACACGGTGGCGGAGATGTCCGTGCAGCTTCCCACCGGCTCGGCGAAGATCACATCGAGCTGCCGTGCCCGCAGTTCTTCGATGACCTCCATCAATCGGGAAAACATGCAACAAAAACATCCGCCGGTCACCTCGCGCGCGATCACGTCCTGTGCATCGGTGTGGTGCGTGTCCACCAGGTCATCGCCCTGGTCGTTGAGGACCACCGCACTGCGCAGGCCGCGCCGTTCAAGCTCACGCGCCGCCGCGAGGATCAGGCTTGTCTTGCCCGATCCGAGAAAGCCGCCCAAGATCACGATCCAAGGTCTCTTTTCGATCACGCTCATGCGCGCACCGCGATCCGGAGCTCATCCCCGGCCGACAGTTGCAGAGTCTCATGGAATGTCACCACCATGCGCTCTTCGCGCCGCTTCACCTGATTCTCCGCGGGCCTCCCGTGGACCTCGACTGAAGCAGCGGTTCCCGGTGCGGCAATCTCGCAAGTCCGGCACGCGAGTGTCCCGACGAGCACTTTGATCGCGAACAGCGTGGTGTCCGGTTGCCTGCGCAGAGAGAACGTGCCCCATCCTGTTCCAGTCGACCAGAAGCAATTGAAGTCGCCGCGTGGAATTCGTGGCACTGCCACCACCGCGGCCGCTGGCCCATCATAGACAAAGCCGCTCAACTCCACGAAGGCTGACCACGACGACATGGCCCGCGCGTAGTGGTGGCCGCACTCCGGCTCATCCCACGGATTCCGCTTCTCTCCATCAAAGCGCGCGCGAATGTTCTCCACGCACTCCACGCCTTCTTTCACCATGCCCCAATGCATCATCAGGGCCGCCACGAGATATTCCTGCCCTGTCCACGCCTCCGCGTAATAAGGAAACGGAATGTGCGGCCGCTCTGCCTTGCCGTAGTCACAGACTACGACGGCAGCCTCTTCATTCAGTGAATACGTCCGCTCCACGTTGTCGTGGGCGGCAAGTGTCGGCTTGTAATTGTACTTGTAAATCGAGCGCAGCGTAGTGCGAATGTTCTGCGGCGAAACGAGTGGTCCCATTCCTCCAACTTCGACCAGGTATTGCCCAATGAGCTGATCTGCCAAACAGCCGCCGCCCACCTGGTACTCCGGCGTCTCGGTGTTTTCCGAGCCCATGTCGCTCCGTAGATCCTTCGCAATCTCTTCTTTTCGGAACCCGCGCACCTTCTGGATGTAGAACTCCCCATTGAAAAGGTTCGCGTCGATCCATCTGCTTCCCTTTTCGAACAGGTCCTTGTACGTATCGGCCGATGCCGCGTCACCGGCCGCTCGCGCCATCTCCTCGCCCGCGCGCAAGGCACCCAGATAGTAGATTCCGCACATCGGGTTCGGCCCGTAGAACTCCACATCGTAGGTGTTGTGCTGCACGCCTTCCATCACGCCGTCGCGGTTGGCGTCCCATCCACCCGGGATCCAGGCGAATTCGAGCGCCCTTTTCGCCCTGGGCCAGGTGGCTTTCAGCAGCACATCGTCGCCCGAGACTTTCCAGTCGAGCCACGCATGGATAATCTGGCCCATTTGCCCATCCGCCGCGGCGTAACCCGAGCGCGCCTTGCCTTCCGGAAGCAACTGGCGGAAATGGATCGCTCCCGCATCGTCCATCGAGTAGCCAAAGGCGCTTCGCCGCAGCGACCGCGCAAACGAAGGAAACAGAAATGCTGTTGCGGTCTCGTAGTTCCACACATGCGTGCAATTCCCAAAGCAGCATCCCCACTGATCGTCGCTGCCCTCCCAAGCATGAAATTCGCCATCCGCGGTGCGGAAGCAGGTTGTCGACGCGAGCGTGGAAAGGTTGGCGCTGGCTGCTTCTTTCACCGCCGCGGGCAGCGTGCTGTCGCGCATTGCTCCGGTAAACATGCGCGTGCGCGCTTCCAGGTCTTTCAGGTTTTTTGCTGCATAACGCACGGCCTCCCATGCGTCCTTGAAACGCGCCGCATAGTGATTGCCAATGACAGTCTTGCCTTCGCCCTCGGGGGCAGGCCATCCAATCCAATCCGGTGTGCGATTCTGGAACCGCCAGCCGAGCAGGAACTCGAAGCTCGCCGTTTCACCTGGATGAATTGTCCTCTTCAAACACAGAACACCGACAGTATTGTGCGGGTCCGGTTGTGCGCCCAGGTCGCCTGTCTTCGAGAACTGATCCCAGAAATGCAGAGGAGCATTCCACCATCGGCCCGCGGGCCATCCCTGCCAGTGCGAAACCTCCGCGCCTTCATCCACGCTTGCCGCCAGTACGAACTCGCCCGCCATGGGATTGTCTGCAGCCAGCGCGGAGTTGCTCATCACCATCCCGGCAATCCCATCCGCAGCGCGGTACTCATTGCGGCGCCCCTGGTCCGACTTCAGCCGCGCGTTATCGTTCTCTTCTTTTGTGCTGACCGGATTTTCAATCGAGAACGCAATTCCCACTCTGGCCGGGACGTGCCCTGGGTTGGTCACTGAGTAGCGAAGAATCGCCACTGGCAGTCCCGAGTCGTCGGGCTCATGTGGAATGAAAGGCGAAAACGCATCCAGTTCCACCTTCACCGGCAGCGAGCGATCCTCAAACTCGATGTGCGCCAGCGGATATTCGCCCGTAAACGTTGCCGATTCCAGCCGGCTCAGACCAGGTACATGGTTCGACCCCAACCCGTCCTGCCCCTCATAAGGCGGGAGTATCCGCGACTCTAGCACGCGTGCCACCGGGCTCTCGCCCGCGGCTTGAACCCAGATAGACGGAAACGCATAGGGCGGACGGAATCCCTTGTTGGGCCGGTTGAAGATCTCCCAGTTCACCAACTGGCCTCGCCCGCCTAGCCCCAGGCTCCCCGCCGCCACGCCGCCCAGAGGGAACGAGATCATGCGCAATTGCCGGCCGCGAAAACGGCGAGGATAATTTAGATCCGCATGCGCCTGGTCGCGCTCGCGCCCCTCGTGAGGAGCCTGAATCTGTGCCAGTGCGTTCCAATGCTCGGCCTGTGTTGCCGCGCCCACAGCCCCGGCCGCCTGCTTGAGGAAATTGCGGCGATCCAGCCTCAGCTTTTCCGTCATGATGCGTCTTTTCCTTCAAGATTGGTTCGCTGAGCATTGTATCGCCCACATCCCAGTTTCAGCGGACCGGGCTCCCGGCGCACTGAATTCGCTAACATCCGGGAACTCAGACTGTCCATTTTGCGTTACCATTCCAACACCTGCGTTTCCCCCTTGTCTCCGCAGCCAAACACCCCCCGGAAGGAGAAGCTCCATGAGTCTAGAGATTCGCGGACTGTCCAAGCGATATCCCAATGGAGTGCAGGCTCTGAGTGACCTGAGCCTGACGATCGGCAATAACATGTTTGGCCTGCTGGGGCCAAATGGTGCCGGGAAATCAACGCTGATGCGGACCATTGCCACGCTGCAGGACCCCGATGCGGGCACAATTCTACTCAATGGCTTGGATGTGGTGGCCAACAAGGACGCAGTGCGCAGACAACTGGGTTATCTGCCGCAGGAGTTTGGCGTCTACCCGCGAATCTCAGCGGTCGACATGCTGCATCATCTTGCGGTTATGAAGGGTATCCATAAGTCCGGCGAACGCAAAGAGATTGTGGATGCGCTGCTGAAGCAGACCAACCTTTGGGATGTGCGGAAGAAGGCCCTCAGCACTTACTCGGGCGGCATGAAACAGCGCTTCGGCATCGCCCAGGCACTGCTTGCCAATCCCAGGCTCATTATTGTGGATGAGCCAACGGCCGGGCTAGATCCGGCAGAGCGCAACCGCTTCCTCAACCTGCTCAGTTCGCTGGCACAGGACGTCATTGTGATCCTTTCCACGCACATTGTGGACGATGTGCGTGAGCTGTGTCCGCGCATGGCTATCATCAGCAACGGCCGACTGGTGCTCGAAGGCGTGCCTGAGGAGACGCTGGAGCGACTGCGGGGAGGGATATGGAGCACGCTGGTGCATAGCGAGGAAGAGTTTGCCGCCGTTTCCACGCAATTCAAAGTGGTATCCACCAAGCTGCTGGGCGGCGCACATGAGATTCGCATTCACTCCGATACCGCCCCAGGCGACGGTTTCCGCCAGGTGGACCCGGCGCTGGAAGACGTGTACTTCCTCACCCTGAACTCGCAGAGCGTTAACTAGAGCTGCCGCCAGGAGGTACCGCGCATGTTTCTGGACTTTCTATTCTTTGAAATCAAGCTCCGCATGAAGAGCGTGTCGACCTACTGCTTCTTCGGGCTGTGGGTGATGATCGCGTTTCTCTTCGAGGGCTTTTCGAACTACACCATGCCTCCGGGCAAGATGCTGGTCAACGGGCCGTTTGTGACGGAGCTGTTCGACTTCCAGTTGTCCTTCTTCGGCTCCATTGTGATGGCGGCCATCTTTGGCACCTCCATTCTTCGCGACTTCCAGCGCGACACCTATCAAATGATCTTCACCAAGCCCATCGGCAAGTTCGCCTACCTTGGCGGTCGCTGGGCAGGGTCGATCGTGACAACTCTCTTTGTATTCACCGGAACACCGATAGGAGAGCTGCTGGGCACTCTATCCCCCTGGGTTGACCACACCCGCCTGGCCCCAAATGACCTGGGAATGCTCGCTTACCACTATGCCGTGATCATCGTCCCGCAGGTATTCTTCCTGGGATCGCTCTTCTTTCTGGTCGCAGCGCTCACGCGGCGCATCATCGTGGTTTACCTGCAGGGCGTAACGCTCTTCGCCGTCTATCTGATCGGCGTGATCGCAGTTCTCAACACGCGCAACCTGACTCCCTTCTGGCCTTCCGTCTTCGATCCGATCGGGATGCTGCTGTTCCGGAGCACATCGCGCTACTGGACAGTTTCAGAGCAGAACACGCTGTGGATGCCCTTCACCGGCGCGTTTCTCTGGAACCGCGTAGTGTGGTGCTCGGCTGGCGTGGCGGCGCTGGTGGCTGTCTATATCTTCTTTCCCATGTCTGCCGAGGCGCTCACGGCGCGGCGCAGCAGAAAACAAAAGAAAACCGAACAGGAATCGACGGCGCCGCCTGCGCCGCGCTTCCACAACCTCTTGCCCGCGGTTGAGCGGCGCTTCTCAGTTGACCTGAGGGTGCAGCAGTTTCTTTCGCTTTCGCGGATCTACTTCCGCAATATCTTCCGCGAAATTCCTTTCTGGGCAATCACGCTGCTCATGGTGGCGACGTCCATGACGAATGGCCACTTTGCAGGCGAGGTAAACGACTCCAACGTCTGGCCCGTCACCTACCTGATGCTGCAAGCCGTGGAAGGCCTTGCGCCACTGCTGCTCTATATCGTGGCTACCATGTATGCCGGTGAGCTCGTATGGCGGGAGCGCGATACGCATTTCGATCAAATTCACGATGCCTTGCCGTTCCGCGGATGGATCGATACCTTGAGCAAGCTCACGGCGCTGGCCGCGGCGGAGTTCTTTCTGCTGACCCTGGTTCTGATCTGCGGCGTCGTCTCTCAGATCATCGGCGGATATTATCATTTCGAGCTTGTGCAGTATGCAGAGGAACTCTACTTGATTGCATTCTCTCAGGTGATGATCTTCGCGATGCTGGCCTTTTTTGTGCAAACTATCGTTTCGAACAAATTCATCGGGCACGGCATTGTCATCGGCATCTTCCTCATCAATATCGTTCTGGACACGGGAGGTCTTACTGATCGGCTCTACATGTATGGCGATGTCGTGCCATACACGTATTCCGATATGAACGGGTACGGGCACTTCGTGAAGCCACTTTTCTGGTCCACATTGTACTGGTCGTTCTGGGCTGTGTTTCTGGGTGTGCTTGCCAGCCTGCTGGCTCGGCGCGGCGCGGAGACGGGATTTCGAACCCGCCTGCGAGCCGCGAAACAATCGCTTCCGGCGTATGCGCTGCTTCTGATTCTGCCCCTGATGGGCGCCCTTGCAAGCGGGGCCTGGTACTACTACAACACGCACGTCCTCAATCCCTTCCTCACGGACAAGGACGTCCGCAAGCAGCAGGCCGATTACGAAAAGCTCTACAAGAAATACGAGCGCGCGCCCATTCCAAAGATCGTTGCCGTTGACACGGCGGTGAACATTTATCCCGAGAATCGCAGCTTCGACGCCACCGGCACGTATACGGCGGTCAACGAGAGCGACAGGCCCATCCTGGATATTTATGTGACCAATGGGCGGCGGTCTTTGAAGGCAGTGAGCTTCGACCGCCCATTTACGACAACTCTCGCAGACAACGGACTCGGATTCTGGGTTTACCATCTCGCCGCGCCGCTCAATCCGGGCGATTCGCTGCAGATTCACTTCCAATGCGGCTACGAAAACCCAGGCTTCCGCAACGCGAACGAGCAGGCGGAGTTTGCATACAACGGAACATTCTTTGATCGCGATTACTTCCCCTCGCTCGGCTACGACCTGGGACGCGAACTGAACAATCCAGTCCGCCGGCGCGAAGAGGGCCTTGGTCCGCTCGAAGAGTTGCCGGATCGCGGCGACGCATACGGCATGAACACGGACCTGTTCGGCCCCGATTCGAACTTCGTGACCTATCACTCCGTGGTCAGCACATCTCCCAGCCAGATCGCCATCTCTCCCGGCGATCTGACGCGCGAGTGGCAGCAAGACGGCCGGCGGTACTTTGAATACAGCATGGGATCCACGAAGATCCAGGACTTCTTCAGTTACATCTCCGGCAACTTTGCGGTGATGCGCGACAACTGGAACGGCGTACGGCTGGAGATCTATTACCTTCCGTCTCACACGTATGACCTGGACAAGATGCTGGGCGCGGCGAAAGCGGGCCTCGATTACTACACAAAGAACTACGGGCCATATCAGTTCGATCAGTTCCGCGTCATCGAGTTCCCGCGCTACCGCGGTTTCGCGCAGTCGTTTCCCAACACCGTCCCATACTCCGAGTCAATTGGATTCATCGGGCGACTGGAGCGACCGGAGGATATCGATTTCACTTGGTTTGTGACGGCGCACGAGTTGGCGCACCAATGGTGGGGCCATCAGCTTGTGGGCGGCTTTGAGAAGGGCTCGAACATGATGTCCGAGAGCCTGGCGGAATACTCGGCGCTGCGCGTGATGCAGCACAAGTATGGCGACGAGCATATGCGGCGTTTTCTGAAGTTTGAGCTGGATGGCTACCTGCGCGGGCGCACGGGCGAGGTGCGTCGCGAGCCTCCGCTGGTGCTGGTGCAGAGCGAGCCGTATGTCTGGTATCAGAAGGGATCGATGTCGTTCTACGCTCTCTCCGACGCCATCGGCGAAGACAAGGTGAATGCCGCGCTGAAGGCGTTTCTAGACAAATGGAAGATGAATGGGCCGCCATATCCCGATACGCGTGGACTTGTAGAGGAACTGCGCA
>CAYUJM010000001.1:0-135807 GCA_964445025.1 uncultured Occallatibacter sp. | reverse complement strand
TGTACATGGTGCGCGTGAGTTACGACCAGAAGCCCTACCGGCGCGCGCTGATGGAGGCGTTCGGCGCCTGCGTGACCGCCAGCCCCAGCATTGAGACGGAGAGCGGCCGTGCGATTCTGGCCGAGTTTCCAGATACGAACGGATCGCTGGGGATTGCGATTTCAGAGGCCGTCGAAGTTGCGGCAAAGGATCCCAACACGAAGTACGCACTCGGCAGCGTGCTGAACCACGTACTGCTGCACCAGACGGTGATTGGCCTGGAAGCGATGGAGCAGATGGCGCTGGCCGACGCCGAGCCGGACGTGATTGTGGGCTGTACCGGCGGCGGCTCAAACTTTGCCGGCCTCGTGTTTCCTTACCTGGGCAGGAAGATCAAGGGACAGACAAATGCGCGCGTGGTTGCCGTGGAACCGGCCGCCTGCCCCAGCCTGACCAAGGGACACTTCGCCTACGATTTCGGCGATACCGGGCATCTGACTCCATTGGTCAAGATGCACACGCTGGGCTCGACCTTCATTCCGCCTGGGATTCATGCCGGCGGGCTGCGCTATCACGGCATGGCGCCGCTGGTTTCGCACGTGAAGGATCTGGGACTGGTGGAGGCCACGAGCGTGCAGCAGCTCGATGCGTTTGCAGCAGGCATTCAGTTTGCACGAGCCGAAGGAATCATTCCCGCTCCGGAAGCGAACCACGCTGTCGTAGGAGCCATCGCCGAAGCCCTGAAGTGCAAGGAAGAAGGCCGCGAGCGGACGATTCTGTTCAATCTTTGCGGTCATGGCCACTTCGACATGCAGTCGTACATCAACTACCAGACTGGATTGCTGGAGAATTACGAATATCCTGCGGAGGAGATTGCGATGGCGTTGGCCGGGCTGCCGGCGGTGGGGTGAAAGCTGGGACCAGGGACCAGGAAATAGGGAATAGGGAAAAACGAAAGCCCACGCCATGAGATGCGGCGTGGGCTTTTGCTCTTACTGACTTGCTCGCTACCCGTTGAGCAGTTCCTGCAGCTTGTTGAGCGTGCGATGCAGGTCCTTGTCGGCGCGGCGCTGCTCGTCGATCTTGGCGATGGAGTGCATCACGGTGGTGTGGTGCTTGTTGCCGAACTGGCGGCCGATTTCGGGCAGGCTGGCTTCGGTCATCTGCTTTGCCAGGTACATGGCAATCTGGCGCGGCACCACGACGTTTCGCGAGTTGTTCTTCTGCTTCAGATCGGCGACGCGCATGCCAAACTGCTCGGCTACGGCGCGCTGAATGGCCTCAATGGTGATCTTGCGCACCTGCATGTCGATGAACTGCTTGAGGCACTGCTGCGTGGAAGCCAGCGTGATCTCCATGCGATTGAGCTGGCACCATGCGATGAGCCGCACAAGAGCTCCCTCAAGCTCACGGACGTTGGTGCGGACATTCGATGCGACAAAGAGCGCAACGTCGGTGGGGAGCTGCACCTGCTCGCTCTCCGCCTTCTTCTGCAGGATGGCGACCTTGGTCTCGAGATCGGGCGGCTGAATGTCCGCAATGAGGCCCCACTCGAAGCGCGAGCGCAGGCGGTCCTCAATCTCAGTCAACTCCTTCGGTGGACGATCGGAGGCGATGACGATCTGCTTCATGCTCTCGTGGAGAGCGTTGAAGGTGTGGAAGAACTCTTCCTGGGTGCGCTCCTTCTGGGCGATGAACTGGATGTCGTCGATGAGCAGTACATCCACGGTGCGGAAGCGGTCGCGGAAGCTGGTCATGCGATCGTTGCGGATCGACGTGATCATCTCGTTGGTGAATTTTTCCGCGGAGACATAGGAGATGCTGGCCATCGGTTGGCGGCGCTTTACCTCGTGGCCGATGGCGTGCATGAGATGGGTCTTGCCCATGCCGACGCCGCCATACAGGAAGAGCGGATTGTAGGCGCGCGAAGGCCGCTCGGCAACGGCAAGCGCGGCGGCGCGGGCAAACTGATTGCCGTTGCCGATGACAAAAGCATCGAAGGTGTAGCGCTGGTTGAGCTGCGCTGCCGTAGACCAGTCGAAGCGCTCCTGCTGCGGAGTGCGCGCGGGCGCAGGCGGCGGCGCGGTGGGCGCATGCGTGGGCACAGGACCGAAGCCGCCATCGCGGCGCTGTGGCGGAATGGAAGGGTCTTCCTCGGCGGTGACAAAGCTGACGTCGTCAAATTCCAGGGACTGCAGATCGATGGCTTCCTGGATCAGATCGCCATACTTATCGCCGATGTGTTGAAACTCCGGGGAGGGCACACGCACATAGAGAGTGCGGCCGGCTGCGTGACTGTAACGGGTGGGCTTGAGCCAGGTCTCGAAGGACTGGCGGATCACCTTCTTTTCGAGGGCTGCCAGGATCTGAGTCCAGGGGTTGAGTACGGTTGCCTGAGAGGTTGCAAATGCCATCGATCTAATCCTTGCCTGCGTCACCTAGTTTACTGCCGAAACGGTCCATTCGCGGAATTTGGGCAATGGCTTCGTATCGGCGCAAAGCTCGCTGCTTTGCGTCCATCTCTTACCGGCCAAGTGCCTGGATGCCGCTGATCTGCCCTGAAGAGTTCGAGCCTGGGACGTGGATGAAACCGTTCCGTGGGACGCTGGGAAACTTTTCTTGAACGGTCCCGATAGTAGCACATTTAACGGTCGTTGCAATCCCTCATTCACACAACTTTTGACCACACTCTGTGAGTTGCACCATTGGTGGTGAAACTCAACGCCGGCGTCTCTCAGCTTGGTGCTTTCCATCGTGTGCAAGATTGCCGCAGTCACGATCGGAAGCGCTCCGTTTTTACTGCTCGGAGTGCAATCGTTCGCGAGCCTGAAGGATAGACGGCTCAGCCATTCACCGAACGGACCCGGGCGCCAAAGAGTGCATGCGACTGGATTCCAAACGCAGTATGCGATATACTTAGAAACTGCCGTTAAGGCGCAGATTTCATCCAGGAAACAGGAGCGCATTTTCATGCCCAAGCGCACATTTCAACCCAATCGCCGCAGACGCGTGAAGACGCACGGTTTCCGCGCGCGTATGAAGACCAAGAGCGGCGCAGCCGTGCTGAGCCGCCGTCGTGCCGTCGGCCGCAAGCGTGTGTCTGTAAGCGCAGGCTTCCGCGACTAGCGTCTGCCTGCGGTTCTGCTTGAGCCGGGGAGACATTTCCGCCATCCGTTCCGGCTTGGACGCACCGGCATTCGCCATGAGTAGCACATCCCGCAGTCACGCGCGCCAGGCTCTGCAGTCGCCAGAGGGAAGGCGCACATCCCCGCAAGAACCCGGGAACGGAGTCGCGATTCGAGCGCCGCTTCAATCGCTGACTGGGGTGCGCCTCAAGAAGCACGCCGACTATCAGCGCGCCTATGCGGGCAGCCGCAAGCGGCAATCATCGTCGATGAGCTGGTTCCTGGCCCGGCAGACTGCCGCATTTGCGAGAGCAGCTATGCCGGCCGATCCGCGCGTGGGCCTGACCGCGGGCAAGGTGCTGGGCAAGGCGCATGAACGCAACCGCATCAAGCGGCGCATGCGCGAGGTTCTGCGAAGGCATGTGAGCCTGCTCCCCGAGGGGTTCGATCTCATTCTCCATCCGCGGCGGATCGTGCTTACGCTGGAATTTGCGAAACTTGAGGCAGAGATCGTGCGTATCCTTCAACAGGCAAGGACTGAGGCGGCGCGCATGTCTCAGGAAGCGCCTGCTCTATGACGCGCATTCTGCTGGCCACTCTCGCCTTCTACAAGCACTGGGTTTCGCCGGCGATCCACTCGCTATCGCCCGGCGGCTGCAAGTATCTGCCCACCTGCTCGGAGTATGCGGCCATGGCAATAGCCACACATGGCCCGCTGCGCGGCCTGGGGCTGGCTACCTGGAGGCTGCTGCGCTGCCATCCCTTTGCGCGCGGGGGGCTTGATCTGGTTCCCCCGGCTCCGGCCGCAAGACCTTTCGCCCATAAACCATTACCATAAGACTAGCGGCGGCCTGACGGCCGTCTGCGCTGAGTGCCTGGCTACAGGCCCGAACGACAAGGAAGTACCCTTTGGCAGAAGTTCATAATCCCAATCTTCAGGGGCAGGGCCCCGGCGGCAGTGGTGGCGGCGGGGGCGATATGCGCTCCACAATCGGCTTCACACTGCTATTGCTGGTGGTGCTCCTGGGCTACCAGTATTTTTTCAAACCCAAGCCGGCGACGACACGGGCCACGCCGCAGTCCCAGTCGCAGACACAGGCCGGAGCAACAGGCCAGAGCGGCACAGCCCCGTCGAATCTATCGGGCCAGCCACAGACCGGCGCAGCAATCGTGCAGGGAGCCGCGGGCGCACCGGCAATCGGCGCGGCCATGGAGACGGAGACGACGGTCGAGAACGAACTCTACAAGATCGTTTTCACCAATCGCGGCGCGCAGGTGAAGCACTGGATCCTGAAGAAGTACAACGACACGGCCGGCAAGCCGCTGGACATGGTGCAACCGCAGGCTTCCGCGCAGTTCGGATTGCCGCTCTCGCTGTTTACCTATGAGCCGGCGCTGAACGGGCAGTTAAACCAGACGCTCTACCAGGTTACGGTTGCGGGCGCACAACCTTCAGCGACAGGCACTGTGCTGGCTCCGACAACGCTCACCTTCCGCTACGCAGCCAACGGAGTGGATGTGGTGAAGACCTTCCGCTTCGACTCCAGCTACGTGGTCAACATTGAGGCGCAGGTGCTGCGCAATGGCGCGCCCGTTCGCGCGCTGGTGCAGTGGCCGGCGGGGCTGGGCGATATGGAAGAGTTTCTTCCCTCGTCGCTGACGCGCAGCCAGATGCGGACGCCTTCGTTTTTTTCCTGGTCGATTGACGGCAAGCAGGACTATCAGTCGGCAGCCAAGGTAAGCGGAAACGCCACGCAGGATCAGCCGTACGGCTATGCGGGCATCACCGATCTTTACTTTGCGTCGGTCTTTCTGCCCGGCGATCCGGCGCGTGCCACGGTAGTGACGCTGCACAACAGCATCGAGCTGCCCAGCGACCTGAGCAATCCCACCAGCGAGAAGAAGCCGGCCGACGTGATCGGACTGGCCGTGGGCGACACCAGCGGGTATACAAAGCTGCGCTTGTTTGCCGGACCCAAGGCGATGGACGTGCTGTCGTCGATCCACGTAACGGGGGCGGACGGCAAACCAACCGGACAGGCGCTGCAGGCGCTGATCCAGTTCGGCTGGATGACGATTCTGGCCACGCCGCTCTACTGGGTGCTGCGCCTGCTGAACGAGCACGGCATTCCCAACTGGGGCTGGGACATTATCGCCGTCACTGTGATCTTCAACCTGCTGATGCTGCCCACGCGCTTCATGATGATGAAGTCTTCGCTGAAGATGATGCGCATACAGCCCAAGGTGGACGCGCTCAAGAAGCGCTATGCCCATTTGAAGGTGAGCGACCCCAAGCGGGCCGAGATGAACACCGAGATGATGGAGCTCTACAAACAGGAGAACGTGAACATGTACGGCAGCTGTTTGCCGCTGCTGATCCAGATGCCGCTGTTCTTCGCCTATTACCGGGTGCTGGCCAACGTGATTGAGCTGCGCCAGGCGCATTGGTACTGGCTCACCGACCTGTCGGTTGCCGACCCGCTGCACATTCTGCCCCTCATCATCATTGTCAGCATGTTCGTGGTGCAGTTTATTACACCTTCGCCGGGAATGGACCCCAACCAACGGCGCATGATGGCCATCATGATGCCGGTGATCTTCGGTTTCTCCATGTGGCACTTTGCCTCCGGCCTGGCGCTCTACTGGGGCACGGGCAACCTGATCAATCTGGGAATCCAGGTCGCCATCAACCAGTCGAGCATGGGCAAGGAGATGCATGCCATTGCGCTGAAGCGAGCGGGAAAGAAGATTGGCGGCAGCGGCGGACCGAAGACGATTCAAGGCAGTCGGCGATAAGGCTATTTCGCCGAGTGAATCCGAAGAAACAAAAGGGGACGGGCTATGGCTCGTCCCCTTTTTGCGTTTGTCGACGCCAGGCTCTCAGCCGGCGCTCACCGGCTGTTCCAAAGGCTCCTTAATGGACGGAGCAAGGTAGCCTTCCGCGGCCAGTTGCCGGCCCATCTGCGCGTACATCTCCGGCTCGCCCGGCTGCCAGGTGCCAAGGCCGTCCACGTAGCGATTGAACATGCAGAACGCAGCGGCAATGAGCACCGTGTCATGGATCTCGATGTCCGTCGCGCCGTGATTGCGTGCGGCTTCAACGTCGGCAGGGGTGACCAGTTTACCGTCCTGCTGAACCTTACCGGCAATCACCAGCAGAGCTTTGAGCTTGTTGCTCACAGGGGCGGAGAGAAAGTCGGCCTTGACCTGCGCGACTACGGTTGCATCGCCCAGGTGGCAGGCGGCGGCCGCTCCGTGGCTTGCCTGGCAGAAGTGGCAGTTGTTCCGGGAAGAAACAAAGGTTGCGATCAGTTCGCGCTCGCCGGGCGTGAGCGAGCCGGGCTCATGGAGCAGGATATGAGCCAACTGGCGCATGGGCTTGGCCGTCTCGGGACGGAACACGAATCCAGCGCTGATGCCGGGAAATCCCTCGGGCAGATGAATGTGAGGCATGCGTCTCTCCTTAGTGCGTAGCGGTGTGGGCGTGGCTGGCGAGGTACTCTTCGCTCACGGTGACATAGCCGTCGCGGGCTACCCGGCGGCCGCGCTCGCGGTAGAGCGCCTCGTCGTCGGGTTGATCGGTGCCGAGGCCATCGACATAGCGGTTGTACATGCAGAAGGCGGCGGCGATGAGCACGGTGTCGTGGATCTCAAGATCGGTGGCTCCCTGCTTGCGCGCGGCCTCTACATCGGCAGCGGTGACCAGCTTTCCGTCCTACTGCACTTTGCCTGCAATCACGAGCAGGGTCTTGAGTTTGGGACTGATGGCTGCTTGCGTGAAATCCGTTTTGACCTGCTTGACGAGAGCCTCATCGCCGCCGAGGTGAGCTGCGGCGATGGCTCCATGAATGCTGTGGCAATAATGGGTGCAGTTGCGGCTGGAAACATAGGTGGCGATCAGTTCGCGCTCGCCGCGGCTCAGAGTGCTGGGGCCGGTCAGCAGCACTTCAACCAGCGCGTTCAAGGGGCGCGCCGTCTCCGGCCGGAAGGCCATGGCGCCGCGTATGCCGGGCAGATCGGGGGGAAGGGCGATGTGGGGCATTGCTTTTCTCCTTATCGATTTGGAACGTGGTCAGGATAGCTCGGTTTCGGTGGCTACGATCGGGGCGATCTGTTTTCCGCGCAGAAGAAGCGATCGCACCGGCAGGCCAGCCAGCACCACTGCTGCTCCCAGCAGCGAAGGCAGTGGGCTGTGCAGGAGCAGCATGGCGGCAAGCACACCGCTGCCGGCCAGAAAGACAAGTGGGGCGAGTGGAAACCACCAACGGCGGACTGGCTCGGCGGTGCGGAAGAGCGTGGCAACGGTGAGCGCGAGAAAGACGACGGCAGAGAAGATGATGAAGGCCAGGATGCGATCGAACGCGCCGAGGGCCATCACCGCAAGGGCCATGCCGGTTTGCAGCAGGACGGCGTTGGCGGGGGTGCCAAAGCGGGGATGGAGCCGGGCAAAGATGGCCAGCGGACCGGAACAGGCCGCTCCGGCTTCCTCGCGGGCCAGCGCATACGTGACGCGCGGCACGGCCATACTGAGAACCATTAGACCGCCGAGGACGCACAGCAACACGCAGCCAGAGAGCACACGCCCGCCCTGCGTTCCAAACAACGCCTGTCCGAACTGGGCCACAAACGCGGTGTTGTTCTGAATCTGGTCCATGGGGACAACCGCGGCAAAGGTGAAACTCACCAGCAGGTAGACGGCGGTGACAATCAGAACGCCTGCGGTGAAGGCGATTGGGAGGGTGCGGCGGGGGTCTTGAACGTCGCCGGCAATCTTGCCCGCTTCCCACCATCCGCCAAAGCAGAAAAACGCGCTGATGGCCGCCCCGGCAATGGCGCCGGTAAGGAGATCGGAGCCTGCGCGGCGGCCGGCGATTGGGACGAGGTTGGCAATGGTTGCCTGACCGGATACCAGTGCCCAGCCCACCAGCCCGGTAAGCACGGCGATCTTGAACCAGTTGAGGGCGGTCATGACACCGCTGGAAAGACGCGTCCCGGCAAAGTTGAGAGCGCCCAGCGTGAGCAGGATAAAAGCAGGCAGCAAGACAGCGAGCCAGCCCGGAAGGGAAACGAGCGTCTGCACGTACGGAACCAGGCCCACGCACAACGCCGCAGCTACGCCGGGATACATGACCACAGCGGCCATCCATCCATAGAGAAAGGCGACGCGGCGGCCGAAGCCGTGGCGCAGGTAGACGTACTCACCACCGGCCTGAGGGAACCGGACAGCCAACTCGGTGAAGGACAGCGCGCCGGCCAAGGTAATGAAGGCCATGCCGCACCAGACTGCGCCCAGCAGCGCGGGCGAGCCCAGCGAACGGGCCATGCCGGCCGGGGTGAGAAAGATGCCCAGGGAGATGGCCTCGCCTGTGACAACAGCCGTGGCTGCCCACACCCCCATCTGCCGCCCGCTCTGCGGTTCGATGCGCATCGTTCGGCCATGGTACGTAGTCCCGTTGCGGACACGCATCGGCCATTGGGTGGAGCGGGTGGCTGCGCAACGTGTCCCACGGTATGGGCGGGGTGCTCGATGCATCCGAGCCCTGTGTTGTATCGTCCAATGCGTATGACAACCGCGATCAATGCACCGCGTCCCGCGCCTGAGGCGGAAGAGCTTTACCGCCGCTGGCTCCAGTTTCTTGACGATGAGTTCGTTCGCCACAGCGCCCCTGAGCGGCGCGCCGAAATTGTACGCGACCAGCTTTACCAGCTCTACCTGGGGCGGCCGCACGGAGGGAAGCTGAACCTGACACTGACGAGCGAACTGCCCGGCAACATTCTGGGGCTGAGCCTTGACTCCGCGAACGTGACCCTGGAAGCAGAGTACTTTGCCGACGCCGACCGCGACCGTTATGCCAGCCGCAAGCCGCTGCTGTGGTTCTGGCAGATGTTCGACCGCTCTCCGATCGGGCTTAATCTCTGGCTCGGCCTCCGCTTTCGCTGCATGCTGGGCCGGCACATTTTCGAGCAAATGGGGACCGGCGTGAAGATCTTTCACGGCGTCGATCTGACCTATGGGTACAACCTGAAAATCGGTGACGGGGTGACGATCCGACAGGGAGCGCTGTTGAACGACCGCGGGGGCATCACTATTGGCAAGAATGCAGTGATCGGGTCGTTTGCGCGGGTCTACTCGCACACCCACGCGGCGGAGAACTTCGAAAAAGTCACGCTGGTGCCGACCACTATCGGCGAGGGAGCGCGGATCGCGAGCCACGCCATTGTCCTGGCCGGCCACACAGTGGCCCCGGGCGAGGCTGTGGGGAGCTTCCCGGCGGACAGGGCCTGAACTGGAGAGGACCCACCATGCTAACCTGAGCTTTCGAGCATTCGGGAGTGTGGTTTGCAATCTGTTCGGTTTCTCATTGCGGTTTTCGAGTTCGTTCTACTGATCTTTTCCCTCAGTGTGCATGAGTGCGCGCATGCCTGGACGGCGTCGTTCCTGGGCGACCAGACGGCGCGCCTGCAGGGGCGCGTAACGCTGAATCCGATCTACCACGTGGATCCTGTCGGAACTCTGCTGTTTCCCGGACTGGTGATCTTTGGGCCTTTGATCGGCTTCAGCTTTTTCAGTGGCTTGCTGGTGGGCTGGGCGAAGCCAACCCCGGTCATTACGCGCAACTTCCGGAAGATCCGCCGCGACGACAATCTGACTACGCTGGCCGGACCGGCCTCGAACCTGCTGATTGCATTCGTTGCGCTGGTGGCGCTGGCGCTGATTTCGATTGTGGTTCCGGGCGGTCACGCGCTGGTCCTAGCCACGTTTGCCGGCGGAATTGCTGTGGGCGTGCCCTCCGCCCTGCCCGCTTTTGTGCTGCTGGCGATTCTGGCGATCGAAATCAACCTGAGCCTCTTCTTCTTCAACCTGCTGCCCATTCCGCCGTTGGACGGCAGCCGCCTGGTGCGCAACCTGCTGCCCTATAACGCCGTGGTGGCCTATGACCGGATTCCCATCTGGGTGAGCTACCTGTTCATGATCTTCGTGGGCGGTTTTGTACTGCGGCTGCTGCTGCGGCCGGCGCTGACGCTGGTGTATCTGGCGCTGCGAATGGTTTAGGACGGCCGAGCGCGGCTACCCGCCTGCCGGTACAATAGAGCGAGCCTGTTTTGAGCCCTTCGGCGAAGACGGCGGCATCTCCCGGCAGCACCCTTGGAAACGACAAGAAACGATGTCAGAAACCGCAATTTCATCTTCTAGGCCGCGTGTTTTGAGCGGCATGCGCCCCACCGGCAAGCTGCACCTGGGCAACTACATGGGCGCGCTGGCCAACTGGGTCAAGCTGCAGGACCAGTACGAGTGCTACTTCTTTATCGCCGACTGGCACGCGTTGACCACAGACTATGCGGACACGTCGCAGATTGTACCGAACACCAAGGATGTGTTGCTCGACTACCTGGCCGCTGGTCTTGACCCTGCCAGGTCTGTCCTTTTCCTGCAAAGCCGCGTGCCGCAGCACGGTGAGCTGTTTCTGGCTCTGTCTATGATCACTTCACTGAGTTGGTTGGAGCGCGTCCCTAGCTACAAGGAGCAACAAGAGAACCTAAGTGGCAAGGATCTGACAACCTATGGATTTCTGGGTTATCCGCTCCTCCAGGCGGCGGACATCCTGCTCTACCAGCCAAAATTCGTCCCGGTCGGTCAGGACCAGGCCGCGCACGTCGAGCTCACGCGCGAGATTGCAAGACGCTTCAACTTCTTCTTTCCACGGGGTGGAAGGCAGAGCAAAGACGTTGGGAAACATCCGGATATAAGACCAGTGGCGATTAGCCGGTGGGAGGGTGATGAGATTCTTCCGGAGCCCGACGTGCTCTTGACGCCTTCGCCCAAGCTCCCCGGTACCGACGGCCGGAAAATGTCGAAGAGCTATGGGAACACGATCCTGATGACGGATCCAGAGCCGGTGGTGCGGCAGAAGCTGAAGACCATGGTGACGGACCCGGCGCGCATCCGGCGAACCGACCCGGGTGACCCGGACAAATGTCCTGTGGGCGACCTACATAAGGTGTTTTCGACGCCGGAGACCCTTGCCAACGTGTACCAGGGTTGCCGGTCGGCGGGAATCGGGTGCATCCAGTGCAAGAGCTGGGCAGCGGACGCGCTTGTCCAGCTGCTGGCTCCTATTCAGGAAAGGCGTGCGGGCTTTTCCGAGACACAGGTGAGGGAGATCCTCGAGGAGGGTTCGAACCGCGCTCGCGCTCGCGCCGAGCAGACGATGGTTGAGGTGCGCAGTGCCATGCAGATGACCCTCACCGACCCGGAAACCCCGTAAAAAAGGCATTGAGCGCGTGGGGAATGATGTTGTCCTGGAACAGGCAGAGCTCGAAGCAGGAAGAGATGAAGCATTGACCAGTCAGAACGCTAATCCGGAGAGTGCTGCACACGATTTCGAGGCTCAGGCTGCGCCTGAAGTCGAGACTCATGCAGCTGGGACCATTCCGGATGCTGTTGCCATAGAGCCGGAAGCTGTTCGTTCGGCTGCTCCGGACGGGAAGGCTGCCGCCAAAGCGGCTGCCATCCAGAAGAAGCGCGACGAGAGCGCCGAGGAGTCGCCTTTTTCTGTCAGCGTGGGCCTGGTCTACGATGGTCCGCTGGACCTGTTGCTGGACCTGATCCGCAAGCAGGACATCGATATCTACGACATTCCGATTGCAAAGATCACGGCCCAGTTTCTGGCCTATGTGAACCAGTTGAAGGCCTCCGACGTCGATGTCGCAGGGGAGTTCATCTACACGGCGTCGCTGCTGATCCACATCAAGAGCAAGATGCTGCTGCCGCGCGCTGGGGCCGGGCCCGAAGAGACAGCTGAAGACCCGCGCCGCGAGCTGGTGGAAAGGCTGCTGGAGCATGAGCGCTTCAAGAACGCGGCGCAAATGCTGCAGCAAAAGCAGATGTTGGAGGCGGCGACCTGGAGCAATCCGGGCTTCAGGGAGTTCAAGGAAGTCGCGGAGGCGGAGCAGGAGATTGCCGCCGACACGGTGGACCTGGTGCGAATCTTCCGGGAAGTTCTGGAGCGCGCGCGGAACCGTCCGGTGCTGAATGTCGAGGACGACGCGGTGACGGTGGGACAGATGATCCGCTTCCTGGGCCGGCGAATGACGATGGAAGATAAGCCGGTATCCTTGAGCCGGCTCTTGAGCCACACGCGCTCCGAGCGGGCGCTGATTGCCATGTTTCTGGCGTTGCTGGAGCTGGTTCGTCTGCAGGCGATCCTGTTGCGCCAGGATCGCGCGTTCAGCGACATTCTGATCAAAAAGCACAGCGCATTCGATGCGGTAATGACCGAGGGACTGGCCAAAGCGCAGGACGATTGGCGGTAGTTGGCGTCTTATTCGAAGGGACGGCGGCAGAACTCCGGAAATCCTCTGAAGGGAATGCGGCAACCTGCCGATAAATACGTCGGGAAGGTGTGCATGCTGACGGATTCTTCAGAGGCAAAGGGAAATAAAGCCGCGCCGCCGGATTGGGCCGGTGAAATGCGCTATGTGGTACGCCAGCCCATCCTTGATTTGCGCGGCCATGTACACGCGTATGAGCTGCTCTTCCGTAACCCACCGGAATCGCACTTGAGTCCCGGGGTCGATCTGGCCGCTCGAACCATGCTCGACAATGCCGTGATCTTCGGGTTGGAGTGGCTGACTAACGGGTTGCCGGCGTTTATCAACTGCACCGTTGAGGCTCTGACCGAAGACCTGGTGCTGGTTCTGCCGCCTGAACGGACGGTGTTGGGAATTCCGGCGAGCCTCGAGCCCACACCCAAGCTGGTGGAGGCCTGCTACAAGCTGAAGGAGCGCGGTTTCCGGCTGGCGCTGGACGACTTTAGCTGGAAGGCTGATCTGCGGCCGCTGGTGGAACTGGCCGACTACCTGCAGATAGATTTCGCCCGTTTCGGGTCGTCGGATCACCACGATTTGCCGAACCTTGGCCATGCCTCGCTGGCGCTGGTGGCGAAAAACGTTGAGACGCGGGAAGAACATGCGCGGGCTTTTGGCGAGGGTTTCACGCTCTTCCAGGGAGGCTACTTCTGCCACCCGGTCCTGCTCAAGAAGCGAAAGGTTCCCGCCAACCGGCTGTTGCACTTCGAGATCGTGCGCCTGCTCCATCATGATCCCATTGACTTGAAGGAGGTGAGCAAGCTCGTCCTGCGCGACGCATCGCTGACCTACCGGTTGCTGCGGCTGGTAAACTCTCCCCTCTACGCGATCCAGCAGGAAGTGCGAAGCATCGAGTCTGCCATCGTGTATGTAGGCGAGAACAACTTCCGCCGCATCGTTTCTCTGGCGGTGCTGAGCGAGCTGAATGAAGAGGAGCCACCCGAGCTTCTGCACATGTCTCTGGTGCGGGCGCGGTTCTGCGAACTGGCTGCCGGACAGTCCGAACAGGTCCCCTCAGAGCAGTACCTGTTGGGGATGCTGAGCCTGGTCCCGGCGATGCTGCATCTGCCCATGGAGGAGCTGACCCCCTCACTGCCGCTGCGCGCTGAAATATGCGAGGCGCTGCAGGGAACCGCGAACCGGGAACGCAGCCTTCTGACCTGGGTGGAGTGCCATGAACGGGGCGATTGGGGGACATGCGACGCGATTGTGCATGATAATCGCTTCAACCAGGAAAAGCTGGTGAAATGCTACGCCGACAGCGTGGGCTGGGCTATGGAATCGCTCCGCTTCTCGGTCTAAGCGGCAGGGTGGGCCACGCTTCAACGCCGGTTCCACGCTCGAAAAGACCTTTCCTTTCCTAGAATTCATCGCCCTTTCATCTGCTTCGTATATCCATGGATGGGTCCGGGGTTTGCTTCCCCCAGCGGAGCCGGGCGAGTATGATTCTCTAGCAACGGAGCCAATACATGTCAGATCTGGCGACAACCGTCACTGCCCGTCCGCCTGCAGCAACACTCCTTGACAAGAAAATGAAGAAATCCCACGCCATGATCAGCGGAATCGTGGTCCTGGGAGCACTGGTTATCGGCCTGGGGTACATCGGTCTACACGTCGCCCAGGATTTTAACGGCGTGACATTAGGCAGCATCTGGCCGTACGCGCTGCTGATAACCGCTCTGTTCATAGCCTTGGGCTTTGAATTCGTAAATGGATTCCACGACACGGCCAATGCGGTGGCAACGGTCATCTACACGCACTCCCTGGATCCGAACATCGCCGTGGTTTGGTCCGGTCTGTGCAATCTGACCGGTGTCCTGGTCTCTTCCGGCACAGTGGCCTTCAGCATCATTACCTTGCTGCCTGTCGAGTTGATCCTCCAGGTCAGCGCCGGAGCCGGTTTCGCCATGGTCTTCGCGCTGCTGATCGCGGCCATCGTCTGGAATCTCAGCACGTGGTGGTTCGGGCTGCCTGCCTCCAGTTCTCACACCATGGTCGGCTCCATTATCGGCGTCGGCATTGCCAACCAGCTCATGAGCGTACACGGCAGTGGTACCTCGGGCGTGGACTGGGAACAGGCCACCAAGGTATTCAAAGTACTGTTGATTTCGCCGGTAGTGGGGTTCGGTGGAGCGGCGCTGCTGTTTCTGCTGTCGAAGTGGCTGATCAAGTACCCTGCCCTTTACGAAGCACCCAAGAATGCAGAGCCGCCGCCGTGGCCCATCCGTCTGCTGCTGGTTCTCACGTGCACCGGTGTCAGCTACTCCCACGGTTCCAATGACGGTCAGAAGGGCATGGGTTTGATCATGCTCATCCTCATCGGCACGGTGCCTACCGCCTACGCCCTGAACCACGCTGTTTCACCCAGCCAGGTGCAGGATTTCATCGCCGCCTCAGAGCAGGCGGGGCATGTGCTGGACAATCACGTGGACAAAACCGGCATCCTGGGCGCCGATGCGCGCGCCGAGGTCACAGACTATATCCGCACCAAGGAGTTGCAGCCTGACACAATTCTCGCCCTTCGCGAGTTGGTCGAAGACCTGAGCCATGAAGTTGCGCTGTACAAGGAGTTCAAGTCCGTTCCTCCTGGCCAGCAGACCAACGTGCGCAACGACATGTACGTGGCCAGCGAAGCCATCCGCCTGATTCAAAAGGCCAAGAAGCCGGCCTTTACCGCGGACGAGAACGCCGCCCTGGCTAACTACAAAAAACACGTGGATAAGGCCACCAAGTTCATCCCCACATGGGTAAAAGTGGCCGTCGCCCTGGCGCTCGGAATGGGGACCATGGTGGGCTGGAAGCGCATTGTGGTTACGGTGGGCGAAAAAATCGGCAAGGAGCACTTGACCTATGCGCAGGGGGCCTGCGCAGAGCTGGTTGCCATGGCCACTATCTCCTTGGCCGACAACTTTGGGCTGCCGGTAAGTACAACGCATGTATTGAGTTCCGGCGTAGCGGGCACCATGGCGGCCAACCGCAGCGGCCTGCAGATGTCTACCCTCCGCAACATCGCGGCGGCCTGGGTATTCACGCTGCCCGCGGCGGCGCTGTTATCGGGATCGCTGTTCTGGCTCTTCCGCCAGATGGCTCCCTAAACTGCCTTCAGCCTGTAAATTGAGGGCGTTCGCTCCGGCGGACGCCCTTTTTCCGCGGCTTGCACAAGTCTTGCGACCCCAATTGGCCCGCGGGGCGGCTCCAGTTCCGGTACCATACTTGAGGTACCTATTGCAGAATGAGCCTTAAAGCAAAACTGGAAGCTGTCATCTACGCCGCGGAGGAGCCGGTCACACTGGCCCAGCTCGCCGTATTGTTCGCCACCGACGCCCTGGAATGGAAGGCGGAGCAGGAAGCTGCGATTGCCGCGGCGGCTGCAGAGCAGGCCCCGCCGTCAACTGACCCTCTGCCGTTGCTGAATGCGGAGTTTGGCGATCTGGAGCTGGATCCGGCCGCCGAGCCGGCTTCTCCGGACCCATCCGAGGCGGCTGTGGAGCCTGTCGAAGCGCCTCAGGCAGAGGCTGGCGAAGAGCCAGCCGTTGAGGCACCTCCGGACGGCAGCGGCGAGCCCGCGGCCGAGTCCGCAGAACCCGTGCTGGACCTTGAGGCGGAAGCAAAGCGGCTGGCTCGGCTGCAGGACCGCGAGGTGCGCGCTATCCTGCGTGGTCTGTTGGACGAGCTGATCGCCACCTATGCCAACGACGACCGGGGCATCGAGATCAAGGAGATTGCCGGCGGCTACCGGATGGCCACCAAGCCGGAGTGCCACGATGCAGCGCGAATGTTTGTCAAGAGCCTGAAGCCGGCTATGAAGCTGAGCTTGCCGGCGCTGGAGACGCTGGCGGTGATCGCCTACAAGCAGCCGGTGACGGCGCCGGAAGTGAACGAGATTCGCGGCGTGGAGTCATCCGGAGTGTTTGGTTCGCTGCTGGCGCGGAAGCTCATTGCCACGGCAGGCCGGAAGCAGGTGATCGGCCGGCCCATCCTCTACAAGACGACCAAGGAATTTCTGCTTCGGTTTGGCCTGAAGGACGTGACCGAGCTGCCTTCGATGGAAGAGTTCGAGAAGATGGCGCAGGCTGAATTCGAGGAATCGGAACAGGCCGCCGAAGAGGAAGCGTCCGCGGAAGTGAACGGCGAATCGAGTCTGGAGTTCGACGAAAACGGCGAAGAGCCGGTGGAAGAACCTGCCGCGGAAGAGGCGCCGGAAAAACAGCCAGACGCAGAGACCGCTGCGACGGCGGAAAGCGAAGAAGCTCCCGCTAGCCCTCAGGCGGTTTCTCAAACGACCCAGGAGCCGGGTGATCCCGAAACCCTCTCTGGCGCATCAACGATGCAAGCGGAGCCAACCCCCGCAGAGGCCGCGCCTGCTGCGCCTTCCCCCGTAGAGCAGGCAGAAACCGAGACTGTGCCCCATGAGTGACGAAGAGCGGCCCGAAGAAAATGACGCCGGGTTGAACAGCGAGCCCGAAGCTGAAATTGAAGATCCCATCGGAGATGAAACCGACGGGGAAGCAGAGACTGCGGTCGTTGCTGAAACAACTGCTGAGGCAGAAACAGCAGAGAGCGAGCTCGAGTCGGAGGCCGAAGACGAAGCAGACGCCGGGGGCAGTGAAGCGGAGCCGGAGTTCACGCCCAAGTCTCGTCCACCAGCCAGGCTGGAGCGGCTGCAGAAGATTCTTGCCGCGGCGGGCGTGGCCAGCCGGCGCAAGGCCGAGGAGATGATCGAGCAGGGCCGCGTGCAGGTGAATGGCAAGGTGGTTACCGAGCTGGGCACCAAGGCCGATGCCGGGCGCGACCACATCCGCGTGGACGGCAAGCTGCTGCAGGGCGCCGAACGCCTGCGCTACTTTGTGCTGAACAAGCCAAAGGGATTTGTGACCACGGTGAAGGATCCCGAGGGCCGGCCCACCGTGATGCAGTTCTTCGACAAGATGCGGGAACGGCTTTACCCCGTCGGACGCCTGGACTATATGAGCGAAGGCCTGCTGCTGGTGACCAATGACGGCGAGCTGGCCAACAAGCTGACACGCGCATCCGTTGGCGTGGAGAAGACCTACCTGGTCAAGGTGGCCGGCAAGCCGACCGAGAACGAGCTGGATATTCTGCGCGCGGGCGTGGCCATCGAGAAGGGAAAGCCCGGCTCGGACAAAGTGCACACTGCGCCGGCGCGCATCCGCCAGGTCCGCCAGGGCGACAATCCGTGGTACGAAGTGGTGCTGATCGAGGGGCGCAACCGCGAGCTGCGCAAGATGTTCGAGGAGATCGGGCATTTCGTGGAAAAGATTCGCCGCGTGGGCTACGGGCCGCTGGTTCTGGACCAGGAACCGGGCAATTTCCGCGAGTTGGATGCGCAGGAGCTGGAGCTGCTGCGCAAGGCCGCCGACGGCAAACTGAAAACTCCCAAGGCCAAGGAGATTCGACGCCGCAACCTGGTGGATTCTCTGCCACCGGAGAAGCCTGCTTTCAAGCCGCGGGAACGAAAGCCTGTTACAGGGCAGAAAGGCTATCAGCCCAAGAGAGCATTTAACGCGGACTCACCGACTCGGAGTGGAGCGGGGCCGGCAAGGTTCGGAACTGGGCGTCCGCCAGCGCGATTTGGCGGAGAAAGAACCGGCGAAAGCCGTCCTGCGACCAGAAGGAGCTATGGCGCGAAGCCCGCCGCAGGCCGTCCGCACGAAGACAGGCCATCGAGCCGTCCCTACGGAGCCAAACCTGGCGGCGGAAAGCCCTACGGGGATAGGCCTGCCACGGGGCGGAGCTTCCCAGCCAAGCTAGCGTGGAAGAAGCCCGACGCTGGAGAAAGACCGCCTTTCAAGCGGCCCTTTGCGGCAAAGCCTGAAACTCGGCGTCCTGCGCCCGAGCCGGTCGAGGATCTGGGGCCGAGAAAGCCATCCCGGCTGCACATTGAGCCGGTTCAGGACTTCGGACGCACAGAGGGGGCGAGACCGGAACGGCCCGGCACAAGCCGGCCAGCGTTCAGACCTTCCGGACCAGGACGCCCAGGATCTGGGCGCTCGGGATCGGCTCGTTCCGAAGGAGGCCGTTCCGGTTCTGCGCGGCCCTTCCGCGGCGAGGGAGGACTCGCACGGCCGTTCACAACGAGCAGCGGTAAGCCGCGTGCTGGCGGGGCACGGCCGAGCAGCAAACCTGGCAAAGCTGGCACAGGCTCTTACGGCGCCGGACGCGGCTCAGGCAGCTCCTCCGGACCGGCAAGGCGGCCTTTCCGCAGGGATGAGGGCGGCGCATCGTCCTCAAACCGTCCGCCACGGCCCTTTACTCCACGCGCGGAAGGCGGCGCAGAATTCCGCCCCCGCGGCGAGGACGCGCGGCCGGAGCGCAGAACCGGCTCGGGTTGGAAGCCCAGACCGAATTTCGCGGGCAAGCCCAAACCGGGTTCCGGTGACCGCTCCAAGCCAAAGGCCGGCGGATTCTCGAAATCCGGTCCCAGGGGCAAGTCCGGGGGCGCAGGCTCCAAACGCAGCGGCCCGCGGCCGGGCGGCAAAAAGCGCAGGTAGGGCCGAACCGCTTCGGCAGCACTGCAACAGCCTCGAGACCTCGATCTGCGAAGGGAAGCGGAGTTGCGCCCGTTCTGCCTTCCGCATCAAGCCCTTCCAAAACTGCCTTGTTTGCTCACGAATACAGCCCTGTCGCGTCCTTCCAAGTGCGGACCATTCTCATATTTGTTGGCGGAGACTTGATGGCAACTGACGCGATAGGCTACCCGGTTTCGCCGGCTGCACGGGCGACTGGTTTGGCGTGGCCGCCTGCGAGGAGGGTACAATCCTCAGCAGGTATGGCTTCGACCACGGCAATGGGCGGCGGAAAAAGCGCTCAGGACCGGCTGCAGGCGCGGGCTCCGGAGATGGAGCTGATCCGCGAGGCGCAGGCTGGTTCCCGAGCCGCGTTCGATGCGCTGGTGCGGCAATATGAGCACCAGGTTCTGCGGCTGGCCCTGCATCTGACGGGAAGCGAGCAGGATGCCGAGGATATTTACCAGGAAGCCTTCCTCAAGGCATTCAGGTACATCGGGAATTTCCGTTTCGAGTGCTCGTTCTACACCTGGATTTACAGAATTGTGACCAACCTCTGCCTGGACCAGTTGCGGCGGCGCAAGACGCGTCGCGAGGACCATGCGGTGGTTGTGGACCACTCCGGTGACGAGATTGATGTGCTGGCTTCGGTTTCCGACGACCGGTCATTTTCGAATCCGGCCAAAGAGCTTGACAGGAAGGTGCTGGCCGCGCGGATTCAGGCAGCGCTGGGTAAGCTGACGCCGAGGGAGCGGATGGTATTTGAGTTGAAGCACTACCAGGGACTCCGGTTAAGGACGATCGGAGAGATGCTCAGCACCACGGAAGAGACCGCCAAGAATACGCTCTTCCGGGCGACAAAGAAGCTGAGGACACAGTTGGCGGAGTTGCGCTAGGGTGCGCCAGGCAATTCCCAAAGGGAATGCGGATCGATCAGGCGCGCATGGATGTTGCTTTGAGGCTGGAAGGACGTAACGATGAATTGCGAACTTGCACACGAGCGAATCGTGGCGGCGGCATACGGAGAGCTGCCCGACGAACAGATTCATGAACTGGAGCGGCACATGACCGCGTGCCCGGATTGCTACAGCGACCGGGAGCAGTTGCTGGCCATGAAAGTGCTCGCCGATGCGCATCCTGTTGTGGAGCCGCCGGCAAACCTGGTGGCGCGGTCGCGGATGCGGCTGGAAGAAGCGCTGGATGCTCTGCCGCCAAAGCGCTGGTATGAGCGGCTGACGCAGCGCATGATCAACAACTTTGCCAGTTTGCAGGCTGCGCCGGTAGCAGCCTGCCTGTTGCTCGTGGTTGGCGCCGGGGCCGGAATCCTGGGCGGTTACGAGTATGCGCAGAGCCGGGCGGCGCATGCGGCCGCAACCGGACATCCGATTGTTGTAAAGCCTGCGAGCGCGCCCCCAGCGGAGATTACCAACGTTTCAAGCATTGTGCGCCAGCCAAACAGCGAGATGGTAGAGGTGCGCTATAACCAGGTTGTGCCGCAGCAGATGGAAGGCTCGGTGGACGATCCGAAGATCCGGGAGCTGCTGATGCTGGCGTCGGAGAATTCAGCATCGCCGGATGTCCGGGACGATTCCGTAGGCTTGCTGGCGGCCGCTTGCCGCGCGGGACACAGCTGCCAGGCAGCGGGGATTCGCGACGCACTGATGGTCGTGCTTCGTTACGACAAGAGTGCGGGAGTGCGCTTGAAGGCTCTGGATGGTTTGGAGCCCTATGTGGCCGAGGACACGCAGGTGCGGGACGCGGTGCTGGAGGCACTGATGAACGATACCGATCCGCAGGTTCGCACCGAGGCCGTGAATATCCTGGAGCCGGTTGAAGCCGATACCAGCGTGCGGCAGGTGCTGCACACAGTGGCCAACTCGGACCAGAATCCTCATATACGGACCGTCTCGAGGCAGGTCTTGAGCCGGGTTCCGGAGATTCAGTAGGGAAGCAGTTGCTTCCGGTGATTGCATCGTCACGTAACGATTGTGGGCCGGGGCAAGAGGAATGCGAGGGAAGAAGACTATGAAGCACTTTTTGAGGCCGTATCGCAGTGTTGGAGTCGTCGTATTGCTGGGGGTGGGCGCCGCGATTGCACTTACGCCCGGAAGCACGGCAGCGCAATCCACGCAGATTGTGGAGCTGCTGCAGGGAACCAGTCCATTGCTGCTTCATTCCAGCTCGGCGGGCTACCTGGGCGTGTGGGTAGACGACGTGGACAACGAGAAGGCGCAGACCTTGAAGCTCAAGGAGGTGCGGGGCGCGGTGATCACGCTCATTGACCACGATGCGCCGGCTGGGCAGATTGGTTTGCGCGTCAACGACGTGGTGCTGCAGCTGAACGGACAAAACGTGGAAGGCGCCGAGCAGTTGCGGAGGATGTTGAGAGAGATTCCGCCGGGGCGGAAGGTGAGCCTGGAATTCAGCCGCGACGGAAATGTGCAGACAACCTCAGTGCAGCTGGTGGATCACCGCGTGATGGAGCATGATGTCTGGAATAAGCTTGGCAACAATGGCGAGGAGTTTGCCCAGGCGCCGGGGATGAGCGTGCTGCCGGGCGGCGGCGACACACCCCTGCCGGGAATGTTCCACATGCCCATCTGGGGCAACACGCTGAACGTGGGAGCCATGGTTGAGCCGCTGACCAACCAGATGGCCGAATACCTGGGCGTGCCGAACGGCCTGATGGTGAAACAGGTGGCGCACAAGAGCGAAGCCGCGAAGGCCGGGTTGAAGGCCTTTGACGTGATTCTCAAGGTGGGCCCAGACGCGATCGCCACCATGTCGGACTGGGACCGGGCGCTACGCTCAAACCAGGGAAAACAGGTGCAGGTCACAATTCTGCGGGACAAGAAGCAGCAGTCGCTAACCTTGCAGGTGGATTCGAAGCACAGGACCGGAGAGCTGGAGTGGGAAGAAGTGTTCCCGCAAGGCGATTGCCCGGTGGTGGCAGAGTTGGAGCCGCAGGAATTGCAGCTCTTTGCGCAAGACAGCGAGGCCGCGGCCGAGGCGATGCGCAACCAGGCGCAGGCGCTGAAGGATCGGCTGGGCAGCATGGCCCAATGGCAGATGAGCCAGGAGCAGGCGGACGCGTTGCGCAAGCAGGCCGAAAAGCTCCGCGACACGATCAAGGCGGAAGACTTCCAAGTCGACCGGAAGCAGATGGATCAGTTCAAGCAGCAGATGCAGGAGTGGCAGAAGAAATTCAAGCCCGAGGACTTCAAGATCGATTCGAAGCAGATGGATGAACTGAAGCAGCAGATGGAAGAGTTCCAGAAGAACTTCAAGCCGGAGGACTTCAAAATCGACCAGAAGCAGATGGACGAGTTGAAGCAGCAAATGCAGGAGTGGCAGAAGAACTTCAAATCTGGGGATTTGCAGATCGATCTGAATTGAAGCGTGAAGGATTCAACGGGAACGGTGACAGAGGGGGCGTCTGCGGCGGAGGACGCCCTCTCTGTTTCTTGCGCCAAAGTTTTGGTGAAGCTCCTGCCGACCGGAGAATTTCCTGCCTCGTCCCTCTTCGCGGAAACGACAGGCTCGCGGATCCGATCGCGGTTTACCCGGTGTTAACAGCAAAGGCTAATTAGAGCTACAGGCGCTAACTCCCGACTTCCTGCGCTAGACTTCGTTCTAAACCTGTACAGTTTCCCTAGTTATCCCTTATGTTTTCCTTGCAAACTCAGGCCTAGGATCGACTAGGTATGAGTTGCAGTCCGCTGTTACCGCCTTTGGATGCCCAAATTCTTCTGAGCGGGTGTTTAGGGATTGCTCAACAATACCATCCCCCACGAGAGTTACTCCCTTCCCCATGCATGAACCTGAGACTTACTTTGTTGTGCCAACGCATCGCCTGCGCGATGTTAGCGAAACCATTCACGAATACGACGAACACTTCTGGCGCAATGGCCATTCCCCGAAGATGATCGTCTTCGACGACTCCACACCGACCAATGTGGAGAAGTATTTTAACCATCTGCAAGGGCTCAAGACCAAGTCAGAGCTTTTCTATGTCGGCCCGCGGCAGAAGGATGAGTTTATTGCGTATATCAACTCGCGGCTGCGCAATAGCAGACTGGAGCCTCTCGTCAAGAATCTCTTTCGCCCGAGTTATGGCGGGAACCGGAATTACACTCTGATGTACACCCTGGGCGGACTTATGGTGAGTTCGGACGATGACATGCGCCCTTACTCTCTGATGGAAGATAGCCCGGAGTCTCTCGAGAACGACGAAATCAGCAGGGGAAGGCTGCATAAGGTCGGCAAGAACGGATATGTGCGGAAATCGTTCGACATGTTATCGGCGTTTTTCGACGTGCTGGGAAAGCCGGTATCCGAGGTGCCTGAAAACTACGAGCGCGGCGAGCTTCTGGTGGATACGGGGATGGATCTCGAGACCAACGCTTCCATGGGACTGGTGGAAGAGAACGCTGTGGTGCTGGAACGGGGGCAGGTGGCAGAGCACGCCGTGGTCAAGATGGCGCAGACCTTTCGCACCGGGACCAACGACATTGATGCAATCGACTTTGTGGACATGTTTCTGAACGACGAGCAGCAAGTCAGCCTGGATGAGCTAAACGATATTTACGTGCTGGTGAATTTTCGTCCGGTGGTCACGAACAAGAATTGGCGGATGGATTGCGGGGTGGCGGGGTACGACAATAGCTTCGGGCTGCCGCCGTTCTTCCCCACGCGGCTGCGGTTTGAGGATTACATCTACCGGTTATGGATTCAGCAGGAGGGGATTGTGGCCGCGCACGTTGACGCTGCGCAGCATCACACCAAGAGCAACTATATGCGGAATCCGCCATCTTCAGAGGTTCTCAACGAAGAGGTTGCCAACCTGCTGAAGCGCAAGATCAAGGCGTCGCTGACGAAAGTCGATGACCTTGGCATCGCCTTCGACTACAGCGGAGAAGTAACGGCCCAGGATGCCGAAGAAATTCTGGGCAAGATCACCAGTCTGCATGGTCGCGCGCTGAAGGCGGCGGAGAAGGCCAAAAGCCAGGATCGGGTGGACGCGCTGCGGCTCTTTTCCACGAACCTGGAAAAGGCGTTCTACGGTTTCGAACCCGACTTCTTCCAGCACAACCTGCTGCGCATGGTGGACGACTCGATCAGCTCCATCAAGGCGTCGATCGAGCTTTGGCCGACGCTGGTGGAGATCTGCTACTTCCAGAAGACGCGACAGGGCCTGCCGATGCTGCAGATAGGCAAAGGCGCGCGCTGACCGGTTCGGCGCGAGTTCCGGTGCGCTGGAGATCGCCTGGGCGGCCGGCTATTTCACGCCCTTGGCCGGATCCCAGACGCCCTGAAGCTTGCGCACATAGATGATCTGGCCGATGTGGTAGGCGTTGTGGGCGCCGACGTGGGCGATCAGCGACGCATTTTTGGCCAGCGTCTCGTCGTCGGCAGCGGCAACGGCGTTGTCCCAGTCGGTGAGGACCTGGTTGAGCTTTTTGACCAGGTCGCTCCACTGAGCCGGGGTGAAATTGTCAAAGGTCTCGTCGTTGTTGCCACTAAACGCAGGGGCCTTCTCGCCCTTGAAGTCGGCCATCTCCCGCGAGTTCCAGAACCAGAGGTGGTAGGCGAGCTGACCGGCGGAGTGGTTGCCCTTTCCCGGACTCCAACTTGCCTGCTCGGCAGTGAGGCCGGCAACAGCAATGCTGGCCGGGACAAACCAGTCTTCCTGGTCGTGGGTGGTGTGGAGTTGTTCCAGCAGGACGCCGCGGAGGGTGGTGGGAGGCTTGGGGGTTTGCGCGGAGACGGCCAGAGGAACGGCGAGCAACAGCAGCAGAGCCAGCTTTTTCATGATCGTGACCTCGGGGATGGGGGATGGGACACGGGGAGTCTAGCGGTTGGATGGTGGTGCGCGCAAAAGGTCATGGTCTGCCTTGTGCATGTGCCAGCCGCCCTGCCGGTTGACGACAGCCAACCCTGCAGAGCCTCCCGGCCGCGGAGAGCCTTGCATCTGCTAGCATCGCTGCACGCGTTTTTCCCGCGGGTGCCGTTCCCGGTCAGGATGGTGGCCTATGTCCGATTGGAATCCGCTGCACGAAGCGATCAATACGCTCTACGCTCTGGCAAGCACCATCATCGCGCTCCTGATCGGGTGGTTTGTGGGCCAGCGCCTGACCTACGTGTGGAATGTGCGCCAGAAGCGGCGCGAGATCCAGTTGGCGGCCTCGCAGCAGTTCTATGTTGCGTACGGCGAATTCTTCGCCACCTGGAAGCTGTGGAACCGGCTGGAACGGGATATCGAGGACTTTGAAGCGCGCCGGTGGGAGCTGCACAAGAGGGCTGCCGCAGCCGAGGCCATCGTCGAAGGAATCCTCGTCAAGCTTTCGAGCGAACTGACGCTCAGCGAGCTGGAGATTGCCACGCTGGGCTTCTTCCGGCAGGCCTTTCAGCACCTGCGGGAGGCCATCCGGCAGGATTGCGTGCTTTCCTGGACAACCTCCGAGGACCCCGAATACAAGGCCTTCAAGGGCCTGGCAACCCGCGTCTCCGGTCTCCTGGCAAGGGAATGGAGCATGAAGCCGCCGACTCCCGATGAAGCAGAGTCCCAGTTGTTGAAGATCACCGCCAGCGACTGGGAGAAGCGCTGGGTGGCGCGATTCAGAGAAATGAAATCGTGAACCCGCAGGGGGAGCCCGGCTTTCCATCCTTCCGGCCGACTCTCTCTCGAAACTCAAGCGAAAGGACGGAGCATCCGGCGCCCGTCCGCTTGTGCTACAATATGTATATACACTGTGCGCTACGAATGGGATGAGCGGAAGAACCACGAGAACCCAGGGAGGATGAAGATGGCGAAGAGACAATCCGCATCATCAGCGCGCGGCGGGCTGAAAAGAATGAGTTCCGAAGATATCAGGAACAGGCAGTGGACTGAGGCTGAAAGGGAAGCTGTGCGGCGCGGTGCACGTGCGCAGGCTGGGGGAGACGATTCGGGGATTGATTACTCCGATATTCCGCGGCTGACCGCGGAGCAGCTTGCGCGCATGGTCCGGATCCGTGACGTGAAGCGGAAAGTGCCGGTGAGCGTGCGGCTGGATCCCCAGGTGCTGGAGTGGCTGCGCGGCAAAGGCGAAGGCCACCTGACGCGCATCAACGATATTTTGACGAACCTGATGGAGGCGGAACGGCGAGCCGGATCGGGGAGATCGTAGAGACCCGGGCAGCAGAGGCGGTGCGCAGCCCGGCAGGCTTCGTGTCGACGAGGGCACATACCGAGCGGTGCATTTGCAGTTCGCTTCTGGCGCGCTCCATTTCAACATTGTCATAGGCAGCGAACCTGGTGCTGACGCTGCAATACAAAGACGAACGAGCCCTGATGCACTCGCTGTTCCAACCCTCGAAGATTCGCTCAAGGCGCTTACAGACTGAACAACCCACAGGTCCCCCCTCCGGCTCTCGGCCAGACCTTCAATCACTGAAATGGAGCTGCTCTAGCGCTCCAGGAGTTGAATCTCGGCGTGGAGCCAGTCCTGCGTGTCGTGGCCGGGTTCGCTGCCGCGGCTCTCGTAGATTTGGAATGCCCGCTCCCTGATCCGGTCCTGCGAAGCGGAGATTTCCGGCGCCGCCGACTTGCTGGCAGGCGATGTTTTCACTTTTTGTTGTTTTTGAACTTTAGAAACTATCATGGAAGACCCTCACGAACATCAAGGGCTAAGAGGAAGGGTGCTTCAGAGTAACTGCCTTAGTTCAGAGAACCTGAAAGGGGAGATAGATAACTCACCCGTAACTTCGAAGTTATTCTTATTTATCACAGGAGTCAAGCGCCAATTAGCGGAAGCAGTTGTATTTATTGGGTGTTTTTGACTGAGGCGAAAGAGGCCCGAGCCTGGAGATCACATAAGTTCCGTATCTTTTTCGGAGGCTGTCCCACCCTGTTCCCTCCAGAGTCTTCGACTTACGGCGGCAGAGCCGCACCGGCCCTACGGGACGGCGGGTCCGTGGCGGGGACGGTTTCCCCGGGTTTCAACCGGGGCTATTTTCGTTGGCTCCCTCGGGGAGTCACCTGCGGTGGGGCGGACGCTCGCTCTTCGCTCGCATGGGGTACGAGCCTTCCTGCCCTTCGGTCGCCGCGGCGACCACGAAGGTTGGTGCGCCCGGCATCCTGCGGAAACCTGGAGGGGTGGTGAGCTTGCGGGGCGGGCCACGATTCCTCCCGTAGGGAGGGATGAGAATAGCCCAGGGTGAAACCCTGGGAATAGGTTCAAGCCGAATCGCGCCGCCCTGTCGGGGCGGTATGATACCCGCGTGTCGTTTGCTCAGGAGGCAGATCCCTATGGCGCACACCTATTGTTCCGCGCTCTTTCATTGCGTTTTCTCCACCAGGGAGCGCCGAAGGGCCATCGCGCCCGAGTTGCAGGAGCGGCTTTGGGCGTACATGGGAGGGATTGCGCGGGAAAACGAGATGAAGGCTCTGGCGGTGGGTGGGACGGAGGACCACGTCCATCTTCTCCTTTCGCTGCCGTCGTCTCTGGCCGTTGCGGAGGCGATGCGGAAGATTAAAGGAGGATCGTCGCGGTGGCTGCACGAGAGTTGCAGGTTGAACGGGTTTGAATGGCAGAAAGGGTATGAGGCATTTAGCGTTGGGTGTTCACAGGTGGATGCTACGGTGGTCTATATCGCCGGTCAGCAAGAGCACCATCGGAAGCGCGATTTCGAATCGGAGTTTTTGTCCATTTTGAAGCGGCACGGGATTGAATACGATCCGCGGTATGTGTTGGGGTGAGTCACGCCCACCCTACGCCCTCCAAGGTCTCCGCAATTCGTCCCGGAGGGACGAATCGAGAATAGCCCCGGATGGAGTACGCCGCAGCGGACGCAATCCGGGGAGAGCGTGCAGCGGTCGTCCGTCCGCCCCGGCGGGGCGGAGCGAATGAGCGCAACGAATCATCGGTCATTCATGCGATCGCCCCGTCACGCCGGCCCTACGGGACGGCTGGGTTCGGGGGGGGACACCCTCTCCCCGGGTTTCACCCGGGGCTATTTTCGGTAGCTCCCTACGGGAGCGACGCAGGCGGCGGGTCGGGATTGTGCGATCCCATCCTTCGCAAAATGCGCGAAGGGCGGGGCACCCGGCGTTGTTCCGATCCAAGGCACGTTCTTGGTCTGCAATGTGGTTCAATAGTAGAGATGGGTATTTCCCGGAGATCGACGGTGCGCGGGCGGGCGATTGCTACGACGCGGAAGTTGCGCGAGTGGGCGATGGTGGCGCGCGCGCTGGCGAACACATCGCACCCGGTGCTGGCGCAGATTGTGCCGGCGCGGTTCTGCAACCTGAGCTGCGCCTACTGCAACGAGTACGACAAGGTCTCGGAACCTGTGCCGCTTGAGGAAATGTACCGGCGGATCGACCACCTGGGACGGCTGGGGACGGCGATGATCGGCATCAGCGGCGGGGAGCCGCTGACGCACCCGCAACTGGACGAGATCATTGTCCGCATGAGGAAGACGGGCGCCATTGCGGGGATGATTACGAACGGCTACCTGCTCAACGTGGAGAGAATCGAGCGGCTGAACCGGGCCGGGCTGGACCACATGCAGATTTCGATTGATAACGTGGAGCCGGACGAGGTGTCGAAAAAAAGCCTCAAGGTGCTGGACAAGAAGCTGCAGATGCTCGCCGAGCACGCCGAGTTTCACGTGAACATCAACTCGGTGGTGGGCGGGGGCTTCAAGGATCCCAACGACGCGCTGGTGATTGGACGCCGGGCGATAGAGTTGGGGTTTGCCACGACCATCGGGATCATCCACGACGGGGACGGGCAACTGAAGCCGCTGCGGCCGGAAGACGCCCGCATCTACGACGAGATGAGCAACCGGAAGAAGGCCAACTACTCGCGGTTTGACGACTTTCAGGCGGCCATTGCCAAGGGCGAGCCAAACGACTGGCGCTGCCGGGCGGGGTCGCGGTATTTGTACATTTGCGAAGACGGGCTGGTGCACTACTGCAGCCAGCAGCGCGGGTATCCGGGGGTTCCGATTGCGGAGTACACGACGGCAGACGTGAAGCGGGAGTTTCTCACCGCCAAGAGCTGCGCGCCGAATTGCACCATCGGCTGTGTGCACCGGATCAGCCACATTGACCACTGGCGGGCTCCGCAGACGAGCGTGGTGAGCCCGGGAGCAAGCGGGACGCAGGGGCTGGTGCAGATAGAGACCGGAGACTGAGCAAGGCAGGGACGTAGGGACTCAGCGCTGGCGCGCCAGTGGGGCGATTGACCCGCCGACAATCTGAAATACAAAAGCAGGTCCTTCGACTCCGCTGAAGTGCGCTTCGCTCAGGATGACAAGTCTCTTATTTGGTTAAGTTATCGGCTTTTTGATGTTGTGTAGCCGCGCCTTGGGGCGCGGCCTTTTTGCTTTTGGGCGAGGGTTGGGGCGTTGCTACCGCGGCATGAGCTGGAACTGCTGGATGGCGACTTTGGGGCCCTGGTCATAGTTGGCGTCGTTGGGGAGGAACATGACGGTAATCGAGTCGAATTGACGGATTTTGGCAGGAAGGGAGATGGGGAAGCGGAGGGTTTCGCCGGCCGGGGAGGACTTAGGGGCGAGGTGCTCGGGCAGGCTGGAGAGGACGGGCCGCTGGCCGAGATAGAGCTGGTTGGAGGGGGAGGACGAGTCGGCGAGCAGGACGGCGATGTTGATGGAGCCGGGGCGGTTGTCGGAGTTGAGGACGCTGAGCTCGATTTCGCGGCAGCGCGCGAGGGGGATGGAGCTGCCCAGGCTCTGGTGGGCTTCCATGACCAGGGGAAGGTAGTTGTTCGACTGGATGTCGTGGGCGAGCGGGGTGCCGTGGGCCTGGAGCGCGTCGGGGCTGGGCGCTTTGCGGGGCGGCTGGAAGTACCAGTAGGGTCCGTCGAAGCGGATGATGAGAGGCTGGGTGGTTCCGGGGGCGAGCAGCGCGGACTGCCGCGGGAGTGGCGGGACGATCTGCTTCTCTTCAGCGACGGGCCAGAGGATGATGCTCTGGTAGCCGGAGAGAGTGGAGGCGGAACCGGTCTCGACGGGGCCGGATTTGCGGCCGGCGTCGTCGCCCGGTGGGACGCCGTTGGCGTTGGCCAGGACGCCCGATTCGACGCGATTGCGGTGTTCGATGCCGTAGAGCAGGGCGAAAAGCGTGACCAGGATTGCGGGCAAGGCAGTCCACGCAAGGCGGCGGGCGGCGCGGCCGGTTTGCCTGCTGTTGTGGTGGGCGGCGCTGGAGGCGGGCTCGGGTTCCAGGGTCAGCTTCCAGGCGAAGATGAACGCGCACAGGGCGAACATGGCGCTGGCGTCGAGGATCCAGCCGTTGTAGAGATCGTAGGCGGCCATGTAAATGCACAGAGCAAGGATGGGGCCGTAGGGATCGCGGCGAGGATGGCTCAGGGTTGCGGCGAAGAGCTCGCGGTCTTTGGGTTGCAGAACAGAGACGGGCGGGTGGAGCGCGACGGCGGAGGGGATGGCTTTACGCAGGGCGACAGCGAGGAGGGCCGCGGCGGCCACGGCGATGGGGCCGGTGATGGGCGAATCTTCGCGGGAGAGAAGCACGATGGCGGGCACCCAGACCCATCCTGCGCCGCAGGTGAGCGCAAAAAGGCGGAACGGGATGGGGGGATCGGCGCTGAAGGGCAATGCGGAACTGCGCCAGTAGAGCCAGGAGCCGGCAGCGCCGGCGAGCGCGCCGATGAGAACAAAAACGCAGGCGCGGACCATGAGGGACGTGAGAGTTGGCGCATGCGAGGCGGGCAGGTGAAGAAACAGGAACGCGGCAATGAGGGAGTTGAGCAGGCCGGCGGACGTGAGGAACCCGAAGAAGCGCATCATGCCGGGCTGGCGGGGGTCCGCACTGCGGGCAGAGAGGCCGAACTGTGTTGGAGAAGCCATGCGCTGCGGGTGCTGATCCTTCGGGGTGGTTGTCGAAGCGCGGGGCGGCTTCTTGCTAGCTTAGACACCGCTCGGCGGATTTTTGAAGGCGGATTCTTTGAAATTTCGCAGAACGGGGGGGGGCGGAGATCGTGGTCTCCCACCCTTTCCGGTCGCCGCGGCGACAAGCGGAAAGGATGGGGCACGGAAGATTTGTGTCGCACCGGCCGCCCGGATCACCTACAGCCTTGACTCGTTCCGGCGGGTTGACCCCTCACGCTGACATCAAGGGTGAGGTGCGGCGTTTGCGGGATGGGAGTAGATATCCCAGGCGCCGGACGGCGCGTCGGCGGGGGTGATTTCGATATAGTCGAACGCGGCGGGGTCAGGACCGTCGGGGGTTCCATCGATGAAGATGGGCTCGCCCTCCTGGAGATCGACGTTGCGGATGATGTGACGGGTTGAGTTGTCGCCGTTGGGAATGCGGGAGGGCAATTTGGCGTCGGCGAGCCAAGTGTCGACGGTTCGATTCCGATATCGGAAGCTGAATTTCGCTGCTCCACCCTGGAGGTCGAAGTATTGGACGGCAATGTTGTAATGGCCGCTGAGACCGATCCAGGTCCATTGGGCAGTGCAGGTGCGTTGGGCAGCATCTTGGAGGGATGCTGCGTCACATGAGACGGCTTTGCCGCGGGAGGCGTCTTCCCATGGCGTGACATCGATGATTTTGTAGCCGGTAAGGAGGGCGGATTCGGCTTCGAGTCGGCCGGGATAGTGGCCGGCGCGGCCGAGATCGTCCTGAATGCCGCTGAGCTTGAGGAAGTACTGCACAATGGCGTCCCGCCAGACGATGGCGTGACCAGCCTGGTACTGAAGGCGGCCCAGAACGTCTGCATACAGCGCGGGGTCGACGCGGCTGTTGAGTTGGGACCATTCGGTGACAAACTGGGCGGCCTGGGCAGCGCCGTCGAAGTGGCTGTCATAAATATGCTGGATGACAGTCTTGCCGGAGTGAAGGCGATACGTGTACGGCAGGTGATGGAAGAAGAGCAACAGATCGTCGGGGGTGGTGGTGGGGTTTTCGTAGAGCTTGGCAAGTTCCGGCGGGTACTGGCCGGCGTAGCCTGAGCCGGTGGCGACGCTGCGGTCTTTGCCCACTCCTTGCGCGTCGGCGTTATGCCACTGACCCCAGCCGTTGCGCTCGCTGGACTCGATGTTGGGGCCGTAATGGGAGCCGGTGATGTCGGTGAGCGTCTGCGTCCCGAGGGGGCCGGTGTAGGACTCATACGCAGGCCACGAGCGCATAAGCAGGTCGGGGACGATGCGGTCGACGGTATCGACAAGCCCGAATGTCTGCTGGGTCCACTCGGTAGCGATTTGGGCGGGATCGAGCTCGGGGTTCCAGGCGAGGCGGCCGAAGGCATAGAGATTGGCCAGGGCGAGCGGGGAGCCGAGCCAGCGGTCGCGGCCGATGCCGGCCACACCGACCATTCCTCCGAGTGGCTGGTGAAATGTCTTGCCGGCAAGGATTTCCTTCACCGGTGAGGGCTGGCTGTTGGCGCGAAGGTCGGTGTCGAGGACCCACTTCCACATGGGGGCGAGATAGACGAGGTGGCGCTGCTGGCCGGTGTACTCCTGCGTGATCTGGACCTCCATGGCCTGGCTGGCGTGCTCCAGGCCGGCAAAGAGAGGGGAGACGGGCTCGCGGGCCTGGAAGTCGATGGGGCCTTCCTTTATCTGGAGCACAACGTTGGCGGCGAATTGGCCATCGAGCGGCTTGAAGATGTCGTATGCGGCGCGGGCGCGGTCGGCTTTGGGGTCGCGCCAGTCGAGGTGGTGGTTGTAGACAAAGGCGCGGTAGAGAACCACTCCATGGTGGGGCGCGAGGGCTGCGGCCAGGGTATTGGCGGCGTCAGCAGGTGTGCGGCCAAAGCTCGCCGGGCCGGGCTGTCCTTCGGAGTCGGCTTTGACGGTGAAGCCGGCAAAGTCGGGGATGAGCTCATATATTTCTTGGGCTTTCGCGATCCACCAGGCCTTCACCGCTGGGTCGAGGGGGTCGTAGGTCGAAAGGCCGCCGATGGACTGCGGGCTGGCGATGGCTACGGACATGGCAAGGTGAACACCCCAGGGGCGGAGCGCATCGGCTATGCGGGCGATCTGCTTGAGGTGGGCTGAATCGAGGAGCTGCGGCGCGGCGTTTACGTTGTTGATGTTGCACCCGTTGATGCCGACGGAAGCAAGCAGGCGTCCATATTCGGCGACGGGGGCAAGGTCGTCGCGGACGCTGCCGTCTTCGAAGAAAATGCTACGGCCAGCGTAGCCGCGCTCGATGGAGCCGTCGGGATTGTCCCACTCGTCGACCCAGCGGATGGAGAAGGCGGGGTGGTCGCGGAGATTCAGGCCGAGGAGACCGTCACCGCTGGCGAGCAGGCGCAGCAGGGCAAAGGCCCCGTAGAGAACACCGCGCTCGTCACCGCCTTGTACGACGAGGCGGCTGGCAGTGGTGGACGGGAGCCATGCGAGCGAATAGCTCTCGGGTCCGAGGTCGTTTGCAAAGGTGGAGCTGGGGTAGGCCTTCCGAAGCTCCTCCGTGGTGCCGAGGACAAGTTCATTGTGGGTTCCGGTGTCGGATGCGGAGGCGTGCAGGCCAGTCAAGCCGGAGATTCCGCGCACAAGCTCCTGGACGGCCGATTGTTCCATGGGACTGGCGCCAAGGGCGCGAACGTTGCGCGGAATCAGCCTGGGGGCGGCGCCGTGAGGGTCAATGTAGCGCAGCCAGGCCTGATCGGCGGTTTGGGCTGCGACAGTCAGGCCCGACGCCAGAAATGCGGCGAGGAGAAGTGTGCGGAATGAGAGTCGTGATGTTCCAGGTCTCAAAAGCGAGACTTGGGACACCGGGCCTGCTTGCGAAATCGGGATTGGCTCTTGTGAGTTCATCTCTGCCCTGAGAGGCGGATACCGGCTGCACTCCGTTCTATCACCTGAGGGGCGGAAGGTGGTGGTTGGGCATTGTGCTTTCCCACCCATTCGCCGGAAATGAGGCGAATAGATGGGGCACGGAGGTTTATGAGCACCTCCAGTGGATGGGATCCTGCCTATTGCCAATCGATGACGGCCTGACGAATGCCACGAACGGCATTGCAAAGGTGGATGGCGTCGGCTTGGCGGAGGTCCTCGATGGTGAGGACCTTTTCTTCTGCTTCGGGGTGGGTGGCAAGGATGTTACGGCGCTCGACGCCGGGGAGCAGGCCGCAATCGATGGGCGGCGTGAAGAGGCGGCCATCCTTTTCGACAAAGACGTTGTGAATGGCGCCTTCGGTGACTTGGTCGTGAATATTCAAAAACAGGACATCGTCATAGCCTGCCTCGGTTGCGGCCCAGTGCGTCTCAGCGTAGAGAAGACGCTGGGTGGTCTTGTGGAAGTACATGGGGTCGCAAGGGTCGGTGCGCTGGGTGGCGATGCGGACGCGCAGGGGTTGGGCGGCGGGTGCGGGGATGGGCTCATCCGTGATGTGCAGATGGCCCTCGGAGTTGAGGAGAAGACGGACTTTGCGGGGCGATTCTGAACGAGGCGGCGAGTTAGCCCCCGCTCCGCGGGGATAGCTAGTTAGCGATTTGGCGTGGGCCTGAAGGGCAGCTTTGGCTCCGGCGCGGTTGAAAGGGAAGGCGAAATAGTGGGCTGAATCTTCCAGGCGGTCGAGATGGAGCTCGATGAGCGGGTATTCGCCTTGCCAAAGAAGGGTTTCGACCAGGGAGAAGCTGCCCATCGCGGGTTGCGACGCGGGGTCGGACACGCGCGTGAGGAACTCGGCTTTCAGAAGGCATTCGCGAAACTCTGCTGCGGGATCGGAGTCGATGACGATGCCGCTGCCAACGCCCATCGTGCCCGTGTCGCCATCGAGCGAGAGGGTGCGGATGGCGACGTTGAAGACGGACTCGGATTTGGAAAAGAAACCGATGGCGCCGGTGTAGACGCCTCTCGGCCGCTGCTCGAGTTGCGCGATCAGTTGCATGGCGCGGATTTTGGGTGCGCCGGTGACGGAGCCGCAGGGAAAGAGGGCGCGGAAAATCTCCTGAAAGCCGATTTCGGGACGGAGCTGGCCGGTGACGGTGGAGGTCATCTGCCAAAGGGTGGGGTAGCGCTCGACCGCGAAGAGACTGCTGCTTTGTACGGAGCCGAAGGAGCAGAGGCGGCCGAGGTCGTTGCGCAACAGGTCGACGATCATCACATTTTCGCTGCGGTTTTTGGGGTCGTTGCGAAGCCAGTCCGCCTGTTCCCGGTCTTCGGCATTTGTGCGGCCGCGGGGTGCGGTTCCCTTCATGGGACGGGTGGTGATGCGGCGGATTGGGGCGGTGCGTTTGTGCGGGTGTTCAGTCTCGATTCGGAAGAAGAGCTCCGGCGAGAAGGAGAGGATGCGGCGGCCAGGCTCGGTATGAAGGAATGCGCCGTAGGGGGCGGGCTGTCGGCTGCGCAGGCGGCGGTAGAGAGCGGCGGAGCTGCCGGACGCGCGAACCTGGATGGGGATTGTGAAGTTGAGCTGGTAGATGTCGCCGGAACGGATGAACTGGTGGACCTGGTGGATGTGGCTGGCGTAGTTCTCTTCGTCGAGGGGGAGGTTGCATTCCAAGGGGAATTCTGGTTCGTTGGCCTCCCAGGTCTCAGATTCGAAACCAGGGGCACCCTGCATGGTGGTGGCTCGAAACTCGGCGAGGGCGGGCGGGTCGCCGCCGAGAAATGCGCCGGCATGATGATCGAAGATGCGGGGCTCACGGTAAATGCCGAACCAGGCCAGGGGTTGGGCCGGAGGCTGCCCTGAAAGGTCGAAGGAAGGAGAAGCAGTCGGCTCAAAGAATGCGCCGCACTCGTAGGCGAAGTATCCTGCGGCATAAAGGCCGGCGTCGACGGAGTGCTCGATCTCAGCGAAGAGGTTGGGGAGTTCAGAGGGGTGGTTGGCGACGCAGACACGGAGCGGGGCGGTAAAGAGGCGGGTTCGGGTTGCAGATCCGCCGGAATCCGGCTGACCGGGGGTGAGATGCGGGTTGGCGGACTCCAGCAGGACGGTTGCCGGCGTGTGCTCGACCACGGCGTAGAGCTCCGCGGGAGGGGAATGCCAGCGGGTCATCTGCAGTTATTGGACGGTCAACGCCAATGTAGTGAAGTGCGTGGTGGCTGTTACGCCGTTGCTGGATTGAGCGATCACGTCGATCGTGTAGGTTCCTGCGGGCGTGGCGGGATTGGGGGGCGGGCCGTGGTTGTAATAGTTGTAGCGCGCATTGCAGGCGGTGGCGCCGAGCGTGGCGACGAGCGCAACCAGGGCCAGCAGCGAGAGGCGCTGGAGCCAGAGACGGCGGCGCAACGAGAAGGCAAGGCCGCCTAAACCGAGAGCGCCTGGAAGCATGATGCACAGGGCAACGCCGTTGGAGCCGGGGCGAGACAGCAGCCCCTCAGCCTGCTGCGTCTCAACCACCATGGAGCTGGTGATGGGAGTGGCGGCGTTGGGCTGAATTTCAATGTTCTCGGGGTTAAAGACGCAGGAAGCCTGATCCGGAAGGCCGGAGCACGAGAGAGTGATGAACATGGGCGCCGTAAGCGCCGAACTGTTCTCCGGGGTGATGGAGGCAGTGATAGTCCCCGACTGGCCGGGTGTGAGGGAAAGCGTTGCCGGGTTTACGGCGATTTGGAAATCGGGGGTGGTTGTGGCCTGGGCCTGCGCGTGAAAGGAGCTGGAAACCGAGGCGCGATGGATGGCGTCGCCGGCATAGGTTGCACTCAGCGAATGGTCGCCAGCAGGGAGCGCGAGATTGAGCGTGGCCTGGCCCTGCGCATTGAGGGCTGCACCGGCCAATGGGCGGCCTTTATCGCTGATGGCGACAGCTCCGGTGGCGGGAAGGCGATCTTCGCCGGCAACGGCGACGGCGAGAGTGGCCGTGGTGCGCCCGGCCTGGTCGTGCATCTCTGCAGTCAGCGTGGTCTGCGTGGTTACACCCGGCCCATTCTCTGAGGCCAGGGCCACCGCGGGCACGGCCATTGCAATGCCCATTATTGCAACCAACTCAAGCCGCAGACTGCGGCGGATCATACCTCTCACGTGCACCTGCTCCAAATCTCGAGAAAAAGTCAGTGTATTGCCCGGCTGTCGAAGCGTAGAACACCATTGTATCCGGCTCGGGCGCGGTCGGGCTATGGGCGGCCCGGAGCGGCCGGTTCCGTAGCCAATTCGTTGGACGGATCAAGGCGAAGAATGGTGCTGGGCAGGCGGCCTTTGTGCGCGGGTTGCAGGCGCGCTATTCTCTTTCATTGAGGTGAACGCCATGACCGAGACTGCTACACGCCCCCAGCTTGCCCATCTGACCGCTGTGCTGGACGAGTTGCGCGCCAAGGGGACGCACTTCAAGCTGCGCATTCTGGACGACCAGCAGGCGCCGGTGTGCCACTACGACGGCAAACAGGTGATCAACCTGGCCAGCAACAACTACCTGGGGCTGGCCAACCATCCCAAGCTGATTGAAGCGGCGCTGGCGGCCACCAGGGCGTTCGGCGTGGGCTCGGGTGCGGTGCGGACAATTGCCGGGACCATGCGCATTCACATGGAGCTGGAAGAGAAGATTGCGCGCTTCAAGAATGTGGAGGCGTGCGTGGTCTTCCAGAGCGGGTTTACGGCGAATGCGGGGACGGTGAGCTCGATTCTGGGCAAGGACGACTTCATCCTGAGCGACGAGCTGAACCACGCCAGCATCATCGACGGGGCGCGGCTGTCGCGGGCCAAGATCAAGGTATTCCGGCATAAGGATGTTGCGCATTGCGAGGAGTTGTTGCAGGAGCTGGCCAACGAGCCCGGCCACAAGCTGGTGATTACGGACGGCGTGTTCTCGATGGACGGGGACATCGGGCCGGTGGATAAGCTGGCGGCGCTGGCCGAGAAGTATGGGGCCATCATGATGGTGGACGACGCGCATGCTTCCGGCGTGCTGGGACGCAATGGGCGCGGGAGCGTGGACCACTTCAACGCGCACGGCAAAGTGGATGTGCAGGTGGGAACGCTCAGCAAAGCAATTGGGGCGCTCGGCGGGTATGTATGCGGCAGCCGCGACTTGATTGACTACCTCTATCATCGCGCGCGGCCGTTTCTGTTTTCCACGTCGCATCCGCCGAGCGTGGCGGCGACGTGCATTGCGGCTTTCGACATTTTGGAGAACGAGCCGGAGCGGATTGAGCGACTGTGGGACAATACGCGCTACTTCCAGGGCGAACTGCGGCGCGCCGGGTTCAACGTGGGCGGTGTCAACACGCCGGCAACGGAGACGCCGATCACGCCGGTGATCATCGGTGACGGCCGGGCGACGATGGACTTCTCGCGGGCGCTGTTCGATGAGGGCGTGATGGGGACAGGGATTGCGTTCCCGACGGTGCCCGAGGGCAAGGCGCGCATCCGGCTGATGCTGACCAGCGAGCATACGAAGGCACAACTTGACCAGGCGCTTGAGACGCTGGAGCGGGTGGCAAAGCGAATGGATTTGCTCCAGAAATAGGGCTTCTACTTCTTTCCGGCGGCGGGAGTCCTGGCTTGGAGAGTGCAGGGCGAGTCGTTGACCGACTGTGCGACACTCCAAGCAGCCGACTTATCGTAGAACCACCTTTTGGCTTCAGCGTAGCTCGGCATATATTTGGCGGCGGAATCGCGCACCTCCGCGCGCTGCTTTGGCGTGAGCGACCAATTGAGCGGGTCCGTCCCGGTTGCATCGCGGGAATTTGAATCGGCCATGACGATGCGATGGATTTGAACCTTGCAGGGCAGCGCCTGCTCCAGCAGCCCCAGCGTCGCCCGATTTCTTCCCGTCACGCTCTCGTGGCCCGCATTCCAAAATCCCTGGGGCACCGCCGTCACCTGGCCCACAAGATTCGAAGATTCCGGCTGGGCTCCGTTGCCTCCGCTGGTCTCTTCCACACCCCCGTCGTAATCGCCACTGTTGCGAATTTCGATCCAGAGAACGCGAAGCGGCGAGCCGTTGAGCTTGGTTTCGATAGCCTTCAGATGTTGTTTCTCCGCGACATCGGCTCGTCCCCCAGTTGAAGCAAGTGCATAGCGCAAAAACTCGAGGGCTGAGGCTGTGCCGTCGTTGTCGTAGTAACCGCCGTCGATAAAGTGCACACTGTGAGATTCGACCGACTTGGGAGCTCGCGCTGCGGATGAGACATAGGGAAAAGTCGCAGACAATTGTGCCGCCGTGGCCAGCGGAAGATCGGAAGCAATTGAATTGCTACCCCCAAAGGTATTGAGAAACGACTGCGCCGGATACATTCCGGTGTCGTCGAGCGGATAATGGGGCATCTGGTAGTTGGCCAGCAGGAATCGGCTACCTTCCTCGACTGTAGTCGTGTTCATGGTGAAGGCTGGAAACCCATCTCGCGCCGTATTCAGAAAGGCTCTCAGCGTGAGCGAATTCTTTGTATCTCGATTCTTCTCTTCGGCCGCGAGGTTCTCGCGCAGGATAACGTTGAACAAACTGCCATTACGCGAAGTGAGATGACTCTTGGGAGCATTGGTTGTCATCAGGCTCTCGTCGTTCTCCTGGTCGAATTTCCACGTCGACGCGCAATACGCATTCTGCTCATTTCGTTCGATCGCTTTGCGCAGAGACCATGTGCGGTCTTTGAACAAAGGTGTCCCGTAGGAATCCAGGTCGCCGTCTCCGCTTGAGGGAAGAAGAGCATAGGGAGCCAAGGGAACAAGTGCCTTGGGCAAATCGTAGAAGATCAATCCCCAGCCGACCGCCTCCAGGCCCGAGCACTGGGCCACCATTTGCATATGGTCCAGCCCCGGTCGCCCTGGCTGATCGAGTGTACCGTCATGCAATTCACGCAGATAGGCGGTTAGTCCAACGCTGCCACCTGAAACTGTGCTCAGTAAAAGTAGACGCTTGTGAAAGGGCTCCGTCTGTTTTCCGGCCGGGTCGTTGGCAAACTCGCTTTCCAACTTTGCCAGCACCGCCGCTGTCCAGGCAGATGCGTGCAGGCCGCCTCCTGTAGCGGTGACCACAATCAGCGGAAGATCCGTGCCAACCGTCTGCAGCTTGCCATCCAGAATTTCCGCTGGCGTGGGCACGGGATCGGCCTTGCTCCGCTCTAAGGAAACGGTTGAGAAATAATGCTCCTCCTGGTCGCCGATCAAATGCAGGAAAGGCAGGCGCGGCACAATCACAAGCAGCAACAGGGTCGTGAACACCGGCACGCGATAGCGGTCGACAAAGAACGCCAGCCCGGCGAGTGTCCAGAATGCCGAGATTGCCAAAATCAGAACGGTCGCAAAAATAGGAAAGCGCTCTGCACTGGAGCACAGATAGAGCCAAAGAACCAACCCCCAGAAAAAGAACACACCCGCGGTGAGTCCTATCTTCCATTGCAGAAGTCCAGGCTTGGGTTTCGCGCTCCAAAAGACAATGGTCGCAAGAATTGTGAAAAAAAGCAGGATGGCAAGCGCAGTGATTGACAGATAAAAAGAGGGTACCGGCGCAGCCATCGGCCAGATCATCAGATACTGGCCGAGGAAGACAAACATTGCGATGATCGCAAAGATTTGTGCCTCGTAGAGCTTGCACCCGCCTTCGTATCCATACCCTCTTTGACCTGCTAAAGTCAGGATCTTTCCCGTGAGCCAGTCGGAGATGCCCTCGAGCCGCTTTGACGTGAGGAGCGTTTCGGCGTTTTCAATCTTGTTCGACGCTGGATCTTCCCCCGGAGCGGAGAGGAAAAGCCACTTGCGAGGGTATAGGATGGTTCGCGCTGCATTGGCGCCAAGCTCGACCTTTGGGGCGGACTTCTCTTGTCCTGGCTTCGGCTCCTGGGCGGCCTTGCGCTTCTTCAACAATTCTTCGGGAGGCGCGTCGTAGGTGAAGTAATACCAGACGTTGACGACATACCAGACGATTCCGGCAAGCAGGGCTCCGAGAAGCATTCCAAAGAGAATGTCGATCTTGGAGACACCTTGCGAGCTGCCGTAGCAGACGAGATAGAGCCCCGTCAGGAACGCCGGCAGCAGCGATGCCACGATGGCCAGCCATTCCAGCTTCCCCTCTTCGTTCACCAGCAGCCAGTCCAGCGGAGTCGGCTGTCGCTTTTCCGGCAGCTCGGGACATGTGTTCCATCGCTCCGGACCGTTGATCAATGTGACTCGCGCCGAGATGAGGGCTGCAAAACCGCTCGAAACCAGAAAGAATGCGACGCAAAGGTACCCCTGTAGGAATTCAGGCACCAGAACTCCGCTCGTCAGGGTCTGGTCATGCATGTTCAGGCCGACCAACCCCAATGGAAACAGCCAGAGGACCAGACTGAAGCGGAGAAAATAAATCCACCGGATAAAGCGCAGAATGCTTTTGAGAATAGTGGCGACTTTTTCAAGCATGGTTCGTCCTCCTGGTCGGATCTTAAGAAGGAACCTTCCCGGCGCCCAGCCCATCGGATCGGACTATTGAACTCAAAACAAGCCGTTGGCAAAAACTTGGGGAAAGTAGCAGAGCAGATGACTCGGCGGATTCGAGCAGGCCAGATGAACTAGGAGAACAATTCGGGGAAGGATTGAAATGCTCACCAAGCATAGCGCGAATTCAGCCCGCGTCAAGTAATCAGATTTGTTGTTGAAAGAGGCAATAGCAGGTGCGGGCGCGGGGCAGGCAGGGCTCTGTAGTATGGAGGGTAGACGCGCGGCGGGGATGCGATGGGACTGCCGCAGGATGGGAAGGCGATGATCGCTCACTTGCGGGGAAAGCTGATTCATAAGGAGCCGGGGCAGGCTATTGTGGAGGCCGCGGGGGTGGGATATGACGTCGCCATCTCCGTGCCCACGTTTACCGCGCTGCCGAGCGTAGGTGCTGAGGCGTCGCTGCACATTCATACGCAGGTGAGCGAGGACCAGATAGCGCTGTTTGGGTTTCTCGAACGCGAGGAGAAGCGGCTGTTCGAGCGGCTCATCACCGTGAGCGGCGTCGGCCCGAAGCTGGCTATCAAGATTCTGAGCGGGCTGTCGAGCGAGCGGACAGTGCAGGCGATTCGCGGGCAGGATCATGCGCAGCTGGTACGGATTCCCGGCGTGGGCAAAAAGCTGGCGGAGCGGCTTGTGGTCGAGTTGAAAGACAAGCTGGATGACTTTGCCGTTGCACCGGTGCAGACCAGCGTACAGGGCGCGGCGGTGGACGATGTGCTGTCGGCGCTAACGAATCTGGGCTATCAAAGGCCGGCGGCGGAGAAGGCGATTGAGCAGGCTGTGGCCAAGGACAAGGCGCTGGCCGGGGATTTCGACGGGTTGTTCCGCGGGGCTTTGAAGGTGATCCGCTAGAACGATTTCTGGGTGGGAGCGCTCGGTTGAGGTTTTTGCCAGGACACCGGGCTCCCTATTGACTGCCGCAAACCGGAGGCGCCGGCGCTGGAATCGGTGGCGCGTCAAAAGCCCGTTTGCCGCATCTGATTGGATGAGGTGTTTGGAATGGCCATCGTCCGAAATTGCCCGTCCTGCGAAAAGCCAAATCGAATTCCGGCAAAGCACCTGGCCGACACAGGCAGATGCGGCGCGTGCAAAGCCGCGCTGCCAGCCATCGCTGAGCCGCTTGCCGTGGGCACGGAGGAGTTTGACGAGATTATTCGCGACAGCAAGGTTCCCGTGCTGGTGGATTTCTGGGCTGCGTGGTGCGGGCCCTGCCGCATGGCCGCGCCGCATGTTGCGCAGGTGGCGCGCGATCTGGGCGGCCGTGCCGTTGTGCTCAAGGTGGATACCGAGCGGTTCCCGGAGCTTGCGGCACGCTATAAAGTCCAGGGCATCCCGAACTTCGCCGTATTTACCGGCGGCCGTCTGCACTTTCAGCAGGCCGGCCTGGTGGACGCCAACACCATGAAGAGCTGGCTGGCCCGCGCTGCGTAGGCTCGGGATCCAGATTTGCCGCGCCGGCTTGCGGCTGGTTTGTTAGTCTTCCGAAGCATGCCGCGCGTCATAAAACCTGGGCCAGCCGGCGAGTCTGACCTACAGTTATACGGCGTGCGATAGGTCACGCACTGATGGCCGAGTATGTTCGTGCAGTGATTCCGATGCTGGTGTGCGCGGATGCGGAGGCGGAGATCGAGTTCTGCAAGGCGGCGTTTGGCGCGCAGGAGCTTTCGCGGCGGGCGGATGCGGACGGCGGCGTAACCCATGCAACGCTGGGAATTGGTGAGCTGCTGATCATGGTGCATGGGGAGACCGGGCACCTGGCGAGCCGCGCGCCGGAGCTGGACGGTAGTTCGCCGGTGGTGATCTATCTCTATTTGAAAAATGTCGACGCGGTGGTTGAGCGGGCCGTTGCGGCCGGTGCGCGGGTTCTGACTCCACTGGAAGATCAGCTCTGGGGCGATCGCATGGCGCGGATCGTCGATCCGGCAGGGCATGTGTGGAATGTGGCCAGCCGGGTGGTGGGGAGCTAGGGGTTGAACCCTGATTAAGTCTGCAGCAATTCAGGAAGACGAAAAGCAAAAGCAGGTCCCCTTCGGCAGGCTCAGGGCGGGCTTTCGACTGCGCTGAAGTACGCTTCGCTCAGGATGACAGGTCCCCGGTCATTGAAGTAGCCCTGTTGCTGTGATTGCGGTGCCGCTGGAATTGCACATCCGCGACGGAGGGCATCGCGCTACACTTTTGATTGCCATGGTCTCCAAAGCAAAGAACACGAATGCTGGTGCGCTTGCCCACCTTCGGCCCGAAGGGCTGAAGTTTCTGCGCGGGCTTGAGAAGAACAACGATCGCGATTGGTTCAACGAGCGCAAGGCTGTTTATGAAGCTGAACTCAAGGAGCCGATGCTGGCCATCGTGCGCAAGATTACGGACGCGATGCTGGAGTTTGCGCCGAATCATGTGCGGCCGGCGGAGAAGAGCCTGTTTCGGATCTACCGCGACACGCGCTTCTCAAACGACAAGCGGCCCTACAAGACGCATGTGGCGGCGTGGTGGTCGCACATGGGGATGGAAAAGACTTCCGGAGCGGGGTACTACTTCCAGGTGAGCCCGAAGGGCGTGGTAATCGCCGCGGGGGCGTATATGCCGGAGAAGGAGCAGCTGGCGGCGATACGGCACTGGATGCTCGATCACCACGAGGAATTTCGCAAGGTGCTCAACAGGCCGGCGGTGAAGAAGACATTCAGCGAATTTGAGGGTGAGGCGCTGACGCGGCCGCCGAAGGGGTTTCCGTGTGAGCATCCGGCGATGGACCTGATCAAGCAGAAGCAGTGGGGGCTGAGCACCACGCTGCCGGCAGAGACGGCGCTGGAGGCGAACTTCGCGCAGACTCTGATCAGGCATTTCAAGCTGCTGGCGCCGCTGGTAAACGCACTGAATACGCCGCTCGAAGCTGCGTCCGCGCCGAAGAGGAAGGTGCTTTTCGGGCTGAAGTGAACTTCGCGCCGTTGGCTGAGCGGCGGGGATTTTCACGCTTCCAGAGCGCTGAAAAGCCGTAAAACCGGGAAAAACCGGACAAAAATAGGAAAAATCAGCACAAAATCTCGAAAAACCTGTGGAAATCGGGCTTTTTCCATTGACTTTACCCCGCCCGAAGTCGCATTGTAACGAACGACAGGGTTCTCCGGACCCGCATGAATACAGGGGAAACGTGCAAGTGTTGCCTAGGTCGCACCCCCCCATGCGGTACGCGAATCGCGAAGGAAGCCCGGCAACAGAAGGCCGCCCCGAGGGTTGGCCCAGAAGGAGAACATCACATGGCAACTGGATTGACCAAGACCGCTCTGACGCGGCACCTGGCCGAGAAATTGGAACTGACCAACAAGCAAAGCGCAGCCTTCCTGGACCTCCTCGCGGAGACTGCCATCAAGGAAACCAAGAAGAACGGCGTATTCGTGATTCCCGGCATCGGACGCCTGGTAAAAGCAGAGCGCAAGGCGCGCATCGGCCGCAACCCCCAGACCGGCGCGGCAATCAAGATCAAGGCCAAGACGGTGGTCAAGTTCCGCGTGGCCAAGGCCGCCAAGGACGTGATTGCACCTGTCAAGAAGTAGCATTCCGGACCACGGACACGAGGGGAAGGGCCATTCGCTCTTCCCTTTTGTCTTTTCTGCGGCGGGACTTTATTTCTGAGAAAGGGAAGGCTGCGCAGAATTCTCTCCATCCGGAGGCCGTGCCGCGGCATCGGATGAGGTATGACTCCAGACAATCCACAGACAGGCCATGCGGCTGTGCTTGCAGTTCCAACGGCGGGCAGCCACGTGCAGGTGTTCCTCCGGCTTGAGGGACTGGCAGCGGCGGCGCTTTCGGCGGTGTTCTATGCGCGGGCCGGGGCGAGCTTGTGGCTCTTTGCGGCGCTTTGGCTAACCCCGGATCTGAGCATGCTGGGCTATCTCGCCGGGCCGAACTGGGGCGCGCGCATTTACAACGCAATCCACAGCTACGTAACGCCGGCTACGCTGGCGGTGATGGGGCTGCTCTTGAACAGCCCGGCGCTGCTGCCGTATGCGCTGATCTGGATGAACCACATTGGCGTGGACAGGCTGCTGGGGTTTGGGTTGAAGTACCCGGCGGGTTTCAAGTGGACGCACCTGGGAAAACTGGGCGGGCGGCGCGCGGAAGCTATTCAGGCGAGCTAGAGGATTCGCGGAGTCCGGGCATGAGTGCGCGCACGATGAGGGAGAGGCCAAACGAGACCGCGATCACTCTGCCCATGAGTCTGTTGTCGTAGGTCCACGACAGGAATGCAATGGCCACAAAGACGCCGATGGGGGTAATTTCCGACAGCACAGCCTGCAGCCAGTGCGGCTTGTTGCCGGTGGGGGCGAGAGTTGTGCGCAGGCGCGGAATGAGCCGCGGGACGGACTTCAAATAGGCTTTATAGGACTTGCCGAACTGTGAAGCGAGAAACCTCTCTTCCCCAAAGATCAAAAACAACTGAAGAGCTGTGCTTGTAACCAGCACGAAGAGTGCGCCGGTGGGCGGCATGAGCAGGGCCAGGGCGGCAAAGACGCATCCCAGACCCAGATAAAGCGGATTGCGCATGTAGCGGTAGGGGCCGTCCGCCATGAGAGAGCCGGCCTGCATATGAGCGTTGAGCACTATGCCGTGGCCCAGCCAGGCCGACCCCCAGATGCGGAGCAGGGCGCCCATGGCGGCCACAAGGGCTCCACTGACGATAACGACGGACGTGGCGACGGCGAAGGAGACCAGTCCGGTGCGGCTGAGCTCGAGGGCCAGCCACTCGAGCAGGGAGATGCGGCTGCCGATCCCCAACGTCCCGATCCACGGCGCCCAAAAGCCGAGGATGACGATGGCTGCATTGATCCACATGCGGTAACGGAAGAAGACTGCGCTTGCGTTCACGGATTGATCCCTTGTGCCCTAGTGTAGCCTTGGCGCCTTCAAGGAGGAGGCACAGAGGAAATGCGAATTCGGGCGGCGCGGGTTCGCGTCATTCGGTGCGCAGGGCCTGCATGGGATCGATAGAGGCGGCGCGGCGGGCGGGGAACCAGGAGGCAAGCGCAGCCACCGCGCAGAGAAAGCCCGCGGCGGCGAGATAGATGATCGGGTTGTTGGCGCCACTGCCAAGCAGTTTGGCGCTCGAGCCCATGGCCGAGTTGGTGAACGAGACACTGGCGACCGCGCGAGCGAGCGCGATGGCCAGCACAGCGCCGGCGATGAGGCCCACGCCAGTGAGTGCGAGTCCCTGGCGGACCACCATGCGCAGTACATCAACCGGCTGCGCGCCGAGGGCCATACGCACGCCAATCTCCTGCGTGCGCTGCGCGACCGAGTAGGCCATGACGCTGTAGAGGCCGACGGCAGCGAGCAACAGAGCAATCGATCCCAGCACGGTCATGAGGCTGGCGGCGACTTTCTGCGGATAGAGCGATGCGCCGATGTAGTCCTTGAGCGGTGCTGCGTCGAAGACGGTCACATTGGGATCGAGGTCGCGCACCTGGGCGCGGAGCGTGGAGAGAATACTGTCGGGGTCGCCGTGGGCGCGGACATAAAAGGCGAGATTCATGTCCTCGCGGAAGACCTGGCGGAAGGGCACATAGAAGTAAGCCGGAGTGGATTCGCCCAGGTAGTGGTACTTCGAATCCTTGGCGACGCCGACTACGCGGAACCAGCTTCCCCAGCCATGGATGCGCGTGCCGATGGGATTGCGGCCGGGAAAGAACCGGTGCACGAATGCCTGGTTCACGATCATGACGGGGGTCGACTTCGGATCTTCGTTGTCCTGGTCGGTGAAGTTACGGCCCTCGACTACAGGAATGTGCATCAGCGGCAGGTAGCCGGGCGAGACGACATTGCGGAAGATGTTCATGTTCTCGTTGGGCTGTGGCGTATAGCCGTCGATTTTGAGCTCCTCCCACCAGCTGGGTTCGAAGCCTAGCGGTACGCCGTCGGAGTAGGCTACGTTAGTGACTCCGGGAGCTGCGACCATGCGCTCTTCGAGGCGGCGGCAGAATTCTTTGCGCTGCTGAAGGTTGTAGCCGTTGGTGCTGAGATAGAACTGATTCAGCAGCACGTGGTCGGGGCTGAAACCGGGATCGATTTGCATGGTCTGCTGAAAGCCGCGCGCGAAGAGGCCTGCGCCGACCAGTGCAACCAGCGCAAGGGCGACTTCAGAGGCTACGAGGATGGAGCGCAGGCGATTGCGTCCCCGGCCCGCGGCTCCGCTGCGTCCGCCGGCGTTGAGGCGGGAGCTGAGGTTGATGCGGCCAACGTGCAGTGCGGGAACGAGACCGGCGATGAGCGCAGAGAGCACGCAGACTCCGATTGTGAATGCCAGCACCGCTAGGTTGGGCCGCGTATCCATGGCCACAAGCTGCTGCATGGGCCCGGGCGGCATGAGATAGCGAAGCGCGTGGCTCATCCAGGGAGTGACGAGGAGACCGACTACCGCGCCGGCAACGGTGAGGAGCAGGCTCTCAGTCAACACCTGGCGGGCGAGACGCGCGCGGGTTGCACCGAGGGCGAGGCGGGCGCTGAATTCCTTCTCTCGTACCATGGCGCGCGCCAGCAGCAAATTGGCGACATTGGCACAAACGATGAGCAACACAAGCACGCACACGCCCATGAGAATGCGCAGCGGGCCGATGAGAAGGCCCTGCGGGCCATGAGGCGACTTCCAGAGCGGCATGAGCGTGGCACTCATGCCCAGGCTTACGTCGGCGTTGGCAACGGCCATGCGGTCGGCAAGAGCCTTCAGTTCCAGGCGCGCCTGATCGAAGGTGACGCCCTGCTTGACGCGGGCGATGCCGAGCATGTTTCGGTCGTGGCGGTCGCGTAGCATCCATCCCTGAACGCCGTTGAGAACCGACTGCTCCATGTAGGGGACCCAAAGATCGAAGGCGGTGACGGGTATCGATCCGTGAAAGGCCGGCGCGGCTACGCCCACGATGGTCAGATCGTGTTGATTGATGCGGATGGCTTTGCCGACGATGGATGGGTCAGCGGCGTAGTGCGAGCGCCAGTAGCGATCGCTGATGACGGCGATAGGAAACTTGCCGGGGGCGTCGGCAAATTCCGAAGGGAGAAAGAGGCGGCCGGCTTCGGGCTGAACGCCAAGGACGGAGAAGAAGTTCCCGGAGACCAGCTCGCCCCAGACGCGGTCGGCGTGATCCTGCATTCCCACGCTGAAGGTGGCGGGATGGGCGACGGCGATGCCATCGAAGAGTTTGAGGCGGTCGCGGAAGTCAATGAAGTCGGGATAGGAATTCGGCACCCATTCGCCGTTGGAGGTGACCGTCTCGACCGTGACGAGGCGGCCGGGATCCGCTACGCCGCCGAGCGGTTGAAGGAGAACTCCGTTGATCCACGTGAAGGCGGTGGCAGTAGCGCCGATGCCGACGGCCAGCGTAAGCACCGCAACCGCCGTGAAGGCACGGTTGCGTGCCATCATGCGCAGGCCGTAGCGCAGGTCGTGGAGCAGGTCTTCAATCCAGGGCAGAGTGCGCCGCTCGCGATGGGCCTGACGGGTCTGCTCCGCGCCGCCGAGGCGGATGAGAGCCTGGCGGCGGGCTTCCTGCGCGGTGAGGCCGGCGCGGATGCCGGCGTCGGTGTCGTGGGCGACGTGGCTCTCGAGCTCAGCGGCGAAGTCGGCGCTTGCGCTGCGCGAAGGGAAGAGACCGCGGAGGCGTTGGACGAAAGCTCTAAATTTGCGCATAAAGTGACCTCTTTCAGGTTTGGGACCTATTCGGTTCGCAGGGCCTGCATGGGATCGATGGAGGCAGCGCGGCGCGCGGGGATGTAGCAGGCTGAGAGGGCGATGACGGCAAGAAACGGAGGGACCAGCGCGAATGTCAACACGTCGTGAGGTTGAATGCCGTAGAGAAAGCTGGAAGCCAGTTTCGCCAGCATCCATGCGGCGGGCCAGCCGAGGGCGACGGCGATGAGCGTGAGCACCAATCCTTGCCGCAGAACGAGCCGCTCGACGGAACCGGGTTTGGCGCCGAGGGCCACGCGAATCCCGATCTCGCGGGTGCGGCGGCTGACGGAATAACTCATGACTCCGTAGAGTCCGACGCTGGCAAGCACCAGGCCGATGATGCCGAAGGTGCCGAACAACGTGGCAGCCAGGCGAGGAAGGAAGAATGCCGTGCGAATGTGCTGTTCCATGGTTTCTTCATTGAAGACGGCCATGGTTGGGTCAAGATCGTGGATCTGGCGGCGAACGGCATCAGAGAGTGTGGCAGGATTGCCAGCCGTGTGAACGATAAGCGTGTAGCCCATGAATGCGGGGTCGCCTGCAACCGTTTGCTTGAGCGAGCGAAAGAGTATGGGGCGTGTAGCTTCGCCGATAGTGCGGGATTTCACATTCCCGACCACACCGATGATCTGGAAGGTAGACCCGCCGCCGTTGACGAGCGCGCCGATTTGATTTTTGCCACCAAGGATGTCTTTTACGAACTCCTCGTTGACGATTGCGGCCTTGGGCCCGGTTGCAGATTCCGAGCCAAAATCGTTGCCGGCGACGCGGGGAATTCCCAGGGTTTCGAAGTAGCCGGGGTTCACCATGTAGAGGTCGGTAGTGACATACGTGTCAGGTCCACCCACTATTTGAAAGCCGTCACTGCGGTTGCCTCCATTGAGGGGCGGCGAATCGGTGACTACGGCGGATTGAACTCCGGGCAGATTTGCGACGCGTTGTTGCAACTCTGTGAGCCACACAACGGTGCGTTCTGGAGTATAGCCGTGGACTCGTGGATCGACAGACACCATGAGCAGGTTGCCGGTTCGAAATCCAATGTCGATTGCGGATGCGCTCTGAAGGCTACGCAGAAAAAGCCCCGTGACACACAGAAGCACTACCGACATGGAGATCTGCGCAATCACGAGGAGGTTGCGCAGAGTGACGCGACGGCCCGGACGAGCCAGGGCGTCTTCGCCCTTGAGTGCGTTGGCAAGCTGTGGGCGCGAGGCTGCCCAGGCCGGCGCGAGACCGAGAAGAAACCCGCTCGCAATGCTGAGCGCAAATGCGTAAATGAGTACACGCCAGTCGATGGCCAGGCTCACGTCGATCGGGATGGGCGCTGGAAGGTGAAATGTTGCGAGTCCGCGCGTGGCTCCAAGCGATAAAAGAACTCCGAGCGCGCCACCCAAAATGCCGATCAGCAGGCTTTCCACCAGGACCTGGCGGCGAAGGCGGGCGCGTGTGGCTCCAAGTGCGAGGCGGACCGCCATTTCACGCTGCCGGGCGGCCGCCTGTGCAAAGAGGAGATTGGCCACGTTGGCTCCTGCGATCGTCAAGACCAGCAGAACAACCACTGCCAGAGCGGCGAGAAACAGATAGACCATTTGCCATACGCTTTGCGGTAAGGACCCAGCTTGCTGGAGGGCGAATCCATTGCCTTTATCAGTTTTTGGATAAGCAATTGCGAAGCGGCCGGCCAGCGTTTTCAACTCGGCCGCCGCCTGCGCGCGCGTGACCCCGGGAGCAAGGCGCGCGACCACATTAAGCCAGTGATTCTCGCGGGAAGCTTGATCGGGCCGGCCGGTCGCCAACACGTTCTCCGTTCCGAGAGGAACCCAAAATTCCGCGATGATGACCTGATCGATGCCGTGAAAGGCCGCCGGCGAAACGCCGACAACGGTAAAGGCGTGTCCGGAGAGGACAACGGTTTTCCCGACGATTTCGGGATCGGCATTGAAGCGGCGGCGCCAGAGGCCCGCGCCGAGTACAACTGCCTGTTGGCGTTCCTCGTCGGCGGCAAATCCGCGCCCGGTGACCATGGGCAGTTGAATGACGTTGAAGAAGTTGGAGGAAACGGCCTGGCCCCAAACGCGCTCCGGCTCTCCGCCGCCTGCAATGGAGGCCGGAACGAGTTCATCGTAGACGCCAACGCCGGAGAAGGATTTTGCCTGATCGCGGACGTCGGCGTAAACCGGATAGGGAAAGTTATTGCAGCACCGCTCGCCCTCCTGGGTGGTAGTCAAGGCAAGCAGGGTGGTGGGTTCGCCGACGGGCGCGGGGCGCAGCACGAAGCGGCTGACCATGGAAAAGATGGTGGCGTTGGCGCCGATGCCGAGACCGATGGAGACGACGGCAATGGCTGTTGCGCCGCGGTGTTTGGCCAGTGTGCGCAGGCCGTAGGCGAGATCGCGGAGGAGCGATTCGAGCCAGGGGAGAGTGCGGCGTTCGCGGTGCGCCTGGCGCGTCTGCTCTGAGCCACCAAGGCGAATGAGTGCCTGACGGCGGGCTTCCTGTGGCGTGAGGCCGGCGCGGATGCCGTCTTCAGCGTGAAGAGCGACGTGACTCTCTAATTCGGCGGCGAAGTCTGCTTCCGAGCGGCTGGGACGGAAGAGGCCGCCGAGGCGAAGGGCAATGGCTCGGAGCTGACGCATGGGGCTCCTCATATGTGGAGTCGATCGAGGGTTGTGGTTTCCCACCCTTGCGACAGAAGAAACTCGCAAGGATGGGGCACGGAGTTCTTGGGGACGATCCGGCATCGGTTCGCAGCTTGACTGACTTGCATCGGCGGCGGCTCCTCAGGCTTCTTCTGCCGGGGTGAGAAAGCGGGCAAGGATGGCGGTGGTCTGCTCCCACTCGGCCGCGGCACGCTTCAACTGGCGCTGGCCGGCCTTGGTGAGCTCGTAGAACTTTGCCTTGCGATTGTTTTCCGACGTGCCCCAACTGGAGCGGATGAAGCCTTCCTGCTCGAGTTTCAGCAAAGCGGGGTACAGCGTGCCGTAGTTCAGTTGCAGCAGGTCGCCGCTGGTCTGCTCGATGCGCCGCGCCAGGCCGTAGCCGTGCTGCGGGCCCATGGCTTCAAGCGTGCGCAGGACCATAAGCGCCAGAGTTCCCTGCCAGACATCGGTTTTGTCGCCCATTGTTTGTTCCCTTCCAACTTGTATTGCTAACCAATAGGAGAACTCTACTCTAACTTCTATGGGAATGCAATACGAATGATTTCGATGTGCGGTTCCATGAAAATCGCGGAACGGAATGAATGTGGTAGGCTGGCGCGTAGATTGCTGTGCATCTTGCGCGTTTTCAGGAGGTTTCCCGTAATGACTCGTTTCCTGGTTTTATCCGCTCTGGCTTGCATTGCGCTGCCTCTCACGGCACAGACCGCGGCCGATGTGGCTGCTTCCGCCGAGCGGCAACTGCCGGCGTTGACCGAGACGTACAAGCATCTGCACGAGAACCCGGAGCTTTCTAAGCAGGAGGTGCACACTGCCGCGTTTGTGGCGTCGGCGTTGAGGAGGCTGGGTTACACAGTGACGGAGCATCTGGGCAAATACCAGGACGGAACCCAGGCGGAGGGCCTGGTTGCTGTGCTGGAGAACGGCGCGGGGCCGCGGCTGCTGCTGCGCACGGAGCTGGATGCGCTGCCGGTAGAAGAGAAGACGGGCCTGGACTACGCAAGCCATGTGAAGACGACCAATGCGCAGGGCCAGGCGGTGGGCGTGATGCATGCCTGTGGACACGATCTGCACATGACGGTGATGCTGGGCGTGGCGAAAGAGCTGGTGGAGCGGAAGGGCCAATGGCACGGCACGGTGATGATCATCGGCCAGCCGGCGGAGGAGATGATCCAGGGCGCGGGAGCGATGCTTCGGGATGATTTGTATGGACGCTTCGGACGTCCGGATTTTGTTCTTTCGGAGCACGATTCAAATGATGTTGCGGCCGGTACTATCGCGGTGAAGGGCGGACCGCTGCTGGCGAGTTCGACGGGGATCAACGTGACGATTCGCGGGATTGGCGGGCACGGGTCGGCGCCGCAGGCGGGCAAGGATCCGATTGTGCTGGCGGCGGAGTTTGTGCTGGTAGCGCAGACGATTGTGAGCCGGCAGATCGATCCGCAGCAGCCGGCGGTGCTGACCATCGGAACGATTCATGGAGGAACGAAGAACAACATCATTCCCGATGAGGTGACGATGGGCCTGACGCTGCGGACCTATTCGATGGCCGTTCGAGACCAGATTCTGGAGGCGATTCGTCGGGAGGCGAAAGGGCTTGCGGAGGGGTATGGAATTCCCGAAGACCGGATGCCGACGGTGGCAATCACCGAGAGCACTCCGCCGACGATCAACGACGCGGCGCTGGCGGAACGGGTGCGCACCGCTGCTGTCGCAGCGCTGGGAAAGGACCGGGTGTTGGACGCCCATGCCGTGATGGGCAGCGAGGATGTAGGGCTTTTCACGCTGGATGGGAAGATTCCAGGGGTTATGTATTGGCTGGGTGCAGCCGATCCCGCGAAGCTGGAAGAGAGCCGCAAAACCGGTGTGCCGCTTCCGAGCTTACACTCGGCGCTGTTTGCGCCGGTGTACGCTCCGGCAATTACGACCGGCGTGACGGCGATGACGGCGGTGGCGTTGGACCTGATGAAGTAGGGAGGGCCTGGGCTTCTGGCTTTGTTCTTTCCCACCCTTTCCGCACAAGAGAACGGAAAGGATGGGGCATGGTGCATTCATGGCACACAGAACGGGTGAGATGGATGCCCAGCTCACTTGGATGGATCGACGAGGGCCTGGTCGACTACGGCGTGGCTCTTGTACATCAATACGTGGTTATCCGGGCTCGTCATACGCTGGATCATCGACACGAAGACGATGTCGTTGGCGGGATCGACGAAGAACCAGGTGCCGGCGGCGCCATCCCAGAAAAAAGTGCCTTTGCCGTCGGAGAGGTTGGCTTCAGGCGGATCGGAGATGACGGCACAGTCGTAGCCCCAGCCAAAGCCCGGCCGAATCATCGAAAGCCCGATGCCGAATTCGCCGGTCATGATGGCGGCGGGCACGTGGTTTGACGTCATCAGCTTGACGGTTGAGGGAGACAGGACGCGCTTGCCGTCGAGTTCGCCGCCATTGGCCAGCATCTGTGCAAAGCGGTAGTAGTCCTCAGCTGTCGAAACCATGCCGCCACCGCCGGATGCCATAGTGGGCTGGGCTGCATAGTCGCCAGCAGGGTTGGCGACGAGCTCGCCCTGCGGATTGGCGTGGTAGTTGGTGGCGAAGCGGCTGCGTTTGTCTTCGGGGACAAAGAAACCGGCGTCACGCATGCCGAGCGGCGTGTAGATGTTGTCGCGATCGAAGTCCGGGAGCGATTTGCCCGTGAGCTTTTCGACTATGTAGCCCTGAATGTCCATGGAGTTGCTGTAGAGCCAGCCCTGGCCGGGCTGATAAAGCAGCGGAATCTTGGCCAGCTTGTCGACCATCTCCTGCAGGTTCGCCGATTGCATGACCTTGAGGTCGTGGTACATGGCGTCAGCCGGGGTCTTCCCGCCGCCATAGCTAAAACCGGCGGTGTGAGTCAGCAGCTCGCGCATGGTGGGCGCGTGGTCGGGGTCGACGAGGATTGATTTGCCGTCGGCGTCGACACCCTTCTGGACCTTGAGGTGAGCAAATTCAGGAATGAACTTGGAAATGGGATCGGAAGGAAGCCACTTACCCTGCTCGTAGAGGATCATCATGGCAACGCCGGTGACGGGCTTGGTCATGGAGTAGTCGCGGAAAATCGTGTCTTTGGTCATGGCCGTCGCGGTGGCGATGTCGCGCTGGCCGTAAGTGCGGTACTCGACGACCCTGCCGTGGCGCGCGAGGATGGTGACGGCGCCGGCGAGCTGCTTCTGGTCGATTTCATTCTGGATTAAGGCGTGAAGGCGCTCGAGACGCTCGGAGGAGAAGCCGACAAACTCCGGTTTGACGACGGTCAGGTCGAGGGTGTGGCGGGCGGGTTGCGGAGCCGGGTGGGGCTGCTGCGCGTCGAGAGAAGTCAGAGCGGCAAGGGCAAAGGCGAACAGGCTGGCAAAAACTGCGGAGCGGGAATGGAGCATTGAAGTTCCTCACTGAATGAAGTGACGAGTGCAAGCATACATTGGCTGCATCCGTTCGACCTTTGCGGTCCGATCACGCGCCTTGGAGTTTTGTGGTTTCCCGCCCTTGCAACAGAAGAAAGTCGCGAGGAGGGGCACGGGGCGGCTTCGGCTGGCTGGGAGGTGCGCCGCCATCGCACAGAATCACGCCGTGAGGGACCTAGTAAATGAGCTTGAGGGAGAACTGAATCTGCCTTGAGTTGCCGGCGGTTTTGCTGATCTCACCAAAGCCGGAGCCGTTGAGGATGTTCGCGGGCAGGCCCATATTCACAATGTTGAAGAGGTTGAAAAACTCCGAGCGGAATTGGAGATCGACGCGCTCTGCGCCGCTGCGGCGGCGGCCAAAGGGCGTGTCCTTGATGAGAGCGAAATCGTAGTCGTAGTAGGCGGGGCCGCGGAAGCTGTTGCGGCCGAGGGTGCCGAAGACGCCTTGATTGGGGCCAGTGCCGCTGGGAACATGGATCGGGATAGAGAAGAAGGCTGTAGCGTTGTTGGCGCCTTGACCGAAGTAGTCTTGTCGGTTGGCGCGCGCGGTGGAAAGATGCGGCACCGCGATCTGGTTGGGGCGGTCAACGCCGTTTGAGCCTGCGCCGGTCTGCTGAATGCCGCTGAAGACGGTGAACGGCGCGCCGGAACTTAAGCTGGAGATCGAGAGCAGCTCCCAGCCGTAGGTGACTTTGCGGCTGATGGGGCTAAGCCAGTTCGCGCTTTCCAGGTGCAGGTCCTGAGCGAGGCTAAGACCGAAGGAATTGGTGGCATCGAAGGCCGATGGCCCCTTGTCAGGGTGCGTGTCGTAGGGGTTCTGGGAGAAGCCGGAGGCGACGGCGCCGGTGGAACCCGTCCCGCCGATAACCTCGCTGGTGGTGTCGATGGACTTGCTCCAGGTGTAGCTGGCCTGGATGCCGGGACCGCCTCGGCCCACGGAACCGGACAGCGAGGTTTGCAGGGCGTTGTAGGACGAGTGCGCGTCGTTGGTGATGACATTTTCCACGCCAAAACCACCGATGACGTTGCCTGCGCTGTCAAACTGCGTGTGCGGGGCAAAGGCGGGGCTGGCGCCGGGATAGGCATTGGGAAAGCCATAGCGGGGCAGCTTTTCCGCGGCGGTTCCCACATAGGCGGCGTCGCCGGTGAGATTCCCGAGTTTGCGCTCCAGGCCGAGGGTCCAGGTGTAGAGCGTGGCGTTTCCAAAGTTCGGATCGATGCCGCTGAGGTTGAGCGCGCTTACGGCACCGCCGGGGGTAAGGGCGGCCACGTCTTTCTCAAAACGGTCAACATCCATGACGGTATTGGCAGGAACGGATTTCGTCTGCCCGGAGGGAAAGATGTTCTGGCCTTGCGGCGTGTACGTGGTGGGCAGCTGCGAGGGCGTGATCTGGAAGCCGTAATGAATGGGAAAGACGGCTGCGGAGACAAGGCGCGGATAGATAACAAAGGGCGTCGAGCCGGTAAGGAAGTTGTCCTGCCAGATGTTGGGGGGAATGGTGGTGATGGCGCCGCCGGCATGGGCGGAGAATTTTGGCGTGACCTGCCAGGAGGCCTGGATGCGCGGAGCCCAGGCCTTCCAGTCGGTGCGATAGCCGGGCTGAGGGTTCACAACGTACTGCTGGGCGCCATCAATGGTCTGAAAGCCGCCAGTGCGGCGTGCGCGCTCGGTAATAGGCGTGTAGAGCTCCCAGCGGATGCCGTAATCGAGGGTGAACGTGGGGGTGATCTTCCACGTGTCCTGAAAGTAAGCGTTGACATTGTTTCGACTGATGGCAGCGGGGCCGATGTGCTGGCCGCCGGAGATGAAGCTGGGCGCCAGCGCGACTGTGTAGACAAAGGAACTGCCGGAGAGAAAGCCGGAGAGCGTGTCCGGCAGCGGATCACCCACGTTGATGTTGTGCGTGCCGCTCTGCGAGGGGATTGCCTCCGTGGCAAAGGCCGTGCCTCCGCCGAAGTCGTATTCGCCGTTGGGGCTGATTCCAAAGTATGTGGTGTCGCGATTCAGACGGACTTCGGCGCCCAGCTTGAAGGCGTGGCTTCCCTTGACGAATGAGACATTCTCGCTGCCGTGAAAGAGATTGCCGTAGGCCTGCATCACAGAGCCTCCGGCGGAGTTGAACGCTTCGTAGAGACCATCGTTGAATTTGACGGCTGGATCGACGGGATCGCTGGTGGGAAATCCGGGAGTAGACCGTGTGATGCTGATGAGCGACTCGAAGGTCAGGTGCGGCGTAGCGGTGCGGATCCAGGAGCCCATGACGTTGCGCTGGCGGTCGATGTACTGGATGCCGAAGGCTGGATCGACGGCGGTTTGGTCGGGGTTCGTGGTGGGGCCGGTGAGGTTGTCGAAGTTGAAGCGGGCCAGGAACTGGTCTTTCGACGAGAACTTGTGGTCCAGGCGAATGGAGAACTGGTCCGCGTCGGTGGCTACCTTGGAGGCTGTGGCGTAAGTGCGGGCGGCGTAGGGGCCGGTGGGGTCGTTGGGCAAGGGATAGCGCGCGAGGACAGCGGCGATGGAAGAGTCGACCGGGACGGTCAGAGTATCGGTGCTGCCATCGGCATAGGTGACGGGATCGATGCCCGCTCGCTCGGACGGGGTGGGCAAGGGCATGACCTGCGTGGTGCCGAGAACCTGGCGGAAGCCCTGGTACTGGAAGAAGTAGAAGGTGCGCTTGCGGCCGTCGTAGAGGTGAGGCAAGAAGATGGGACCGCCGTTGGTGAAACCGAACTCGTTGCGGCGGAACGGCGGGATGCGCCCGGGATAGGCGGGCGTAGGGTGGTCGAAGTAGTTGCGGGCGTCGAAGGCCGAGTTGCGGACGAACTCAAAGACGGATCCATGAAATCCACTGGCGCCGGAACGGGTGTGGATATTGGTGAATCCGGCGGCGCCGCGGCCGATTTCGGCGGGCATCCAGCCGGAGCTGGAGTCGATGCCCTCTACCGCGTCAACGTCAAAGTTGGAGAAGGTGGACCCGCCCATCTCCGGATCGCTGATGTCGGCGCCGTCCATGGCGAAGGTGGCTTCGACGCCACGCTGGCCGTTGATGGCGAACTGGGCGGTGAAGTTGGTGGCACCGTTGGCGTCGGTCATAGTGCCCGCGGCAAGTAACAGCAGGGAGCTGAAGTCGCGCTTGTTGAGGGGCAGCTCGCTGACGGCCGCGCTGGAAAGCTCCTCGCCGCCCGTGGCGCCCTGGGTCTTGAGCTGGGCGACGGTGAGTTCGCCGCGGGCGGATAGCGTGATGAGCACGCGGGGCGCTGCGGGAATGAGATCGATGGGCTGGGCGTAGTCGAATGTGTTGCCGGCGGACTGGACGGTGAGCCGGTACTGGCCGGTAGGCAGGGCGGCGAGGGCGAACTGGCCGTCGGCGGCGCTAACCCCCTCCCCGCCAGCGGTCATAGCGCCAAGACGGATTCTCGCGCCGACTATGGGTGCGCCGGCAGTGTCGCGCAGGACCCCTTGCCAAACCGCCGTCGCCGCGGGCTGTTGCGCCCGCAAAGCTCCCAACGGCAGCGGAGCGATGGTTAGCAGCAAGAGAATCAGGCGCGCTAACCCACGGGAGACTGCTGAGTGGGAAGGACGCTTCGGATCGGAATGGCGGTTCACGAACACTTGGCCCTGGGGGCGGAAGTGGGGAGCCTGGGATGACACAGGATTGCGGATCAAGAGATTTCTGGGACCTGGAGAAATTATACCGGGACGCAATGGTCAATCGATTGCGCCACGCCTGAGATTTTGAGCCCGTGAGTTTCTCGGGAACTGGCCAAGGGTGAGTTGCCTACAATAGAGTCCGACGCATGGCCAACGAAGAGACCATTCGCGAAGCAGCGCTTGCCGCACAGCCTGAGGCGGTTACGGACACCATCGCCGCGATCTCGACGCCGCCGGGGCGGGGTGGAATTGGGATCGTGCGGCTGAGCGGGCCGCGTGCGGCGGAGATTGCGGCACAGCTCGTGAGGCTGCGGCAACCACTGGAGCACGGGCGCGCACGGCTGGCAGATGTGCTGGACGCATCAGAAAATGAGGCCGCGGGGCAGGAAGCGTCGCGCATCGATGAGGCGCTGGTGACGTGGTTTGGCGCTCCGAACTCCTACACCGCTGAGGATTTGGTAGAGATTGCGGCGCATGGGTCTCCGGTGGTCCTGGAGCTTCTGCTGCGGCGGGCGCTGGACCTGGGCGCGCGGCTGGCGGAGCCTGGCGAGTTTACCCAGCGCGCGTTTCTGGCCGGGCGGTTGGACTTGACCCAGGCAGAGGCGGTGCGGGATCTGATTGAGGCGCAGACGCTGACACAGGCGCGCCAGGCGGCCAGCCAGATGGGCGGAGCGCTGAGCCGGCGCGTGGGCCCGGCGAAGCAGGGGCTGGTGGAGCTGATCGCGCTGCTCGAGGCGGGAATCGACTTTGCCGAGGACGACGTGGACGTGGCACCGGAGGAGGAGATTGCGCGGCGCATTGGGGAACTGACGCCGCCGCTGAAGGCTCTGGAGGCATCGTTCGCGCGGGGACGAATTGTGCATGACGGGCTGACGCTGGCCATTGTGGGCCGGCCGAACGTGGGCAAAAGCTCTCTGTTCAACCGGCTGGTGGAGCGGGATCGGGCGATTGTGACGGCCCAGCCCGGAACGACGCGGGACTTGGTGACGGAGCGGATTTCCCTCGACGGTATTCCTCTGGAGCTGGTAGACACGGCGGGACTGCGCGAGGGACTTGAAGAGGCGGAACAAATGGGCATTGCACGCAGCCGCGAGGCTCTGGCCGATGCCGCACTGGTGCTGGTGGTGCTGGACGCCACAAAGAAGTTGAACGACGAGGAGTTCCGGCTGTTGGAAGCGGTGCAGGACCGTCCTGCGCTGGTTGCAGTAAACAAATGCGATTTGGCGGAGACCGCGGCTGCGGAGGTAGAGGGTATTCCAGCACTGCGGACTTCGGCGCTGACGGGCGAGGGAATTGCCGCACTGCGGGAGCGGATTCTGGCACTGGCGACGGGCGGAGCGGCTGCGGAGCCGGGGATGCTGACGAGCCTGCGGCACCACCAGGCGATTACGACGGCGCTGGCCGCGCTGGGCGACGCTGCGCAGGCCAATGCCAGCGGAATTCCACACGAGATGATTCTGCTGGACCTTTACCGGGGGTTGTGGGCGCTGGACTCACTCACCGGGCAAACGACATCCGACGATATTTTGAATTTGATTTTCTCTACCTTCTGCATTGGAAAATAGAGCCTGGCGCAACGGTGGGTGACCTTTACGAGGGATGCGCGGGTTCCAGCTTGCTGCCCGCGGCTTCCATCAGGATGCAGAAGGCCTGCGCTTCGGTCGAGACGCCGGGACGGTCGAAGTCGGGTGCGCCGCATGCGCCCTGGATGAAGCCGGATGAGTCCATTTTGGCGCGGGCAGCGGTACGCATTTTGTCGGCATGGGCTTTGTAACCGGCGGGAAGCCAGGCGGCGCGGACGCCTTCATAAATGGAGTAGGCGAGCATCTGCGCGAGGTTGGTTTCGACGAAGGTGGCCGGCTGGTCTACGACATCGTGAAACAGGCCATCGGGGCGCTGATGTTGCAGGCAGCCGTCAATGATGTCGCGGCAAAACACGGCGACGAGCTCGCGGGCTTGGCTGCGGTCCTGGGGCAGGCTGCGCAGAACGCGCGCCAGGCCTGCGGCGGCCCAGCCATTCCCTCCGCCCCAGAAGTTGGCGTCCTTGAACTGATGCTTGCCATCGTCCCAGATGTGGGCGAGCAGTCTCTTCTTCGGGTTCCAGAGCCGGTGGCGATAGCCTTCGATCTGGGTCAGCGCTTCGTCGTAGTGGCCCATGGCGGCAAGGAACGGAGGGGCGCTGTTGAACCCGTCGGACCAGATTTCTGGCGCCTCAAAGACGTGGTAAAGAACGCCATCCGAGCTGCGCGGGGCCTTGAATCGTATCCAGACGAGCAGCCTGTCAACAGCCCGTTGGATCTGTGGGTCGGCCGTCCACCCGGCGGCTTCCGCGTAGGCTGGGCCGCCCATGGCCGGGTCGGTGGTGCCGCCGGAGACCACCACGCCGAGGCGGCCGTCGGGCGTCTGTTGCACGATGGCCGATTTGGTGAGCAGAATGAGCTGCTCGCGGCGATTCGCCTCGAGCATGGCCTGGGCGAGGATGCCCTGCTCCCAATCGCGGCGCTGCATCGACAAGGCGGCAGCGGCGGCTTTCTCGATGCGTTGTGCGCTTTCTGGAGGCTGCCTGTCTAACGGGGTGTGGGAAGGATCAAAGCCGATTGAAGTCTCGGCGTCGGCTGCCGGAATCAAGGGTCCTGACGCGCCAGCCAGGGGGATTCCAGCGGCCGCAGCCTGGCACAGAAATGAACGCCGATCCATAGGCTTTCCTTTCGAAACCAACGATGATAACGGAACGGCGCGGGGCAGGGATGTGCATCAAGCCACCTGTCGGCAGTGGGTTTGCATCCCAACGCATTAAGCTCAGTAGTGGAGAGGTCGAATGGTTCGTTACGGATTACTGGGTTTTGGTCACCATTGCGCGAAGCGCCTGGTTCCGGCGTTTCCGGGGGCGCGCGCTTCGGTGTTGGCGGGATTGTGGAGGCGCGACTTGCAGAAGGCGGCGGCCGACGCGCGTGAGTATGGGATCTCCGAGGTTTTTGCGACGGCGGAGGAGCTGTGCGCCTCTCCGTCGATCGATGTTGTGTTTGTGACGTCGCCGGATGCGCTGCACCTGCCCCACGTGCTGCTGGCGCTTTCCTCAGGAAAGCCGGTGTTGTGCGAGAAGCCACTCGGGATGAGCGCGGAGGAGGTGGAGCAGATGCTGGCTGCGGCAAATACCGCCGGGCAACTGCTGGGCGTGGCGCAGAACATGCGCTACAACTACAGCATTGAGGCGATGCGGGAGTGGATTGCGGAGGGACGGATCGGCAAACCGGTGCTGGCAAATTCGCAGTTCTGCTACGCGGCGGAGACCAGTCCGCGGAAGTGGATTTATGACCCGGCATTGGCCTGCGGAGGACCGATCGGCGATGTGGCGATTCATTGCATCGATGCGCTGCGCTTCGCGCTGAACAGCCGCGTAGCCCAGGTGAATACGCTGGCGCGCGCGGATGAGAAGTCGGGCCCGGTGGAGGCTTATGCGGCCATCGGATTGGATTTCAGCGCCGGTGCCATGGGGACGGTGACGGTGACCTCACGCGGCGCCTATCGATCGCTGATTGAGGTGACAGGGGAGATCGGGACGATTGTCAGCCAATATGGACTGTCGGTAGACAACGATGTGGATGTGGAGCTTTGGCGGGCGGGGAAGGTTGTGGATCGGAAGACCGTCTCCAATAGAGACGCCTACACGCGCATGCTGGACTCGTTTTCAGACTGGGTGCAGGGCCGCGGCGAGTATCGGGCGACAGGCGCGGATGGGTTGCATAACCAACAGGTTTTGGATGCTGCGTATGCGAGTTGGCGCACGTGTGAGCGCCAGTTGCTGCCGTCAGAGTGAGAACACAGCTTCGATCGGTCGGCTTTGCGAAGGCGCATTCTACTTTGATGCGGCGAGGCTCGATGCTTTCGCGCGCTCGTTGGCGGCATCGTCGGCGCGGCCCTGGCGGTCATAGGCCATGGCGAGCTGGTTGTGCGGCTCGGCGAATGTAGGATCGGCGGCGATGGCTTCCTGATACCGCGCTACCGCATCGGCGATCTGGCCCCTGAGGAGGAGCTGGTTGCCGGCGTTCATGGCGAAGTTGGCCTTTTGGCGGCTGACCGCGCCGCGGGCCAGATCTGCTCCCTGGCGGCGCAGTTCGGCGGCTTGGGCGCGCAGTTCCTTCACCTCGGCACGCAATTGATCGGCCTTCTGCTGGTCCCCGGCGGCTTCAGCAGCGTTCGCTGCCTCGGTGTCAGCGCCGGCTTGCTCAGCCAGCACTCCAGCGAGTGTGACGCGAGGACCTGGCTGCCCCGGAAGAAGCGGGATGGCCTTCTCAAGCGCATCGCGGGCTTCGTCGAGGCGTGAGTCCTGCTTGAGGGTACTGCCCAGGATGGCCCAGGCATCGCCGTTCTCCGGGCGCAGGTCTACAGCTTTCTTCAACTCGACAACAGCATCGTCGAGCTTGCCGATCTGCATGTACAGAATGCCGAGTGTGTACGGAGGGTCCTGAAGCGTGGGGTCCATCTGGCCGGCTTTGGTGAGCTCGGCGATGGCGTCGTCTACTCGGTCCTTGAACTTGTAGACCAGGCCGAGGTCGTAGTGAAGCTGAGAGTCGTTGGGATCGATGGCGAGCGCGGCCTGGAAGTCTGCGATGGCTTCATCAAACGCGGAGAGCTGGACGTGCGCAACGCCCTGATCCTTGAGAAGGGTTGCATCGGACGGAGCGGCGGCCATGGCCTTCTTGAAATCGTCAAGCGCTTCCTTGGCCTTGCCGGTGAGCGTAAGTGCGAGGCCGAGATTGGTGAGAGCACTGATGTTGTGGGGCTCGCGCTGAACGGCCTGCTGAAACCATGGAATAGCTTCCTGCTGACGGCCCTGGCGTTGCAAAGCCATGGCCAATTCGTTCTGCACACCGGGAAGATCGGCATCGAGCCTGATGGCTTCTTCCAGGTGCGATGTCGCAGCATCATCCTGACCGGCGGCCTCAAGGGTGCGCCCGTATTCCGACTGGGCTAGAGCGTTGGCCGGGGCGGCGGCGACTGCAGCTTGCAGAGAGGCGAGCGCGCCTTCGAGATCGCGCCGCTGGCGCTGGACGATTCCGAGATGGATACGAGCGAGTACGTAGGTTCCGTCGATGGAAAGAGCGCGTTCGAACTGCGGCTGCGCCTGGCTCCAGTTGTTCGACTGGGCGTAGAGTGAGCCGATGGCATCGAAGATTTCCGCGCTGGAGGCGCCGCGGTCGACCGCAGCTTGAAACAGGACGGTGGCCTCGGCGCCTCTGCCAGTGGCGGCGAGAGCGCGGGCATAGGCTTCGCAGAAATCAGAGTCGACGGGCTGCCCGCCGGGCCGTTGCGAAGCGCTGTACGCAGCGCTGAAGAGCGGGACCGCTCTGGCCAAATCACCAACCTTTGCATAGGCCAGTGCAAGATTGGACTCGAACCCTTGATCGTTGGGTTTGAAATGGAGAGCAGCTTCGAACTCCGGGATGGCCTCTGCCGGTCTGTTCAACTCGATGAGCACCTCACCGAGTGCTTCGTGGCCCTCGGGAATCTGTGGAGCAAGTTTGGCCGCGAGGGCAAATTGCGTTCTGGCCTCATTGAGTTTTCCCGCTTGCATGGCTGCAAAGCCGGCGCGGAATGCGGCATCGGCACGCTTGAGCGATTCAGGCTTCTGCGGGGTTTGCGCCTGCACCGTAATCAGGACCGGCACAACTGCGAGAAGAAAGGCGAGGAACGAGGAAGGGCCGCTGCGATGCACGTGCATGATCTATTTTCCCGCAGGCCGCGGCTTGTCGTTATTCTGCAGGTCGACCACCATTTGGAACTCGCGGTTGGCCTCGGCCACCTGACCGGTCGCTTTGTAGGCCTGAGCGAGCAGGTTGTGGGTGATGTAGTTGGAGGGGTCCATCTTTGCAGCGTGGTCGAGATAATGGAGGGCCTGGACGGGTTGGCTAAGCTTTAGGAACGTTTGGCCCAGAAGGATGTAGGGAGCTGTCGCGCTGGGCTCAAGAAGTACGGCGCGGTCCAGGGCCTGCTGGGCGTCGGTATATTGCCCGTTGCGAAGATAAGCGTCGCCGAGCCGGTCATACAGGGTTCCGCTCAATGGATTGATTTTCCGCTCCGCCTCCAGTTCGAGGATGGCGCCGGCAGTGTCGCCCTTGGCCAGAGCAGCCTCGCCGAGAAGCTGGTGCGCCAGCGGTAGCGCAGGGTTCATTTGAATGGCCATGCGAGCCTGGACAACCGCTTCACCGACGAACTCGCGGCGCAGGAACAGCCGTGCCGCAAGAAGATAAGCTTCGGCGGAGTCGGGCGGAAATCCGTATTGGGTTGCAAACGCGTGGCGCGCGTCGTCGTAGCGCTTCACATCGGCATAGCAAAGGCCAAGAACATACTCCGGATCAATATTGGCGCGGATTACGGTGGCGTGTGCTTTTTCAAGATACGGGAGGGCATCAGAAGAGCGGCCGGTACGGAAGAGACTTACGCCCAACATCTCCGTGGACTCGCGATCATCGGGGTCCTGTGCCGCGGCCTTGGTGAATGCTTGAATCGCCTCTGGGAGTGTTTCTTTTTGGTAGAAGATGATGCCGCGCAACCGCTCAACACCAGCCTGTTCCGGAGTCTGTGCAGCCAGCTGGTCAAGCAGCGCAAGCGCCTTGTCGAGCCGGCCTTTGGCGGCGAGATCCTGGGCAACCTCAAAGGGGGTCGGGGTGGTTGCCTGCGCCGGGCCGGTGGACTGGTTGCTAGCCTGCGGGGCCTGGGCGTGGATGGGCAGGCTGAAAAGTGCGAGAAGAAAAGCGATAAGACATCTGCGCTGCATGGAGGAGCCTTGACTTTGAGTTTACGGCAAGAATGGCGGACAGTTGTTCGACCTTCGTCGATGTGAAAAGAAAGAGGGGAGCCGAAGCTCCCCTCCAGGTTTGTTGCGGCTCCTCTCTCAAGTTAGAACTGAACGTGGAGAGAGAACTCAAGTTGACGCGGACCGCAATCGTTGCCCTGTCCGCAACCGCCACCCTCACCACCGATGCCGCCGCCCGTTTCAATGCTGCCATTCGGGTTGCCTGCGGTGATGTGGTTAAAGGCGTTGAAAGCGTCCATGCGGAACTTGGTGACCACATTCTCCCAAATCGTGAATGCCTTGGTGAGAGCGAGGTCTGTGGAGAAGAACCTGGGGCCAAAATAGGTGTTGATGCCCGAGTTGCCGAAGGTGTCCAAACCGGGGTTAAGGAAGGTGCCATCGCCCAGGCTATGCGGCGTGGTCCCTGGGCAGTCGAAGAAGCACCGCGACTTGGAATTGGGGTTGAATGCAGAGAGACTGGTTGACATTTTCTTGGATTGGCTGGGATCTCCAGGTCCGTCGTTGATGTTGCTGCCGCTCTCGTTGTAGCCCAGGGTGTAGGGCAGGCCGCCCGACCAATTCGACACTTCGCTGATTTGCCAGCCGCCGACGATCAGGTCGGTTGCGTGGTTGGCGCCGGGAAGGTACTGCTTGCCCTTGCCGAAGGGTAGGTCGTAGCTGCCATACAAGGTGAGCTGCTGGTTGCGAACGTTGCTGTCGCGGCCATGGGTGATGGAGTGGCTCCAGGTGTAGAAGCCTGACTCCTCGTCAAAGGCGCTGGCCCACTCGTAGTTGGCGTTCATTGAGAGCCCGTGCTTCATTGCCTGAGCCAGGTTGACCTGCAAGGCGTCGAATTCGGTGTTCTGGTCGTCGCCTCTGTACGCGATGCCCTGCGTCCAGCCGCAAGCCCCTGCGGGGAGCGGGTAAGCGGGATAGGGTGAACCCGGTGAAACATAATTGGCGTCGGAGCAGGCTGGCAGCTTGGCTGCGAAATAGCGCTGCAGGAGGTTATTGGTGGAGGTTCCGCCGTTGGCCGCAATCGTGCCGGCCGGTACGCTCGGATCGAAGTGCAGGGCCTGCCCTGTAATGCTGTTTGCCCCGGGGAAATTGACGGCCGCCTCGTTCGGATTGGTGCCGTTGCTGTCACCGTCACCCAGGGTATGGGTTCCCTTGTTGCCCACATAAGCCACGGTCAACGAGAGAGTTGGCGTCAAAGCCCGTTGCACGCTGAGGTTCCATGCATCGATGGTGGTCAGGTGAAGCGGGTTGGGACGGGAGCTGGAGTCAACCTGCGAACCGGGGTTGGGCAGCAGCCCGTTGGCGGGAACCGCAGGAGCCGTATAGGCAACCGGGCCCGCTGCCAGGGTGAAGGCATAACCCGTGTTTGAGGGTGAGTTCAACGACTGGTTGGCCAGGACCGGGGTATTCTGCGTGACGGTGTGGCCAAAGATGGAGCCGAATACACCGGTGTCAAAGCTGCGCCCGTATCCGGCGCGAACGACGGTCTTGGGATCGAGCTGGTAAGTGACGCCAATGCGCGGCGAGAATTGCTTGGCCTTGTCTACACTCCATCCGAGATCGGAGGGAACGCCGCCGATGCCGGCAACGTGCAGATAGCCGTCGTTGATGTTCAGCAAGGCGCCGTTGCCGGGACCATTGACCGACTCTGGGAAGTAGAGGTCCCAGCGAAGGCCGAGGTTGAGGGTGATGGACTTGGTGACGCGCCAGGTGTCCTGACCGTAGAAGAAGGTACGCTTCTGGAATTCCTTGGCGTTGGTAGATGTGGAGACGTAACGGCTGAAGCTGTTGACGTCACCGAGGAGGAAGCCAGCGAATCCGAGACCGCCCTGGGGCAGGGTGTTACCGTTTGTGCCGTTCGACGGATTCTCAGTTTGGTTGGCGGTGAAGTTAAGCTGGCCGGCGCGGTCGCTGTCGGAAGGCACGCGCAGGTTGCGGCCGTAGCGAAGGTCGGCGCCAACCTTGACGGAGTGGTTGCCGATGATCCGGGTCCAGTTGTTGACGATCTGGAACTGGTCTTCGCGCTCTGTGAGGGGGCAGTTGCAACGGTTGATACCAAGGCCGTCGCCAAAGACCGTGCCGTTGGTGCCGCCGCCGCCGCCGGGGACGTCGCTGATGTTGAACCCAGGCGCGCCGGAGGTGATATTGCCGCCGATGTTGATGCCCGGGATACCCAGTTGTGTAGCAAATTCGGTGCCCTGGTCATGCTTGGTGTCAATCACGTTGTAGCGGTAGTAGCCCAGACGGAAGTCCGTGAGCAGCTTGGGGCTGATGGCGATATCCATGCCGGAGGCCAGGCTGTCATTGGCGCCGTTCGAGTTGCCGCCATAGTTGTTGATACCGAATCCGGGACCGCCGGCCGGGCCGAACATGACCGCGCCGGAGAGAATGTCGTAGAACCGCGAAAAGCGCTCGAAGGCGTGCATCTTCTGATTGATGGTGTAGTCGATGCGCTCCGTGTACTGGTTGCTGTTGAAGAGACCGGTGCCGCTCTCCTTGAAGTTCTCATCCAGCCCGTCCACGTCGCCGGTGCCTTGGCCCAATCCGATGCCGGTGGTATAGGGCGCAATAAGCGTAAGCAGGGCGAGCGTCTGGGGGGAGAGCAGTGAGGCAGGAATCACGTTGTGCGGGAACGGGCTACCGATCGGAACACCTGCGGCAGCCGACTGGGCAGCGGTAGTCACGTAGAGAATTCCGGAGGTGCCTGGTGCCGGTGACGCGCTGTCATATTCGCTGAAATCCGCCCCTTTGTATCCTGCTGCCACCTGGGCTGGGCTGTTGGTGTTGGTGCCCAACGCGGTTGTGGTAAGCAGATTGGTCGGGAGCGTATCCGTGGCCGAGGTTCCGATCTTCTGGCGCTGGCCTTCATAGTTGAAGAAGAAGAACGCCTTCTCCCTGAGAATCGGGCCACCGATAGACGCGCCCATGCGATTCTTCAATCCTGGCGGCAAACCGCTGGGGTTGGTCAGGCTCACGGGGCCGGGCGTCACGCTATAGGGGTCGCGGGCATAGTTGGCGTTGCCGGTGCGGAAGTCGTAGACGCTGCCGTGGAAGTTGTTGGTGCCGGACCGAGTCTGAGCGGTAACGACCGCGGAGACTGCCTTGCCCAACTCGGCATCGAAGTTCTGCGTGGTGATCTTGGTTTCAGTCACCGCATCCATGGCGGGGTTGATGACGATGATGCCCAGGATCGGGTCCTGGTTGTCAGTGCCGTCCAGCTCGAAGGCGGTTCCGCCGAAGGCCTGGCCGTCCACCTGAATCTGCTTGGAACCCTGAGGATTTTCATCGGCGGCGTGAGACCAGCCGAGAAGCTGAGCGCCGGGAAGCAGGAGTTGTAGATTGGTAAAATTCTGATCGCCAACCGGAAGACTGGAGACCTGCTGTTCATCGAAGACAGTTGAAACGTCGCTGTTTTCAGTCTTCAGCAAGGGCTGTGTGTCCGCGTTGACTTCGACCGTTTCAGAGCCGCCGCCCACTTCGAGGGTAGGGTCAATGCGGGGAGCGGTATCGGCCTCGACCGAAATTCCTTTGGTCTCGAAGGATTTGAAGCCCTTGGCGGTGACCTTGAGGTCGTAGACGTCCGGGATAAGGTGGGGGACGCTGTAGTCGCCGGATCCATTGGAGGTTACGTTAACGACGGTGCCTTTGGCCTCGTCCTTAACGGTGACCGTGGCGCCTGGTACGGCGGCCCCGGTCTTATCTGTCACGGTGCCGAAGATCGATCCATAGACCGATTGCGCAGCGGCCGGCAATGTGAGCAGAAGGCTCGCGCAGGCAAAAAGCCCCAGCGCAAGGGCGGTACGAAAACTCTTGTTCATGCGGTCTCCTGAAGGTGTTTCTGTTTTTATGTGTGAACTTGTGGTCTATCCACCTGCCGAGCGGATTGGAACCCGTCTACCGGCACGCAAGGCTCACCAGCCGCGATGGCAGAGCGAGCTAAAGTTCCGGAGTTGCCGCATCCCGATTCCAGCTTGAGGGCGCCAAAAAAGCATTCTCCGGAGCAACCGAAACGATAGCAAGGAGATTGGAGGCTGTCAACGGGAAAGAGCAAAAAAAAAATAGGGATTGAGCGTAAATACGATATATCATTACTTGGAAACATTTACATTCCCATAACGCATATTTCCACAGGTGTGAAGTTCCGTTGTATTGTAGAACTAAGCCCTATGTATAAAGCGATTTAGTGCATTATTCCTGTATTCTCCCCATCCGGTTCACGGATTGAAGTTTTCTTCCCGGAACGTATTGTTACCGTATTATCGTCGACTCGTTAGGGAACAAATCTCACTGAAATGATATATCGATTCAGTTAACGGGGGACGCGTCAGCGTGTCGCGGATCGGTGAAAAGGGTGCTGGTTCGGTCTCGTATGCGTCTACTCGGTTTTCACCGCATATCGATACACCAAATGGTTGATTTTGATGGGGCGATTGCATTCCGGATGTTCGGAGGACGCGATCCTATGCAGAACTCGGGGCAGAACGCTAGACAGGTTCATGGGAGAGCTGCGGACCCTCAAAAAGCAGTTTCGACAACGGCCTATCGAGTTCGGTCCGGGTCTTAGGTATGACAATTTCTTTTGGTCTGCAAACGGGCGAGGTCGGCAGGTTGCTGCAGAGGCGCGGGTTGCTGCGGGAAGTTGGCAGTGCAGAACCGGGAAGCGGTTCGCCAAGGGCGATTGGATTGCGGCGCAGCTTTGTTTTCCGATTTGATGACGGCGGTCAGGATTTCTTTCTGGAACCCGAAAAATCGTCGGACTTGAGGACTTTTCCGCCCTCTTCGAGCACGTAGAGACGATTGATCTCCAGATCTTTCCAGGTGTCGACAATGCCGGAGGGCCAGCGAATCTCGACCAGGTCTGCCTTTTTGGCGTCGCCCAGTCCAAAATGAATGCGTAGATCGCTGGCCGAGAAGTAGCCATTGCAGGAACGAACCTCTTCGATCTGGACAAGGGGCGATCCTGGCTTGGCGGTCAAGACGGGTGTCCCGGTCTGGGCGACGACTTTCAATCGCGCGCCGATGCCAGTGCGGTTGGACTTTGTGCCCACAGTGCGAATCTTGATCCAACTGCGATTCAATGCGGATTCGCAGCGGAGAAGCTGGGGTGCAGAATTCACGCAGTTCACAACGGCGTCCATGTTGCCGTCGTTGTCGTAATCGCCGATGGCAAAGCCGCGTGCCGGAACGGCCGCAGTGATTCCATTGCCGCCGATGAGGCTGACGTCTTCAAATTGGCCGTTGCGCAGGTTGCGGTAGAGATACTTGCGCTCAGCGTATGCGGCGTCCACCTGGGTTCCGTCCACTTCTGGATAGACGTGGCCATTGGAGACGAGAATGTCGAGCCAGCCGTCATTGTCGATGTCGATGAAGCTGATGCCCCAGCCGAGCAGGCGGGTGTTGACGCCCAGGCCCGCCTGGTAGGTCCGGTCGTCGAAGGAACCATCGCCGAGATTCATATAGAGAGAGTCGGTGTCGCCGGCGAAATTGGTCTTGACGATGTCCAGGAGGCCGTCGCGGTTGTAGTCGCCAATGGAGACGCCCATGCCGGCTTGTGGCTTGCCGTCGGGCGAGTAGGCGACGCCGGCTTCAATGGCTTCGTCCTTGAATGTGCCGTCTTTCTGGTTGACGTAATAGGTGGCGGAGGTCGAGTCGTTGGCCACGTATATGTTGGGCCAGCCAGTATTGTCCAGGTCGGCGGCCGCGGCCGAAAGGGCGTAGGTGCCGAGTGTGCCGATCATGCCGGCCTTCTCGCTCACGTCGGTAAACGTGCCATCGCCGTTGTTGCGGTAGAGCAGGTTCTTGCCGCCTTCCAGACCGGGAGGGCCGCAGGCCACCTGGATTCCTTTATAGGTGCAGTTGGCGTCTTCCGGGAGCGGGGCGGTCTTCACGTCGAAGTCGATATAGTTGCCTACGAACAAATCGAGGTGGCCGTCTTTGTCGTAGTCGAGGAAAGTGCAGCCTGAATTCCAGCGCAGGCGGTTCTGGAGCAAGCCTGCTTCTTTCGTAACTTCAGTGAAGGTCCCGTTGCCATTGTTGCGGAAGAGAGCGTTCTGGCCGTAGTAGCTGACGAAGAGATCGTTCCAGCCGTCGTTGTTGTAGTCGCCCACACAGCAGGCTTGGCCCCAGCCGGAGCGGGCAAGACCAGCCTTGAGGGTCACATCTGTAAAGGTGCCGTCACGGTTGTTCTTAAAGAGGTGGCAGACAGGCTCCTGGCCCTTGGGAAAACCCTCAAAGCGCCAGCCATTGACAAGAAAGATGTCGAGCCAGTCGTCCTGGTCATAGTCAAAGAAGGCGGCGCCGCACCCGGTCGTCTCAAGCAGATATTTGTTGCGATGTTCGCCGCCGAAGATGGTTTCGACGTGGAGACCGGCCTGCTTGGCAACATCGGTGAACTGGACGCCGAGAGGCGTTCCGATGACAGGCGACGGCAGCCCCTTTGGGGCCGGGCGGACTGGAGCTTCATATGCCTGGCGGGCGCTGCCTGAGGGCTTCTGGGTTGGAACTGCCTGCTCGCCGAATGCGGGCCGAGCCAGGCGGAGAACATCTTCGAGCGATAGAACCAGAGCGGTTCTGGAAAGCGACTTCAAAAAGCCACGACGGGTTGAGGGCAAGACGGGAATCTCCGCTGGCGCAGCCATGGTTGCCCGCAGCTACACCTCAAAAGGCCGAGTATAGCCGGTGGGGCACCCTGGATGCAGCCCGGCGATCAGGTTCGCGAGGCCTGCGGAATAGGCTCGATGAAGTTCAGACCCTTCACCGCGGGAAAGCGGCGCTTTTGGAACGTTGCCACTGCGTGTCCCGTTTGAATGGCCGTGGCCGCGAGAATGAGGTCGTTTGAGCCGATCATTTGACCGCCGGAGGCGAGCTCGGCTCGAAGCCGCGCATGTTCGATCGCCGTTTCCCTTGTATAGGGGACCACGTCGAAGGAAGCTCCAATCTGTTGCGCAAATCTCTGCCGGGCCGCACCGTGCGTGCCGGATGCGCTCTCCGCCCCATACCAAAGGTCGGCGACGGTAATGGCTGCCAGCTTGAACTCCTCGAGCGGTTGGGAGCTGAGCCATGCCTCGAGGTCGAAGAGGCCTCGTTCAGCCTGGAGGAGGACATCGGCGTCGATCAGGATTGCCATTTATTGACCGGCGTTCGCTGGGTTCTTCGAGCCTGTTCGAGGTCGTGGAGCCAGGCAGTGGCCTCCTGCTTGCCTAGGTGGACGTCTTTGAGCGCTTCTCGAAGCGTCGCCGCCAGCTCCTGCCCCGTGGTCGGTTTGCGCTCTTCGGGAAGGATGCGAGCCACGGGAACGCCATTCTTGTGCAGGACAAAGGTCATGCCCTGGTAGTAGGCACGATTGATGCAGTCGGCAAAGCTTCGGGAGGCCTCTGTGACGGTGATATTACTCACACTCATAAAATCAGATTATCAGATTTAACATTAGATTCACTTTTAGATTTGGTTTAGGGCCAGCGTCGCTGGTTCGCAAGTGGTTTTGTTTCCTTCAGTAGCGGAGTCCGAGCTTCATGGGGAAGTCCTCTTCATCGTCTTCGAGGCCGGGCATATTGCAGTGGTCCTGGATCATGCGCCGGTGGAGTACGCGGAGCGCCAGATGAGCCAGGACGATGGCGGCTACGGCTACGACAAAGTGCCGGACGCTTGCCTGAATCCATGGTTGAGCTGCAACCGGGAGCCCGATTATGACGGGAAAGAATGTGAAGTATTTAAGCAGGGTCATGGCCAGGTTGGGCTGCTCCCGCGCCGTGTCACCGGTGAAAGGGACGGTCTTGACGTTGAGGAAGAAGATATCGGTAAGGAGCAGGCAGATGCCTGCGGCGACCAGCAGGAGGCTTGCCATCGCAGGCCAGGTGAGCAGCTCAGGAGGCGCGACGGAGCGGAAGGCGAACCAGGCGATGAAGGTCGTAATTGCTGCCCAAAGGAGCACCCAAAGCTTGGCGGCCTGTAATTGTTCCATAGCGGTACTCAGAAGCGAGGGCCGGCCATGAACGATGCGAAAGGCCCAGCTTCCCTGGCGATTGCCGGGCGAGACGAAAGCCATACGGAGGCCGGCGATGGTCCAGAAAGCAACGATCGCGATGGCTGCGCGGATGCCATCCGGGGAGACTCCGACACGGACCTGGCCGTGCGCGGCCGAGAGGCGCAGGACGCTGGCAACGACGATGGAGAGGCCAACTCCTCCATAAAGGACCAGATAGATGCGATAGCGCTGGACCCGCATCACGGTCTGGCTGATGAAGTGAAAGACGGCACGGCGCACGGGCGTCCGAAGCAGCGTGGCGTGGAGAATGCCGTGCAAGGGGCGCGCAACCCAGTTACGCGTGTCATGGGTGCCGGGGCCAATCACGAGCTGGCGCACCCTGCGCAGGTAGGCGAGTGGATAGGCGAGCGCTGCTACAACGATGGCGGTGAGCAGGGCTGCGCATCCGATCCTGGCAAGTTCGGAGTAAATGGGCAGAGCTGACGGGCCTTCGAGCAGACGCTCGTAGATCCCGAGAAACCAGAAGGGTGGGCAATAGAAGACAAACGCGCTTCGGGACTGGAGAAAGACGGGAACCGCGCCAGAAAGCACAGGAAAGAGCAACAGAAGCATCAGCAGGATGGAGATGGACATTCCTTGCAGGACAAGGGAGATGCGGCGGAACAAGCGCTCGCCCAGGATTGAGAGAAGCACGCCTTGCAGGGCCAGGATGAATGCCGCGCAGAACAGCCCGCCGGCCAGGACTGCCGCAATGTGTCCAGTAAGCAGGCGCGTCAAGTTGGGCGGATCGAAGGATGCGGGAATGACCAGAGGTGCGAGGAAGTTGGCGTCGAGAAGAAATCCGACGATGAAGATGGCAATGGCGGCAACGCGGGCCTGGAAGAGTCTCCGATCAGCTATGGGAAGGGTGGTAAGGACAAAGACGTCGAGGAGATCAGGGAAGAACAGATCCCACTCGAAGACGGTAATGATGCCCATGGCGACGAAGGAATAGAGAACAAAGAAGAAATGGTGGTTGACCTGAAGCCAATAGGGTGGCGGGCCCGCATCCAGAGGCCGTCCGGGTGGCCAGCCGATAAACGGATGGTAGACGGGCCAAAGATACAGCGCAACCATGAACCCGGGAATTCCGGTTGCGACCGCGATAAGAATGAGGCGCGACTTGGCGTCGCCGTCGGGCGAGGCGGTTTCGTGGTTGAAGAAGCGTTCAAGGAAATGACGGACGAGCAGAGAGAACTGGCTCCGCTGGGGAACATGGACAGCACCGAGCGCAGCCTGGGCGTTGAGCGAGAGGATCTCCGGCTCCGACATCATAAAGAGACGCTGGAACTCTTCAGCCTTGGGCAATTTGCATCACCTCAACCATCTGCTGCGCGAGGGCCTGGGTATCCTGCTGCTGGACCAGTTGCGCAAAGACGCTTTCAAGATTGGGAAGACTCATCAACCGGGTGAGGTCGGAGGGTGGCGCGTCCGCAAGAATGCGCCCCTTGGCGATCACAATCACGCGGTTGCAGACCTGTTCCACCACTTCGAGAACATGCGAGATGTAAAGGACGGCTTTGCCCTGCGCGGCGAGCAGTTCAAGGAGGTCTTTGAACAAACGTCCGGAAACTACGTCAAGACCCGAGAGCGGTTCGTCGAAGATGAGAAGTTTTGGGTCGTGCAGGAGTGCTGCAGCGATGAGCACCCGCTGGCGCATGCCCTTGGAATAGGTGGAGATGGGCGAATATTGCCACGACTCGAGATTGAGCAGCTTGAGCAGGCGGGTTGCTTTGGCTTCAATGAGCGCTTCGCCGAGCCCGCGCAGCCGTCCGACCAGTTGCAGGTATTCGAGACCCGACAGGTAGTTGTAGAGATGAGCTTCTTCCGGCACGTAGCCGAATGCGGCGCGGAAGGCAACCATGTCTTTGGCAATATCCTGGCCCTCGAAAAGCACGCGCCCCTCGTTGGGACGCAGCATACCGGTAATGATCTTGACGGTGGTGGATTTGCCGGCGCCGTTGGGTCCGAGGAAGCCGACGACCTCGCCAGGCGCGACATGGAAGCTGACATCCTCAATGGCGGGAATGGTGCGGAAGCTTCGGTAGAGATGTTGCAATTCGAGCATGGAGACGGCCTCCGATGTGAAGTTTGCGTACTGCGCGTTCGGTCTCGATCAGGCGCTGAGTTTGAGCGTCGTGATGACCTCGTCGGGGAGTTCTTCGTAGTAGATGACGGCGGATTTTGCGCGTTGGTGGTTATAGACGAAGAGCGCACCGGCAAGACCAACGAGGATGCTCAGCATGAAACCGTATTTGTCGGGATTGTGGAGCGCACTCAGCTCGAATTCCGCCCCAGGGATGATGAAAGTGAATAGGACGATCAGAGAACCCCAGAAGATGAGCTGGACGTTTGCTTTCCCAGGCAGATAGGAGCAGGTGAAAGGGACCTTGTAGAGGCCGATCAGACTGATCTCGACGAGGATGCACCCGAGAAGCGCCAGAACAGCGAGGCAGCCCGCAACCTGCGTAATTGGCCTGATAGGAAGCGAGAGAGCGGCCGAAATGAGCCACACCGGGAAGGCAGCGAACAGAATCAGCGTCCGCCTGGTCGCCGCCACGTAGTCTTCAGGCCCGTGAAGCTGAGTGGTGCGCAAGACCCAATTTGCGGTGAGGGAGATGGGTAATGAGAAGACGTTGCGAAGCCCCACAACAGCAAAGAACATCATCAGGAAAGTGGGGATGAGAAAGTCCATCGACACGGGAATGGGCCCGGCGACCGAGAGCTCGCTCCGCAGCAACGAGAGCGCCAGGCCAAAGACAAAAGCGAGGTAGAAAGCGAAAGCAACGCGATGCTGGCGGCTGCGCGTGAATGACCGGATGCTGAAGAGCGCGATTGCGGTTTGAAGGGAGTTGCCGAAGAAGGGCATCCAGTCGAAACCTGCCGATCCCGGCACAAGGTCCGGTTCCTCGGCTGTTTTTTTCATGGTGTGCAGGTAGCAAAGAAGGAGGCAAGAGACCGCTCCAGCTACGGCAAGCAACAAGGCCACCCATGCGCGGTGAGCCAGCCAAAGGAGTTGTGCGGGCAGGGAGCCGTTGAGTTGGTGAAAGAGAGCCCAGAACCAATAGGATGGCGAGGATGCAAGTATCCACCGGCTTTCAGCAGCGGCCATGGCGGCAGGCGACGTTAGCGACGGCTGAACGAAATAGACACCAAGGAAGAGGCCGAAGGCGGCGAGCTGGAGAAATGCGGAGAGACGGAGAAAGATGCGCCGGGGAAGCAGCAGCGCCGTGAATCCCTGGATCGTGAGGACGGAGCCGTAAAGAAAGGCGCTGGCCGCAAGAAGGGTGAGCCACCAGACCGGGAACGACTGGAAAAAGCCCAGGGCAGGACCGGGCTGAGCGCCCAGAATCAAAGGCAACATGACGCCTGAGGCCACGTTCAGGGTGGCGATGGCGAGCCCCATGACGGCAGCGGAGGCAGCCATCTTGGCGAAGAGAATGGTGCGCGGCGCGACGGGCAGCGGCGAGAGAACCATCACGTCGCGGCGGTCGGGGAATGTGGCGTCCCAACTGATGACCGTAACCAGCCCGGCCACCAGCATTGTTGTCGCAATCAGGTAGTGCTCCATGTGCCAGAGAAAGGCGAGACGGCTTGCAGGCTCGGTGATGAATGTGTAGCCGAGATAGGCGACGGTGGCATGAACCAGGCTGAGCATGATGAGAACGCCGGCAAACTGACCGAGAAAACGCTCCACATCCGCTTGCACCGATAGAGATTCGAGATCGACGACGCGCAGGAGGAATTGCCGGTAGAGGATGCGGAAATCGAGCGGCAGGCGGGCAATCAGTTTGTAGAAGAGTTCATGCATAGATTAGGTCCGCAATTTCCCGCGCCATGGACGCGGTGTCCTGTTCTACGGCGAGCTGGGCGAAGATCTGTTCGAGGGTCGGCAACTCCATAAGGGAGCGCAGCCGCTCGATGGAGTCGTCGGCAACAACCTTTCCGTGGTGCAGAATCACGACGTGAGAGCAAATGCGCTCCACCGTGTCGAGTTCATGCGAGCTGAAGAGAACAACCTTACCGCGGTGGGCCAGCTCCTGAATCAAGCTGCGTAGGACGAGCGACGAGGCGACATCCAGCCCCGAGAAAGGCTCGTCGAGGAGAATGAGCTGGGGATTGTGCATCAGCGCCGCGATCAGGAGGACCTTCTGCCGCATTCCCTTGGAGTAGCCGGAGATGGAGGCGTGACGATCGTCGTGGAGCGAGAACAGGCGGAGCATTTCGTCGATGCGGTTCGTGGACTGCTTTGCCGGAAGGCCGCGAAGCTGGGCCACCATGGTAAGGTATTCGGTTGCCGAGAGATGCGTGTATAGATAAGGCTCTTCAGGCACGTAACCCATGCGGCGCTTGTAGGCGATCAGGTCGTCCTGGATGAGTCTGCCCTCAAAGAAGATGTGTCCTTCTGACATTTCGATGAGCCCCGTGATCATTTTCATGGTGGTGGATTTGCCGGAGCCGTTGGGGCCCAGATAGCCGGTCACTTCGCCGGGTTGGGCGCAAAAGGTGACGTTGTCTACCGCGGGAATCCCGGAGAACCGTTTGGAGACATTGCGGAGCTCGAGCATGGATCACCTGCACACCCTATGTAGCACTCGACATATGGGGGTTGTCAAGTAGATTGCTACATAGGTAAAATGCGCCATGGCCCGGGAAGCCAGATCGGCGGAGACAAAGCTGTCGCACACGGCGGCGATCATCCTGCAGGCGTTGGACGCGGGATTCGTTTACGGCTTCAGCATCATGGAGATGACTGGGCTGCCCAGCGGCACCGTGTACCCGGCAATGCGGAGGCTGGAGCGGGATGAGCTGATCCGCTCGCAGTGGGAGCGTCAGTCGATTGCAGACGCGGAGCAGAGGCCGCCGAGAAAGTACTACAAGCTGACGGCTGCGGGAAAGGCGACGCTCGAAGCGTCCCGCAGGCGCTATCCGCTGCTGGAGAGGCTGATTCCGACAGAGGAGGCCAAGACGGTATGAGGCTTGCCTTCTCATGGGCGTACAGCCTTCTGCACCTCGGCTTGTTGCGCGGCGCATCGTTGCTTGTGCCGAGAATGCAGCGCGCGGAGTGGTGGCGCGAGTGGCGCGGTGAACTCTGGCATGTGCGGCAGGCCTGCGGGTCTTTGAACGGGATCTCTTCGCGCGGCGAGAGCGAGGTTACCGCATTTTGCCTGGGCGCGTTCCAGGATGCGCTGTGCATACGGCGTTCTGGCGGGCAAAGCAGGCTGCCTTTTGCTGAGATGGATGGGACGCCGCGACAATGCCTGCTGATTCTGGCTTCTATTCTGGCTGCTGGCTACGCATTTGCGCTGTTGCTGCCCGGGGTGCGAGCGGAGCGCAGTTTGTGGCAGCGCAAGGTGAATCCCAACCTGGTGCTGATCCAGGGGGGGGTATCCAATTACACTTCAATGCCGTCGATCTCGCCGGATCAGTTCGAGTCGTGGGAGGGGCGGAGGCAAAGATACTTTGACGGCTTCGCGTTTTACCGGGTGACACGGGAAGCGGTTGAGCGGGAGTTTCCGCCGAGTGGATCTCCGGACCGGGCGAATTGGGGCGTGGCGCGGGCGAGCTCGAATCTATTCACGCTGTTGGGTTTGCCCGTACGTTTTTCCGAGCCGGAAGCGGTGGCGGGGAGCGATGTTCCCGAAGTCGTCTTAAGCGAGAGGGTCTGGAAGAGGGAGTTCGGCGCAGATCCGCACGTGGCCGGCGAGATGGTCCGTGTGGGGCAAAAGACGGTCAGGGTTGCGGGAGTTGCGCCCGACGGGTCGCTGGCGCTGCCGGGGCAGGTGGATGCGTGGCAACTGGAGTCCGACGCCGACAAGGGTGCGGGAGGCCCCGGATTCGTGGTTGCCCATCTGACGCCCCTGGGCGGAGCGGAGATGTGGGCCGGCTGCGTGCATATCACCGCCATCGGGCCGAACGATTCGGAGGAAGATCTGCTGGGTGTGTCTCTCGAAGAGTGGAGGCCGGCGTCGGGAACGCTATATATGTTTGCGCTGTTTCTTGCTCTGCTGTCGCTGCCGGCCATCACTTCCGTGTCACTGGGCGAATATAGCCTGAACCCGCAGCGGACTTCGTGGACGAGAAAACTTTTGCGCTGGAGCTTTTTGGGCGCCAAGACCGCGCTTCTGCTGCCGATCGTCTACTTCTTGTCGTTCGACCTAGCCTATGGATGCACCGCGATCGGCCGGGAGCAAGCGGCGTATATTCAATTGATTGCGACGTTCTTGATGTGCCTGTTCGGCATGCGCTGGGTGCTCAAAGACCAGCGGCAGCGGTGCCCGGTGTGCATGCGGCGGGTTGCGCACCCAGCCCAGGTGGGACAGGCGTCGCGGACCTTCCTGGACTGGAACGGGACGGAGATGATGTGCATGGGCGGGCACACGCTGCTGCACGTGCCCAGCCTGCCCACAAGCTGGTTCAGCGCGCAGCGGTGGTTGTACCTGGATACTTCGTGGGGGTTCCTGTTTGTGGAGTCGACCCGGCCGATTCCTTGAGGAACCAAACGTACTCTGCAATACCCTTGGAAGATCGCCGCGCCAGCTCTGAAGCTCACTCGCTCGCAAGCTGTTCAAGCAGCGTGTCGAAGTCTTCCAGCTTGGCGTATTCGATGATGACCCGGCCGCGGCCGTTGTGGTCTTCGATGTGGACCTTCAGCCCAAGGGAGCGCTGCAGCCGCTCCTGGACTTCGCGGACGTTGGGATCGACGGCAGGCTCCGGTTTGGGCTCCTTTTTGGCGGCCTTTTCAGGGTGCAGGAGCCCTTGGACGTAGTTCTCTGTCTGGCGAACAGAAAGCGAACGTTCCGCGACGCGCTGGGCGGCTTTTTCGATCTCTTCGGCGTGTTCGAATGCCAGGAGAGCGCGCGCATGGCCAAAACTGAGCTCGCCGGACTCGACGCGTGCCTGGACCGTCGCGGGTAAGCGCAGGAGGCGCAGGAAGTTGGCTACAGTAGCGCGGTCCTTGCCTGTACGCGTGGCCATCTGCTCCTGGGTCATATGGAACTCGCGAGAGAGACGCTCAAAGGCGCGGGCCTGCTCCATGGGATTCAGGTCGGCCCGCTGCAGGTTTTCGACGATGGTGATCTCCATCGCCTGCTCGTCGGAGACCTGGCGAAGGATGGCGGGGATAGTCTCCTTGCCTGCCAGCTTCGAGGCGCGCCAGCGGCGTTCGCCGGCGATCAACTGAAAGCGGCCTTGAGCGATGGGCCGCACCAGGATGGGCTGGACAACGCCGTTGGCAACGATGGAGGCGGCCAGCTCAGCGAGCTCAGCCTCGTTGACGCGCGAACGCGTCTGGAAGGGATTGCGGTCGATCTGGTCGAGCGGGATCTCGCGGGGTTTGCCGCCTTCCGCTTCGGCGGGGGCGGCGGCAGGAGCCTGAACGCGGGGAAGAAGTGAGTCGAGGCCTTTGCCGAGGGCGCGGCGTTTGCTGTCGAGGGTGACGGTGGTCATGGTTGAAAATCCTCAAATCCGGCGATATCTGCGAATGGTCAATCCAGACTTGCCGGTGTTCTGGAGACGGGGTAAATGGGCTGCTTACGGTCCAGCGATATGAGCCGACTCCTATGGCCGACGGTGAGAGCCGTGAATCAGGAGTATGGCCAGAATCGCACCTTGACGCGCGGCGCGGTACGCGGCGGGCCAGATGCCAGGTCGGATACGGCAGCCTTGCGCTCCAGGCTGCGGGGGCTGTCCATACGGTTGCGGGCCAGATACTCGCCGGCCAGCTCGAAGTAGGCCTCGGTTCCGCGCGAGCGAGGATCGTACAGGGCCACGGGCTTGCCGTGGCTGGGCGCTTCGGCGAGACGCACGTTGCGCGGAATCACGGTCTGGAAGAGCCTGTCGCGGAAATACTCGCGGAGGGTCTCGGTGACCTGTTGAGCGAGGTTGGTGCGGTCGTCGTACATGGTGAGCAGCACACCCTCGATGGTGACGTTGGGGTTGACGGCGGCGCGGACACGCTCCAGGGTGGAGATCAGCTCCGTGATGCCCTCCAGTGCGAAGTACTCGGCCTGCATGGGAACGATAAGGGTGTCAGCGGCGCCTAACACGTTCAAAGTGAGCAGATCGAGGGCCGGTGGGCAGTCAAGGACAATGAGGTCAAAGCCGGACTGGACGGGAGTGAGGGCGCGGCGCAGGCGGAGGGCGCGGTCTGCGGCGCTTGCCAGCTCGATATTGGCGCCAGTGAGGTTTTTGGAGCCGGGGAGGATCCAGAGACAGCCAATCTCAGTGGGAAGAATGACCTGCTCGGCGGGGGCATCGCCGACCAGAACGTCGTACATGGAGTGGCGATTATCGTCGCCGTGAAAACCGAGGCCGGAGGTGGCATTGGCCTGGGGATCGCAGTCGACAAGAAGGACTTTAAGGCCTTCGAGCGCGAGGCAGGCGGAGAGGTTGATAGCCGTGGTGGTTTTGCCAACCCCGCCCTTCTGGTTGACAATGCCAAGAATCTTACCCATGGGAAACAAGACTAAAGCGAAGGGGTGGATGAGGGTAGGGAGTTGCGTTGTGGAGAACGCGGCAAAGCTGTGGAAAGCGTCTGGGGCGAAACTCGGCATGGATTGGGGAAGCGGTTGAGGTGGAAGGGGTTGAGTGCGGGGCGCAGATTGAGGCGGGATACAGTGCAGAAAGTTGCGATCGGTGGAAAACGCCCTGGGATTTGGGTTCGCATTTGAGGGTCATTTGGAAGCAGATTTCGAATTGGTACTGCGCCCAATAGGGGAATGGTGCATGGATGTTCCACGTGGAACATTTTCGACCGCGCAGTGAGCTCCGTAGTGTTCCACGTGGAACATTGTGCGCAAGCTCGCACCCTCGCCGCGACACGAGACCGGACGGCCCTCCACCTTGAGAACTCTATCTATCACGGTCGCAAATCGACCTCCGAGGTACAATTCCTCCCATTCCAATCGGAAAGGGAACTCATGGATATTCCAAATGCCTTTATCAATCATCCCGGTCAACCGACGGCTTCAGAAATCTCCGCAGCGCTCGGAACATGCGCAGGGTTGTGGGAACAACTGCTGCGCTGGCTTGCTACGGAGAAAGGTGTCGCCGAGCAGGAATGGAATTCGACCTCAGTCAAATACGGCTGGTCGCTCCGGCTGAAGCTCAAAAAGCGGACGATTGTCTACCTGGCCCCGTGCAACGGCTGCTTCCGAGCATCATTCGTCCTTGGAGACAGGGCCGTAGAGGCGGCGCGGGTTAGCGATCTGCCAAAGGGAATCTTGAAAGCAATCGACGAGGCTCCCCGCTACGCGGAAGGGACCGGCGTGCGGTTGATGATTAAAGCAGAGCGGGATTTGGCAGGGATCCGCAAGCTGGCCGCGATCAAGCTGGCGAACTGACCCCGGTGTGGGCAAGAGCTAGCAGCCTTGAATCGCCTCCTGGGAGCGTTCGGCTCTCCACCCATGAGAATTCCGCGCCGGAGGACTCCTTCAGGCGCTCCAAGTCTCCCTCGCTGGTCATCACGGCGAGCCAACCACCCGGCGCGACCAGCTTCGACCCCGCGCGAACAGCTTCCGGCATCCGATCAACGGCGCGGAGGGTGACGCAATCGAATTGGATTGCCAGGGATTCGGCTCGCCCGGCGCGTATTTCTGCGGAAAGCCCAAGCGTGCGGACCGCTTCACGCAGGAATGCCGCCTTCTTGCCTTGCGATTCAGCAAGGGTGACGGAGATGTCGGGACGGCAGAGGGCGATGGGAATCCCTGGAAATCCGGCGCCGGAACCAAAGTCCAGCAGAGTGGCGATTCCAGTCGGCAAAAAGCGCGCGCAGGCGATCGACTCGACAAAATGGCGGGAGAGAATACCTTCTTCGTCGCGAATCGCGGTCAGATTCGTACGGGCATTCCAGCGCAGAAGCAACGCGCAGTAGTCTGCAAAACGACTGGCAGATGTGGAATCGAGCGGATCGAGGCCCGCGGAGGCCAGGAGCTCGTTGAGCCGGACAGCAATGGGATCGAGTGAGTCCGTCATAATCAGGGCCAGACGACCTCCCTCAACAGAGGCGCCAAAGCCAAGCAAATAAGAACCTTGAGATTCATACTGCAGCGACTGAGTCTTCTGTGCGCTGAGGCTGCCAGGCTTCAACCGCATGAACGAACGCCGAGAAGATGGCGCGAGAAAATGCGCTCTGGGCATACGTCCGCTCGGGATGCCACTGCACGGCAACAACAAAATGAGAGAGCGAGTCCAACTCGACAGCCTCAATTACCCCGTCTTCGGGCGATACGGCACTGACCAGCAGATTGTCGCCGACAGCCTTGATGGCTTGATGGTGGCTGGAGTTGACCTGGGGTTCTGCATGCTCTCCGGCCGGGAGCATACGGGCCAATCTCGACCCGGATGAGATCCGGACGGGATGGGCCTCAACAACGTCGCGACCCGGGCGGTGATTGACGGCGGTCTTCAGGTCCTGGATTAAAGAGCCGTTGCGCCAGACATTCAGGGTCTGTGCTCCGTGGCAGATGGCGAGGATGGGCTTGCGGAGGTTGAAGGCATCCTGCAAGAGCAGCTCATCTACTGCCGTGCGGCCTGCGTCGGCCTCCCCGCACTCCGGGATTCGATCTTCTCCAAACCTTTGTGGATCAACATCATAGCGGCTACCAGGAAGCAGGATTCCTTGCACCCCCTGGAGCAGTCGCGCGACACGATCCTGGCGTTCGTGGAGTGGTACCAGGATGGGCGTCGCTCCCGCTGAGTGGAGGGCGGCGAGGTACGGCGGCAGAGAGCGCTGGTTATAGGCTGGATCGGTGCTGGTGGGCTCGGGAATGGCGATGTGGACGGACATGGAACAACCAGTGTAAGCCTACGCGGGAAGCACAGCAAAGCCTTTGTCGGCGGCGCGCTGCAGCTACCAGCGCACCAGCCCCTCGCAATCGTCGACCACGACGACATCCCACTTCTCCAGCATCGGCATGAGCAGGCCTTCGAGCTCGTTCTTCCAGAGTGCGCCTTCGTAAAACCTCGCTTTCATGGGTTCGCGCGAGGCCAGGTCAGGGAAGCCGCGCATGAAAAAGAAAGTGTCGGGATCTTCGACGGAAAGAAAGGGCCCGAGGATCTTCATTCCGATCTCAGCGTGAGCAGGCACCGACTTGGCGCGGAAGACATCAAGCAAATTGGCGCGGAGGCCGGGTCTGGTCTTGTAGGTGCGCATCTCGATAATCATTCGCTTGCCTCCAAGCGTGATTTGGAGCTGGAACAACCCGTCAGGCCAGAGACACCTCGGTCTCGACGTCGGCTGCTTCCGGCTGATCAGACAGTTCCTGGATCGCCGAGCGGAGCCTCTCAGTCAGCTCGTCGGTCTGGCGGACGGTCATCCCGGTAGTGTCGATCGGCTCGCCCGCGGTCAGTGTCAGCTTTCCGGGGAACAGGTGGCGGGTGTGCATGGGGAGCAACTGATACACGCCGGACAGAGCGATTGGCACCAGAGGCACCTGGGCGCGAATGGCCAGGTAGGCTGCGCCGGAGAGGAAGTTCTGCAGCTCACCATTGGGCGTGCGGCCACCCTCGGGAAAGACGAACAAGGGCATTCCGGAGCGCAGCGCTTTCACTCCAACGCCCAGGCTCGAGAGCGTAGCGCGCGGGTTGCGGGTGTCGATCGGAATCTGCCCGGATCGATCCAAGTACCATCCTATGAATGCAATAGGCCACAGTTCCTTCTTCGCCAGGATCCGGAACTGGAACGGTAGCCCGGCGAAGACCACGGGCGTGTCCATGTAGGAGGTGTGGTTGGAGGCGTAGACGGCCACGGGATGTTTGCGAAGATTTTCCTCGCCACGGACAGACAGCGAAGATCCGGCGAAGAACACTGCAGATCGAGCCCAGAGGCGGGCGATGCGGTGCTGCGCTCGGCCATTCTTGTCCATCAAGGAGACCAGAAGGGAAACGGACCCGCACACGACGGTGGCCAGTGTCATCAGCGGGATGTGGAGCACATTTGTGCGCCAACGATGGAGCCGGGGCATCGGATTGGGGCGAGGCCTCATGGCTTTGCCCCGCTTTCCACGGTTCGAGCCTCGTATTCGAGCAGGAGGGATCGAGCTTCGCCGACAAGATAGACCGATCCGGAGACCACGATCAGGCCGTCATGACCGGGATTTTGTGTCATTTGATCCATAGCCCGACGCATTGCCTGGCTGAGGGATTCGGCTGCGGTTGCGGGCGTTCCTGTGGCTTGAGCCGCGGCCAGCAGATCTTCCATGCTTGCGGCGCGGGAGGTATGGATGGGCGCGATGATCACCTGGTCGAAGAGGGGGAAGAGAATCTGCGCCATCTGCGCAACAGGCTTGTCACGGAGGCAACTGAAGATCAGAGTGCGCGGCTTGCGGTCGTCAGCCAGAACAGCACGCAGACCGGCGCGTAGAGCCCACGCTCCAGCGGGATTGTGGGCAACGTCGAGGATCCATTCAACGCCATCCTTGCAGATGCGTTCGAGCCGCGCCGGCCAGCGGGTTTCGTGGATACCGGCAGCGATGGTGGAAGAAGTGATCGGAAAGCCATGCGTTGTTGCCAACTCCACGGCTGCGGCAATGGCCAGGGACAGGTTGCGATGCTGGTGCGAGCCGGCAAGCGGGGAATCAACTTGAATCGTCTCGCTGAGGACCTCAACGGTGTAGGGACCGGCAGATGCGGCGCCAATGCCAGGCATGTAAGGCGCAGCGCTGACACCGCGGACAGATAGCTCGGCGGCCACCTCGCCCAGAACCTGGTTGGCCTCAGGGTGCTGCGGCAGCGTGATCAGGGTTCCGTTGCGGCGCAGGATGCCGGCCTTTTCACGCGTAATGGCGCCGATGGTCGATCCGAGCCACTCGGTGTGGTCGAGCGAGATATCGGTGATAACAGACAGAAGCGGATCCACGATGTTGGTCGCGTCAAGACGCCCACCCATGCCGACCTCGAGGACAGCAATGTCAACTTGCGCTTCGGCAAAGTAGAGGAACGCCAGCGCGGTCAGGACCTCAAAGAAGCTGGGTAATTCGGGCAGGCTGCCATCGAGGACCAGTTGCTGTGCGGCATCGTGCACGCGGAAGTAAAGCTGGGCGAAGCTGCTGTCGTCAATTTCTTCTCGGTTCAGACGGATGCGCTCGTTGACGCGGGCGAGATGAGGCGAAGTGTAAAGGCCAGTGCGCAGACCCGAGGCACTAAGGATGGAAGCCAGAGTGGATGCAGTGGAACCCTTACCGTTGGTGCCGGCGATTAGCACGGAAGGGAAGCGGCGATGCGGGTCGCCGAGGCTGGCGAGAAGAATGCGAATCTCGTCCAGCGAGAATTTGCGCCGTGGCTGGCCGGAGCTTTGGTAGAGCTCCGGAACCATGGCATTGAGTTGATCGACGGCAGCGGCGTAGGACATGGACAGTCCAGTATAGAAGCCGGATGGCCTCTATGGGCGCAGAGGGGTGAGATGAGCTTTGTGGACTGCGATTGTTCCCGCTCCTCCGCTTCAAAGGCTGTCTCTATTTCCTTGCTGCTTGTGGAAAGTGGGAGCGCTGCAACCTATTGCCTGGAGCGGCTTCGTGCGCGCTCTCCACAAAAGCGGCACGGTTTACACAAGGCCATTCAGGCTCCCTGTGGGAGACGTGGGAAATTAGGGTCTCCTAACCAGGCTTTGCGACCCAATTTCCAAAACTCCTGAATTGCACAGGCGCGATTTAGAAAACCGGCAATCAACTCAACTTCTATGGCTTCAAACGCTTCGGTAGGATTTCCACTTTTCCTGCAACAACTACGGAGACTCCTATCTTTTTCTTTTCTATTTCAGTGCATTTCCTCACCCGTCGCGCACTTCGTCGATGCGGTTGGACTGGAGTGACCGGACCAGTTACGTTTTGCGACGTCTGGAATCGGCAGTGGAGATTCTCCGACAGCATGGCGGCTGAAGCGAGCGTGGAATCCAGATATGTGTCCTCTTTTCCACGCTGCAGGGGCAGCCGGAGGTGAATACAATCGAAACAGAAGAAGAGACAGGCACTTCCGTCAAGCTGCAATCTTGTTGTAGAGTGTGGCCAGCGCCGGAAAGTGTATCTCGCGCCGGGGGTGGGGTTATGCCGATCGTAGAAACCGAAGTGGAGAAACCGGCCGTGCAGGGGTCAGCGATGGAGATTACCGTAAGCCGCCAGGAGCTGGTGAAAGAACTCACTGCGACGCAGAGTGTGGTGGAGCGCAAGACCACCATTCCGATTCTGTCCAACTTTCTGATCGAGGCCGAGGGCGACCGGCTGAACATCACGGCGACCGACCTGGACCAGGCCATTCGCACCAGCGCCGAAGTTAAGGTGAAGAAGCCGGGCGCGTGCACCATTCCAGCTCGGAAGCTCTACGACTACATCAAGCTCCTGCCCGATGGCGATATTTCGATCAAGCTGCTGGAGAACCACTGGGTGCAAATCCGCAGCGGCCGCTCAAACACCAAGATGGTGGGCATGGCGCGCGCCAACTACCCGCAGGTGCCCGAGTTTCCAGCCGTTGCAGCTACGAGCATCTCCACGCTCGCGCTGAAGACTCTTATCTCGCGCACGATCTTCGCTATCTCCAATGAGGAATCCCGCTATACGCTGAACGGAGCGCTGCTGGTGATCAAGGCAGAATCGCTGGCCATGGTGGCTACCGATGGGCACCGGTTGTCCTACGTCGAAAAGCCGAACGAGGTGCTGGAAGGCATCAGCGGCGAGAAGCGCGTTCTGATTCCGCGCAAGGCCCTGCAGGAGTTGCAACAACTGCTGGGCAACACAGAAGCCGAGAAGGTCGAGTTCGCCGATGATGAGCACACGCTGTTCTTCCGCGTCGGTCACAGGACGCTGAGCACGCGCAAGCTTTCGGGGCAGTTTCCCAATTTCGAAGCCGTAATGCCGCGCGACAACACCAAGTTTGCGGTGGTGCGGTCTAGCGAGCTTTCCTCGGCTATCCAGCGCGTGGCCCAGTTTGCCGACGAGCGCTCAGGGGCGATCCGGCTGCGGCTCGAGGGCAACGAGCTCAAGATCAGCTCCAGCTCGACGGAGTCCGGTGAAAGCGAGGACACGATCGATACGCCGTATTCTGGCGACCCGATCGTGGTGGGGTTCAACTCGGGCTATATTCTGGACTTCCTGAAGGCGCTCAGCAACGAAGGCGAAGTGCGGTTGGAGTTCAAGGACTCGCAGTCGGCGGGGCAGATGCGACCGGAGGATCCGGATGCGGAATACAAGTACCGGTATGTGCTGATGCCCATGCGGATTTGACGATTGCATCGAGCGGACTTTTCCGAGCGAACATGCAGCGGCCCGGCAGCGATGCTGGGCCGTCGTGTTTTTGGGGATAGCGCCCAGGGCGACTTTTCCTGGGAACATTCTTCCTTGCCTCTCCGTAAGAAACAGCAGACCCAACAGAACCCAGGGTTTCACTCGCTTCAGATCTACGTGCGGCGCTGAGGTCAATCTCAGGCGAAAGGCAAGCACATGTGGGCTAGACGAAGCATGGTTCTTCACTGGCTACTGACGGCGTATCTTTGGCTCATCGCGTGGTTTCCGCTCGGCAACTGGAACCATCAGCAAGACGAGACCCTCCTGCCCCAGTTGCTCGAAGGAAAGGGCCTTCACCCAGATGATATTGGCATGCTCTTTTTTGTAACCGCGCCAGCCCTGCTTTTCTTCGTCGCCTACCACTACAGGAAGTTCTGGTTCGCGATCGCAGCCCTGGCGCTCGACGGCTGGTGGGCCTTCATGCAGATCCAGTCGTGGTGGATTCCTTACATACTCGGGACGAACGTGCCATGGCAACTCAAATATGCGAAGGGCGCCACGACAAAGGTTTTGCCGTCGTTCGGAAACCATGTGGCCCCAGACGGTATGCACTTCCTCATTCACGTATTCCTGGCTGCCGCGATGATCACCGGTTTCTTCGCCCTCCACGAACTCTGGAAGGCGAAGCGAAGTATTGCTCCGGTTGCAGCCTAATCTGCTGACTACCAGGTCAGCGTGACGGTGATAGTTTTCCAGCCTTCGCCGGGAGGAAAGTGAATATCGAGCATCGAGGAAAATGGTGGATTCAGTTTGCCGTCACCCATATAGACATAGTCGAGGGCGGCACCGGGTTCACCCGGCTTGGCGTGATTCGAAAGACCATCGGAAACGTCGAGCCTTATTCTGCCAGAGGTCTTCGCAGTCTTTTCTGCGACAGGAAGGCTAGCAGTGGACCCGGCAGGGCCCTCAACAACAAGCGTGGCGCTGTTCTTGCTGTGTTCTTCGTGAAGCACGCGTGGCGCAATTGTCCTGGACCCGAGCGGAGGACTGCAACAGGTCAAGCCTACTGGGTTGCCGATTTCTACAATTGGGGCCGAAACAATTAGCTCGCGGGGGTCACCACCTGCAGGGTGGCTGCCTTCAACATCGGAGCGGAGCTTCCATCCCTGCATTCCCTCGGCGCGGTAGATGATGCGCACGCCGTAGTCCTGGGGATCGAATGTGAGATTGAATGTGCCATCCGGCGTGCGCAAACCCTTGACCTCTGGGCTCATTCGATACCACTCCCTGGGCAGATGGGGGTTCACGGTGATGGTCTTTGTTTGCGCGTCGATGGAGATGCCGAAGAGGCCGCGCAACGTGGGTGTGATGACCATGGCGCTGGACCAGAGCTGGTGGCTGGTGCTGCGGCCGAAGGGGATGTTGAAGTCACCGCTCAGCAACTCAGTCACGGCGCCGAGGTCCTGCTCGCGGGTGAGGTTGGCGTTCTCCATCAGCATCTGGTAGCCGGCAAGGGGCTGGTTGGCGCGGTACTCGGCGAGCGCGGCCCAGCCGGTGAAGAGCGGCCAGACCGAGCCTTGGTGGTAGCTCATGCCGTCGTAGATCTTCTCGTCGCTGGAGACATCGCGCAGGCCCCAGTCGGTGTTGAGGGTGTGCGCAGCCAATTGCTGCAGGCAGCCTTCCGGATGGGCCAGGATTGACTTGCCGCTCGGCAGATTGCTCCACCAGGCCAGCGCGGGATAGACAGTGCTGGTTCGGTCCTGCGAGCCATCGGCATTGTGGCTGAAGGCGTAGCACGACTTCTCTGGATCGTAGTACTCCTTCTCAATGGTCTTTGCGATCGTGTCTGCGCGTTGCTGCGCGGCGGTGGATTTGCCGGAATCGCCGAGGAGCTTTTCGATACTCGCCATCGCAGCCGAAGCCTGCTGATCGAGAATTGCAAGATAAATCTCCTGGTGCGGCATGCCGCCGGGCCAGCTCTCCACCCAGCCAGTGCCCTGCGAGTTGTCGTAGATGCCGTCGTGGTCGGTGTCGTGGGCTGGGTCAGTCTCGAAGGCCCAGGCTTTCTCAATGGCATCGCGATTGGCGGCGAGAAACACGGTATCGCCGCTGGCCTTCACGTAGTCTTCCACCGCAAGCAGAAACAGCGGAGTTGAGTCGGCCGCGGCGTACATGTAGGGGAAGGCCTGCCAGTCGATGGCTGCAGCGGTTTGCGAGTACTCGTGCATGATCTTGCCGTCGGCGCGCTGGCGACGGATGAGAAATTCAAGCTCAGCCTTGGAGAGCGCAAAGTCGCCGTAGCCATTGATGGCGTAGAGCGTGTAAAGCGAGTCGCGGCCGAAGAACCAGCCGAAGCCGGGGCGTGCGGAGTCGGCCGAGGCGTAGTAGCCGGCGACGAGCGCCGTCTCATCGGTACCCTGAACGCGGGCGCGGAGCTGCTCGATGGAGATTGTCGCCCACTGGAAGGCTTCGTTAAGGGCCTTGTCCGGCGTTTCGATGGTCGTGGAGCTGGCGAGAAGTTTCTTGTAGCGCTCTGCATGAGCTTGATAGCTGGTGGCGATTCCGGTGTTGAGTTGAGCGAGAGTTGTGCCAAGCGCGGGATTCCTGGCTGCGGCGGGATTGGTTCCAATGGCCATGAGGAGCGGGAAGAGCCGGCCGTGATCTCGTGTCGGATCGATATGGAGCTTGAGCTCGACGGGATGGACCTGCGGGCGTTCCTGGTAGGGGGCGAGGATGCCGGGCTGCGCGCCAGGAATGGTGACGGCGCCGGCTAGCTCGGGATAGTCGGTGTGCAGAACGTAATAGCCGCTTGAGCCATCCTTGCCGGCGACCCACTCCACGCCGGGGACGCCTTCGTTGCGTTCCGGCCACATCCAGCGCAGCTCGGGGGTGAAGCGGAGGGTGAAGTTGGTGGGGTGCAGGCAATCGAACTCGAAGAGGACCACTGGCCCGGTGCCTGCGGCAGCTTCGTCCGGCGAGAACACGATCTGGCGCACCGTAAACGCGATGTGGGAGTAGCTGATGGTGGTGCGGTCGGGGCGGACTTCGACTTCGGCGGCCTGCTGATTGACGTCGATGGGGACGGAGTAGCCCTCGACGTTAGCTTCGATGGTCAGATGCGACAGGAGCTTGACGGGAAGAACCCAGGCTTCGAAGGTGCCGTCCTGCTGGCCGAGAACGACGCCGCGCTCGCCGGCCACTGTGAAAGGTTTGAGCGGTTCTGCGTGGGCCTGGATGACGGGACCAGCAGTTTCGAATGGGATGGCCGGGATGGAAGTGAAGGACTGTGCGTGGATTGCGGAAGTTGCTGCAACAAGCATGGCAGCGGCCATGCAGAAAGGGGTGGGTCGGCTTTGCATCATGTTGTCCTTTGGGTTCTTCTCAAGGGCAACAGTCTACGACATGAGACGAAGACACGCAGAGCGCCCATTTGCGGGCGCTCGCACGTCAATCAGGAAAGATCGTGGCGACTACGCGGAGATTGCCGGGGTCTGCAGAAAGTCGAGGGCGCGGCTCAGATAGGACTTCAATTCGCGGCGATGCACCACGGCGTCGAGGAAGCCTTTCTCAAGCAGGAATTCGGAGCGCTGGAATCCTTCGGGAAGCTTCTGGCGAATGGTCTGCTCGATGACGCGCGGCCCGGCAAAGCCGATGAGGGCGCCAGGCTCGGCGATGTTGAGGTCGCCGAGCATGGCAAAGCTGGCAGTAACGCCGCCGGTGGTGGGGTCGGTGAGCACGCAGATATAGGGCACCTTGGCGTCATCCAACTGGGCCAAGGCAGTCGAGATCTTGGCCATCTGCATCAGGCTGACCACGCCTTCCATCATGCGTGCGCCGCCAGAGGCTGCAACGACGATGAGGGGCTTGCGGCCGATTCGGGCGCGATCGACGGCGCGGGCGATGGTTTCTCCCACGACAGCACCCATGGAACCCCCGATGAAGGAGTATTCCATAGCGCTGAGGACGACGGAATGGTGTCCAAGCTGGCCGACGGCGTTGAGAATGGCATCGTCGAGGCCGGTAGCTTCCTGCGCAGCGCGTAGGCGATGCTTGTACGGCTTTACGTCGTTGAAGTTGAGCGGGTCAGTGGAGCGCAGGCCGCGGTCCACAAGCTCATAGCCGGGCTCGAGCAGGAGGTCAATGCGCTGGCGGGCGCCGATTTTAAAGTGATGCTGGCACTTGGGGCAGACATTCAGGTTGGCTTCGAGGTCGGCCTTCCAAATGGTCTGGCGGCAGCCCATGCACTTGGTCCACAGGCCCTCGGTGCGAACCTTTCTCTCGCCATTCTCCGGCGCGTTGTTGCCGCCGGGGCCGGATTCGAATTCGCCATCTTCACGCTTGAACCAGGACATCGAAAACTCTCTCTCAAATCAGCGATTGCCGCTCTCAGTATTCTATTCCGCGCTGGGCCAGAATGCCCTTTTGATAGGCATGTTTTACTTCGCGCATCTCGGTAACAGTGTCGGCCAGATCGACGAGCACGGGGTGGGCGTTGCGGCCGGTGAGGATGACATGCACCATCTCCGGACGTCCGCGCAGGGCCTCAGCCACAGTAGCAGGGTCAAGCATGCCATAACCGATGGCGTAGTTGATCTCGTCGAGGATGACCATGTCCCACTCGCCGGAGTAGATTGCCTCGCGCGCTTCGGCCCAGGCCGCCTCGACGAGACGCACGTCCTCCGGATCGGTCTCAGCGCCGCCCATCTTCACAAAGCCGCGGCCCATCTGCTTGAGGACGAAGTTCTGCCCGAAGCCCTGCACGGCATCCAGCTCGCCGTAATGCCACGAACCCTTGAGGAACTGGAGCATCAGCACTTTCATGCCGTTACCCACGGCGCGCAGAGCTGTGCCCATGGCCGCCGTGGTCTTGCCTTTGCCGGGGCCGGTGTTGATCAGGATCAATCCTCGCCGAGAGTCAGTCATCGTCAGTTCTCAGTGTTCAGATGTGAGTTTTCACGGTAATCAGCAGTGAGGTCCATTTTTCGGCCGAGCACGACCCCGAGTAAGAGAGCGCGATTGCCCCGGGCCCGCGAGCTGACCACCGACCATTCACAACTGACAACTGTCTAGTGTCCTGCGTGGTAGGGATGGCCAGACAGAATTGTAAATGCCCGGTAGAGCTGTTCGGCGAGGACCAGCCGGGCAAGGGCGTGGGCCATGGTCATGGGGCCGAGCGAGAGCAGTAAGCCGGCCCGGGGCAAAACCGCGGCCGACCAGCCGCTAGCTGGACCGATGGCAAAGACGAGGTGTTGCGCACCGTCCTCGCGCCGCGCGCCGAGCCAGGCGGCGAAGACCTCGGAGGTCATGGTCCGGCCTCGGCTATCGAGCAGCACGATGACCGGCTGCGTGCGGCCCTTCCTTCCCGCCACCCAGTTGATAAAAGCCTCCTCGGTCCGGAACGCAGCAGCGTGGCAGCGCGCGAATGCCGAGCAGCGTTCCATGTAGACCTGGGTCAACGCGTCAAACCCGTCTTTGGAACCGGTTCGGGCGCCGATATGGACGAGGGTGATCTCCATGGAAAGGAGGATACCGTAGATGAGGCAGATTCAACAGCTTGGATGATTCTGCGGCTATGGCAAAACGAAAGACGATGCAGTTTTCGGGATATGCGGGACCAAATATCCACAATTCCATATCTACCCCTTTTGTGGTACAGAGATCGAATGTTACCAACTTATTTATTTTCAATAACAAGAAGATTATTTTTCGGATACGGGAGATTGGCCCCCGCCATGCATATATGCATGCAATCACTCGTCCCTGGCACTTCCTGGGGTTGCATCTGATGTTCATAGCAATCCACCAGGATTAAGCCCATATCAATCTTGCACTTCTTACCGATTTCAGTTTTCTTGTATTCCATTTGCCAATCGGTTACCCCCGCACCGAGAAGCGGCAACAGATTAAGCGGAACCACAGGCTCTCTTGAAGGGCCAGTTGTTCCCCACTCAAATTGGAGGAGTTCGATGCGATATATTCGGTTGCAAAATGCGGTCCTAGGGCTGAGCCTCTTGATGATCGCCGTTTTTGTGGCGAGCACCACGACCCCGGTAGCGCGTGCACAGTCGGCCGTGACGGGCGCAATGAGCGGCACGGTTTCCGATGCGACAGGCGCGGTCGTTCCTGGTGCAACAGTTGTGGTGATCGACACAGCCACGGATGCCAAGCAGACTGTGAAGACGAATGCGGAAGGCCGCTACACGGTCGGGCTGCTGAAGCCCGGCTTGTTTAGGGTCACCGCGTCCGCCGAGAGCTTGAAGTCGGACACTCTCCAGGTGACGGTGATTCTCGGCACTACGGTCCCGGCTGACATCAAGGTGACGCCAACCGGCAGCAACACGGTTATTGAGGTGACATCGACCTCCCTCCCTCTGGTTGACACACAGAACGTGGCGCTGGCCACGACCTTCAACGAAGAGGAGATCCAGGATCTGCCCACACCCGGCGGCGACGTAACCACGGTGGCGTTCACGGCTCCGGGCGTCGTGGTCAACGCTGGCGGCTCATATGGCAACTTCAGCTCCGATGGCCTGCCGGGCATTTCAAACCTCTTCGTACTGAATGGGTTCGATAACCAGGATCCCTTTTTGAACCTCAACAACTCCGGCAGCTCGAACCTGACCCTGGGCCAGGGCGAATTGGCCGAGGCGACGGTAATTCAGAACGCCTATAACTCCCAATACGGCCGGGCAGCCGGCGCCATTATCCAATACACCACCAAGTCGGGCACCAACAAGTTCCACGGCGAGGCGGACTACAACTACAACGGCACAGTCCTGAACGCCAACGGCTGGTTCAACGAGCATGACGAAGTGGAGAATGGTTTCACGAATACCGCGCCTCACGCCGTCTCCAACGAGTGGGCGCTGAACGCCGGCGGGCCAATAATCAAGGACAAACTCTTCTTCTTCTCGGACTATGAAGGCCTGCACTACGTGCTGCCTTCTTCTAGCGGCTTTATCACCTTCCCCTCGCCCGCGCTCGCAACATACATTCTGAACACCGTGCCCGCAGCGGCTCAGGGAGTTTACGGCCTGGCCATGGCTGATTTCAAGAAATCCCCGGCCTACGCAAGCTCGATTCCTGTGACCAACGGAGGCGCCGGCAACCAGGACCCGAACGGCTACCTTGGTTGCGGCGATGGCTCTGCAGAGGACGATCTGGGTGGACTTTCCGGCACCCCGGCACCCGGCGGCGGCACCTTCGGCGTCGATACCCCCTGCATGCAGGTCGGCACTGCTTCTGTCAACAACGTCAATATAGAGTGGCTATTCACACAGCGCGTCGACTGGAACATCAGCGACAAGCACAAGATTTACGGTCGCTACAAGATGGACCACGGCTCGCAGCCAACTTCGACGAGTTCGATCGATCCGCTGTTCAGCGCCGTCTCCATCCAGCCGGAATACGAGGGCCAGTTCAACGATAGCTATATCATCAGCCCCACCAAGACCAACGTCTTTGTGGCCGCCGCTAACTGGTATTCAGCCTATTTCGGCCCTGTGAACGTGGCGGCATCTGTTGCCGAGATGCCGGTCAACTTCTATATTTCGGATGACGGATTAGACGGCAGCGGCGTCTATGCGGCCCCTGGCCTACCGGCCCTTGGAGTACCCTTTTACTTGACCCAGGGGCGCAACGTAGCCCAATACCAGTTCGAGGACGACTTCAGTTGGATTCACGGCAAGCACACCATGAAGCTCGGCTTCAACTTCCGCCGCGACCTTGTGGAGGATTATGACTCGCAGTTCAACACGGTTTTCCCGTATTCCGTGACCCTTTCCCTGGGCGACTTCGCCTCAGGCATGGTCAACCCGCAATCCAGTTATTGGGGCCAGAACGGCTATGAGAGCTACAACTTCTCTTACGCAGCGTCACCGACCGCGCACCTGGCGTTGTACAACATAGGGTCCTACTTCCAGGATGAGTGGCAGGCTCTGCCCAAGCTCAAATTGACTCTGGGAGCCCGTTTCGATCGCACCGGAAACCCGCTCTGCCATGGCGGCTGTTTCTCAGCCTATGAAGGGTCGTTCCCGGCCTCCGGCGCTTCTCTAACCACAGCCTATAATCTGGCATCGGGCGGATCGGTCCAGGCCCAGAACTGGCACCCGTTCCCCAAGGTTGAACTGTTCAATTTCCAGCCGCGCTTCGGCTTCAACTATAGCTTCGACGACAAGACCGAAATTCGCGGCGGCGCCGGCATATTTGCCGACCTCTATCCCGCCGGCTTCCTCGACGGCGTGATCCAGAATTTCCCGAACTACAACACAGAGACAATTTACTCCGGCGCGTTGTCCAACGCAGGCGCCGGAAGTGCGGGCGTATTCGCAGCCCAGGCGAACCAAGCAGTCCAATCAGGCTTTACGGGCGGATCGGGACCAGCGGCCATCGTCAGCTCACTCTATGCCCAGGGAGTACCTTTTGCTCCGCCGAACGTGGGTGCCTACTTTGCCGGCGAATTCCGCGTACCTGAGTACGCGGAATACAGCTTGCAGTTTCAGCGCCAGCTCACCAGGAACGACGCATTCATCGCCACCTATGCCGGAAACTTCGGCTGGCGCGGGGTTCTCATCAATCACGACCTCAACGCCTCCAGCGCAGGATTCGGCGACAGTGCGACCGGTGGCGCATGGGGCCAGGTTGCTCCCTTCGCCAACCTGCCTGCGACGCCTCCGGATCCTCGCTTCAGCGAGGTGAGCGCTTACACCAACAATAGCCACTCCAACTACAACGGCGCCTTGTTCAGCTTCAAACACAGCGGTCATGGCTTCACGGGCCAAGTGAGCTATACCTACAGCCATTCGCTGGATATGATCTCCAACGGTGGCGAGGGCGAAAATTTCAACGGCGCCTCGATCACCAGCCAGTTGACGCCAACTTTAGGCCCCGGGAACCTGAACTACTCGAATTCGGACTACGACATCCGCAACAACTTGGTCGGCGACCTTGTCTACGAAGAGCCGCTCAAAATGTCGAACAAGATTCTGAACGAAGTAGTCGGCGGCTGGGTGCTCGGCGCCAAGACCTACTACCGCGGCGGAGAGCCCTTCAGCATCGTGAATGGCGGCGTTCTGGGCAGCTTCCACACTCTGGGCGGCAGTCTCATGCCCGATCTTGCCAGCGGAGTGACCGTGTCTCAACTTGTCAATCCGACGGGAAGCAATCCTCACTCCTGCGTCGACGCCCCCTGTCTAAATGGCGGCCAATTTGTCGCTGACGGCAACCTGGCCCACTACGCAAACCAGGCTGATTTCGGCAATCTTCGCCGCAACACGCTATACGGCCCACACTATGTGAACACGGATATGAGCGTGCTGAAGAAGATTGCCCAGGCGGAAAGGTTTACGTTCCAGATCGGCGCGAACGCCTACAACATCTTCAACCACGTTAACTTCGCGCCTCCAACTGGCGACATCAGCTCGGAAGCATTCGGCTTGATCACAAATGCGGAAGCTCCGCCAACCAGCCCCTACGGATCGTTCCAGGGCGCAGCCGTCACACAGCGTCTGCTCCAGGTCCACGGAAAGATCACGTTCTAATCTGCTTCCGCCAGTTGCGAAACTGGCAGAGACATACAAAGGGCGTTCGCTTCGGCGAACGCCCTTTGTACTTTGAAGGAAGCGGAATGCGTGAAGCAAGCGGCTTTGCCGGCTGAGCGGGGAAAGCAGGGCTATTCCTTGCTCTTTGCCCTTCCGGCAACAGACTTTTTCACGGCGGGCTTTCTGGCAGCGGGGCTTCGGGTTGCCTTCTTTGCAACCGAGACCTTTGCGGCAGGCTTTCTGGCGGTGGTCTTCTTGGGCTTGGGTTCCTGCGCTGTCTCGGGAGCGGTTGCTTTCGCCTTGGAGGACGCCTTACCCCGAGCCGCGAGGGTTTTAGCAGCGAGCGCCGCTTTCAGCTCGGTGTCGAACTCGGCGGGGCTGAGCGGGCGGGCAGACTTGCGCAGCCGCTCGATGTCGTAGAAGGCGCGACGCTCGCTGAGGAACACATGGACCACGAAGTCGACGTAGTCGAGCAGAATCCAATCTCCCTTGCGGCGCCCCTCTACAGAGTGGGGCATGACCCCAAACTCCTTCTTGAGGCGATGCTCAATTTCGTCGGCGATGGCGATGGCCTGGCGGTCGTTGGTGGCTGAGGTGACCAGGAAAAAGTCGGACAATCCGGAGTCAATGGGGTCCAGCTCCAGGATGCGGGTGTCTTCTCCCTTTTTTTCTTCACAGACCTGGGCGGCGGCTTGAACCAGGATGCGGATTTGCTGGTGGGCTTCAGTTGTCGTCATTCGAGAGCAGTCTTCTCCAAATTCAATCGTAGTCTCTCGCATACACAGCGGCAAGCCGGAGCCGGGCTAAATCTCTAGCGATATAGCCCGTGGGAACGGATGTAAGCGAGGACTGCCGGGGCCAAAAGCTGCGTCTTGGGGTCGGAGGCTCCAGCGGCGTCCTGAATCCGCTCGCGAACCTGGGAGGCACTGATCTCAATATGCAGATCCGGAAGGAGATAGAGAGGCGTCGTGCCTCCGGCGGCGTTTTGAAGAAGACAGGACCGGAGCGAAGAGCCTTGGGTTGCGTGGCTGGCATGCGGCGGGAGAAAAGCTGGCTCCATGGTCAGCCCTGGCGGCAGCGCGGCCTTCAGATCATCCAGCGGCTGTCCAGGGCGCGAAGCGACGATCAGCGGAGCGACGAAAGGGATTTCTGCCCCCCTGTGCCACTGGCGAAGACCGAAGAACGAGTCGGCGCCCATGAGGCAAAAGAGCGCCCCGTCCGCGGGGAGTTCCGCGCGCAGACGATGGAGTGTGTCAAAGGTGTAGTTGGGGGCGTAGTCAGGACCGGCAGAGGGCTTGGGCGCATCGGCCAGCGAGACAGCAAATCCCGTCTCTCCAGCGATGGCCAGGCGCGTCATCGCCAGGCGGTCTTCAAAGCCGGCAGTGGACCCCCGGGGCTTCAGCGGCTGGGCTCCGACAGGCGCAAAGAGCACGGAATCCAATGCGAGCGCGTCGCGCGCGGCGCGCGCGACTGCTACATGACCCAGATGGGGCGGGTCAAAGCTGCCGCCAAAGAACGCGATCCGCTTACCGCCGCGCGGTGACTGCTCCATCTGTCTATCCTACCTCCGCATGGGCATCCCTTACGCGCGGCAGAAAGGGGCTCTGGTAGCATCAGACTCACGATGATGCGCTCTGTGATTGCACTCCTGGCCGTGGCCGGCATGGTGGTTTCCGTGCTGGCGCTGCAGGTTCACTATTCCACGACGACCGAGCCGTGCGACATCAATGCAAAGTGGGACTGCGGGATTGTGAACCACAGCCCGTTCGCCGAAATTGCGCACATTCCCGTGGCGGCCATCGGAATTGCGGGATACCTCGCCATGGGCGGTTTGGCGTTGCTCAAACGCTGGCGCTGGCTCGCAGCGCTGGCCCTGGCCGCGTTGGGGTTCTCGCTGTACCTCACCTATATCGAGAAGTACGTGCTCGAGGTCTACTGCATTTATTGCGTGACCTCGCTCGGAATCATTGTGGTGCTGACAGCGCTCAGCTTGTGGTCGGCGTTCACGTCGGCCCGTTTGCGGCGTGCCTCTTAGGGATCCCCTGATTCGGTGCCTATTCCCGGCCGGGCGTTCCCGCAGGGGCTAAAGCCCGCCTGATTCTTGCGCATTTACGTACGGGCTAAAGCCCGTACCCTTCGCGACCCGAGCTAATACTGAGATCTCCTAAGCCCGAAGCGGATTTGTGATCCACGCCACGGCTCCATGCCTCCTTCAGGATTCACCCCCTCTTGCGCTGATAAACTTGAACTGAGGCTATGTTCAAAGAAAAATACGCGCGCTGGATGTACGAGTGGGAGACGCGGCTGACCACGCGCGATGAGAATCGCGTGGTGCGCCCTCTGGAGTGGGGCTTCGAGTGGATCGAGCCGTTTCTTGAGGCGCACGGCTTCGGCGCAGCCGTGCCAGGCCCGGCAGCGAAGCAGAACCCGGCCGCGGCAGAAGCAGCGATGGTCCGCATCAACGAGCTCCTCATCCGCAACGGAGACAAGTTCTTCGGATATGCGCGGCCCACCGACTTCCGGCTGGAAGAGCGGCATCCGCAACTTTACCCGACCAATGTGCGGCCGGAGACGCTGGCCCAGGACGCAGCGATCAAGCAGCAGGCAGCGGAAGGAAAGCTTCCCCCGGCGCAGTTTCTGCGGTTCACTTCGCCGGAGCGCTCGCCCTACGAGGAAAACGACCTGGTCAACGCGCGCTGGTACCCGGCCCCGGCGCACAAGGATCCCAAGCGGCCGAAGCAGGCCATCGTAGTGCTGCCGCAGTGGAACTCTGACGGATTCAGCCACAACTCGCTGTGTGCCATCTTCAATCGCATGGGCGTCTCCGCACTGCGGCTGTCGATGCCTTACCACGACATTCGCAGGCCGGCGGAGCTGGAGCGGTCAGACTACTCGGTGAGCGCCAATATCGGGCGGACGCTGGCGGCTTGCAGGCAGGCGGTGGTCGACGTCCGCTGCTGCCTGGACTGGCTGGAGGAACAGGGCTACGAACATTTTGGCGTGCTGGGAACCAGCCTAGGCTCCTGCTATGCATTCCTGGCCAGTACCTTTGACAAGCGCATCCGCGTGAATGCCTTCAACCACGCATCGACGGCATTCGGCGATGTTACATGGGCGGGGCAGAGCACGCGCCACGTGAAGCAGGCGCTGGAAGAGGCAGGGCTGACCCAGGACCGGGTGCGTGCGCTTTGGTCCGCGGTGAGCCCGTGCAGTTACTACGACCGCTTTGCAGGCCCCGAGGCCGGCGGACCAGACAAGAAGGTGCTGCTAGTCTACGCAGATTATGACCTGACATTCCCCAGAGAGTATTCGCTGAAGGTGGTCGAGGCCTTCCAGCGCTACGGCGTGAACTTCGAGCCTCGCGTGCTGCCGTGCGGCCACTACACAACCGGCGAGACTCCCTACAAGTTCATTGACGGCTGGTACCTGGGGTGGTTCGTGTATCGGGCGTTCAAAGCTCTGCGGGCAGAGAAGGCAGCTCTAGAGCTCTCGCCTGCCGCGCCAACGGGCCCTGCGCAGGATGTAGAAGAGGAAGCAGTCTCGCGCTAGCGCACGTCGCTCAAATCCAGGCGCAGCAGCTTGGCGGGGTCGAGATAGGCGCCTTGCCAGCGGACTGCCCAGTGCAGGTGCGGCCCGGTAACTCGGCCGGTCGCGCCGCTCAGGCCGAGTTGGTCACCAACCACAACGTGTTGGCCTTCATGCACATCGATGCGGCTGAAATGCATGGAAATCGTAGTCAGGCCGTGGCCGTGGTCGATGATGACGCAGTTGCCTTCGTAGTAGAGCGGGCGGGCAAGCACCACAACGCCGCTGTTGCCGGCGCGGACCGGCGTGCCCATGGCGGCGCGAAAATCCATGCCTTTGTGGATGCTGGCCAGCTTGCCGTTGAACGTGCGGCGGGTGCCGAAACTGTCGGTCGGCGCGGCGGTCACGGGAGCGCGGAAGTTCGAAGTCCACAACGGCTCCGCGGCGCTGGCGGCAAAGACTCTTGCCTTGAGCTGGGAATCGGCTTCAATCTGCTTGAGCGCTTCAGGAGGTGGTGAGACGAACTTGGGCGGAACAGTCAGCGCTCCGGTTCGGTAATGGGCGGCATGGATTTCGACGGTGCGGGCGATCTCCCGAACGCCGCTCTGCGGGGGGCGCATGGTGATCTTCAACTGCGAAGGGCCGGCCGCAGCTTCCACGTCCACGCCGGCGAGAGCGAACCAGGCTTGATTGGTGCGTCCGCGAAAGAACTCGAGCCTGCGGCCCATCCACTCACCGTCGAGCCTTGCCGTCGCAGGCGCGTCCACACGGATCAACTCCGGCGAGCCGGCTTCAACCAGCGCAGGCGTCAAGGTGATGGATTGGGCGCTCGCCAGTGTTCCTGTCAGCGCAGGGGTGAGCAGGCACGCACAAAGAACAATGAACTGGCGTGCGAGAATCGCGGCGTGGATTCGCATCCAGCTCAGGATAGCGGATCAAAAGAGCTTCACTCATCCCTTAGCGTCTTCGCCGGATCGATGCGGGCGATGCGCAACACCGGAATCAACGCCGCAAGCAGCGTAACGGCCAAGAGCGCCAGCGCTGCGGACAACATGGTGGGAGCGTCGTAAACGCCCACTCCGTAGAGCACGCTGCGCATGGCCCGCAGCGCAACCACGCACAGAACCAGCCCTGCGGCGAGCCCGAACAGCGCGGCGCGGACTCCCGTTCCACCAACATGGACCATGGCGCGGCGAATGCTGGAACCAAGAGCAAGTCGAATCCCGATCTCCCGAGTTCGCTGCGCCACCAGGTTGGCCACCAGAGCGAAGATGCCCACCATGCTTAGCAACAGGGCAAGACCGGACATGGCGCTCAGCAGAGCCACTTCGATTCTCTGATCAGCGAGAGTCCTGGCCTGCAGGTCGCTCATGCTGTAAAAGCCGGAGAAGGGGAGACCTGGATCGGCGCTCGCCATCGCTCGCTGCATCTGGGCGGTCAATCCTTCGAGCGGCGCGGCGGTGCGAACGATCCAACTGGGCTGAAACCAGATGTGAACGAGCTGGAGAAGCTGCGCGTTCATCTGCGTCGCTGGCACATACATGGTCTCTTCGGTCATCAGCGGCGCCACCGGATTCAGGCCCGACGAAAGCTGAACATCGGCCACCACACCAACGATCAGGGCGTTCTTGTTGACGATGTGGCCCACGGGGTTTTCGCCTTGGAAGAATTTGCGGGCGAAGGTGCGGTTGACGATGACTACGGGCTGAGTTTCCGGGCCGTCGGAGGCCGTAAAGCCGCGCCCTTGCAGCAGCGGAATCTGCAAAACGTTAAAGTAATCGGGCGTAATGTAGACGACGTCAGTCCCGAATTGCTGACCCGCCTCTTTGCCGTCGTTGATGGTGACGGCGTCGTTCAAAGCGCGCTCAAAGGGCAGTGTCAAGCCAACCGCCGCGCTTTGCACGCCGGGAATGCGCCGCATGGCGGCGGTGGTCGTGTTCAGCAGCGTTCTGAAAGCCGCGGGATCGTGATAGCGCGCGTCGTCGAGCGATGCTTTGCCGGTCAACACGCCCGCCGGATTGAAGCCCGCAGGCAATGTCTCCAGGTGAACCAGCGAGCGGATGAGCAGGCCGGAAGCGGCCAGGAGGACAACCGTCAGCGCCACTTCGCCGGCAATCAAGACCTGACGCAGACGCAAACGATCTCCACCGGCTCCTACGCGGGAGGCGATGGCGGCGCGCAGATCGAGCTTGCGCATCGTCAGCGCAGGCAGCATGCCGAACAGAACGCTGGTGAGCAGCGAAACGGCCATCGTAAACCCGAGCACACGGCCGTCCAGGGGCACGCTCGCCACAGGGAGGAAGTCTTCGGGAAGCAGCGAGAACAGGCCGCGCAGTGCCAGGAAACCGACGCCCACGCCGGCCAGTCCGCCGATGAGCGCGAGCATCAGATTCTCGACCCAAAGCTGCTTCTGAACCCTCCAATGCGATGCGCCCAGCGCCAGTCGCGTTGCCATCTCGGGAGTGCGCCTGAGAATGCGTACCAACGCGAGCCCCGCCAGATTGGCGCAGGCAATCAGCAGGATGAGTCCCGCGGCCAGCATGAGGGCCATGGCCTTGGGACGCAGTTCGGCGGTCATTCCCTTCTGCAACGGCACAGAGTAGTACGTCAATCGCATTCCGGGGTTGTGCTTGGCGAAGTTCGCAACGCGCTGTGCCCAGGCACGATTGATTTCAGCATCGGCCTGTTGCCAGGTGGCGCCGTCGCGCAGCCGCGTGATCGCGTCAAAGTTGCTCCCTCCACCCGCACCCTCGCGGCTGGGCTGCAGCGCCGTGTACACATCCACCCTGGAGGGAGTGATGGCGTTTTCCGGCAGTATGCCGATGACGGTGTAGGGCTCGCCCTTCAGATGGATGGCCTGCCCAAGCAGATTGCGGTCTGCGCCGAATGTGTTGCGCCACAAAGCGTAGCTCAGAATGGCGGTCTTGGGCCCATGCGGACGGTCTTCAGCCTCAGAGAAGTTGCGGCCGATGATGGGGTTGATGGCCAGCACGTCAAGATAGTGAGCCGAGATGCTCCCGGCGTGCACATAGAGAACGTGCGAGCCGGCCTGTAGATTGACTCCGGACGTACCGCCGCTGACCGCCGAGATCAGCGACGGCACATTGTCGCGCAGCAGCTCCCATTTCTCCCCGTCCAGGTCGTTTCGATCGTCCGACGCCTGGGGGCCGATGATGCGGGCATAGATCGTGCCGATCCTCTCCGGATGCGCATACGGAAGGCTCCTGAGCATGAGCGCATTGACGATGGAAAAGATGGCCGTGTTCGCGCCGATGGAAAGCGCGAGGGTGAGGATCACGGTGAGCGTGAAGCCGGGATTGCGGCCCAGCTGGCGCAGGGCAAATCGCGCATCCTGGATGAGCACGTCGAGGAAAGGAATATCGCGCTGCGTTCTGTATGCCTCCCTGGTCTGTGTTACTCCGCCGAAATCGCGCAGCGCAGTCCTGCGCGCCTCTTGTTCGGACATGCCGAGACTCAGGTTCTCTTTGACAGCGAGTTCGATATGCGAGCGCAGCTCCTCATCGAGGTCGGCGTCGAGCTGTTCCTTGCGAAACATTGCGGTGCATCGGCTGAGCAGAATCCGGATCGGGTCCATATCTAGCTCCTATTCCGTTCTCAAAGCGCGCATGGGGTCAGTGGATGCTGCGCGGCGCGCCGGCACGGCTGCCGCAATTGCGGCGGATGCCAAGAGCAACAGCACGCTGCTGCCGATTGCAAGTGGATCCATGACGGGGGTTTGATACAGCAAGCTGCGCACCCAGCGCAGGGCGATCAGCGCCATGGTGAGTCCAACCCCAGTGCCAAGAAGCACGGGATACGCAGCCTGGCGCAGCACCAATCCGATAAGAGCACCTTTGCCCGAGCCCAGTGCGATGCGGATGCCGAACTCCTGCCGGCGCAGTGAAACTGAGTAAGCAAGAACGCCATAGACCCCAAGTAAAGCCAGGAACAAGGCAGCCGCGCCGAAACTCGTCAACACTATGGCCTGGAAGCGGTCAGTGGCCACCGAATCGCTGACCTGGTCATCCATGGACTTGAGTGTGGGAATGGCGACCTGCGAATCTAAATCCCAAATCGCCCGCCGCATCTCCGGAATCAGCGCGTCGCTGGCCTGCGAGCTCCGCACCAGGAACGAAAGAGTCAACGGCGTATATGCCCAGTAGGGCAGATAGACCATGGCGGCATTGTCCTTAAGGCCGTTGATATGGGCATCGGCTACCACTCCGACCACGGTGAGTGGATGCTTGTCGTCCGGAACGAGGTCGGAGATCTTTTTTCCAATGGGGTTCTCGCCGGGAAATCCTTCGCGCGCGGCTCTCTCCGAGATGAGCGCGACATATGGGTTGGCGCGATCGGAGCCCGTAATATTGCGGCCGGCGACGAGCGAACCCTGCATGGTGGGCAGATAGTCGGGGTTGATCCAGCGCACGTTAACCGCCGGCTCCTGCCCGGCCGGGACAGGATGATCCGGCCGGAAGATATTATCCACCCAGTTTTCGCCGGTCAGGGGCGTGACGCTGGTCAGGGCCACAGATTGCACGCCGGGCAGTTGCCCCAGCGCCGCGAGGGCGCGGTCGGCGAAGGCCAGCCTGGTGGTATCGCGCTTGGGACCGTCGTCATCGTATTGCGGATCGAACAGGTCAGCCTGCGCCAGCGTAAGATGGCTCGCGTCAAAGCCGCGACCTTGCCGCAGCAGGCGAGAAAAACTGCGCAGCGTCAGCGAGGTGACGATGAGCAGGACTACGGTGCAAGCCACTTGCGCCGCGACCATTGCACTGCGTGTCCGGCGGCCCTCCTGCGTATTGGCAGCACGCGTGGAGTTCGCCTGCAACGCAGCTTGCGGCGCAACGCGAAGGGAGCGAAACGCCGGCAGAATGCCAAACGCGACTGCGGCTACGATCGACAATAGCGCGGCGAAGAGCAGGACCGGAATGCTGACGTGCACTTCGTCCAGGCGAGGGACGTTTGCCGACACAAGCGCCAGCAGCACGCGCACGCCGAGAAACGCCAGGGCCACGCCGGCCGCGCCGCCAACGAATGCCAGCACCAGGCTCTCGGCCAGGCGTGACCTCACCAGTTGGCCGCGGCTTGCTCCCAGCGCAGCGCGCACGGCCGTCTCGCGCTCCGCGTTCACGGCGCGTGCAAGCTGCAGGTTGGCCAGGTTCACGCAGGCGATGAGCAACACCGCGCCGACTGCCGCAAAAAGCATCCACAGCGCGCCACTGATGCCGGATGCCACATCTTCTGTAAGCGGCGTGAGCGCGATTCCGAAATGAAGAGGCAGGTGCGCCGAAAGCGTGTACGCGTTTTGTAAGGCCTCCAGCTCTGCGTTCGCCTGGGCCAGCGTTACGCCGGGCTTGAGCCGCGCGATCGACTTGTAATTGAAGTTGCCCATGTCCGCCGCCAGGTCGCGCTTGCTGGGCGCGAGCGGTTCATACAGCAGCGTGGCGTCCGTGGCCTCCTGAAAGGCTATCTTCGGCGACAACGCAATTTGCGGAAACCGCATGCCCGCGGGAAGAACGCCAATGATTGTGACCGGATGGCCTTCAACGCGCAGCTCTTTGCCAATGACCGCTGGGTCGCGCGCGAAGAATGTCTGCCAGCCTTCGTAGCTCAAAATCACAACGCTTTCGGAACTTTGCCGGGCATCATCCTCGACGAAGTCCCGGCCCAGAAGAGGTTGAACGCCGAGCAAGCGAAAGATGTTGGGCGAAGCTGCCACTCCGCCGACGATGCGGGGATGATCGGCGCCGGCAGCGACGCTCATTCCCCGTTGGCCAAAAATGGCGGCGTCTTCAATCGTCCTGGCATCGCTTTTCAAACGGAGAACATGGCGGTAATTGTCGGGAATCGAAGAGCGCTCGTCCTTTGCGGGGTCTTCCACCACCTCGCGCAAAACAACGAGCCGGTCCGGATCGCGAAAGGCGAAAGGCTTAAGCAGAACCGCATTGACCACGCTGAAAACGGATGTGGCCGCGCCGATACCCAGCGCGAGCGTAAGGATGGCGGTGAATGCGAACCCGGGTGACTTGCGCAACTGGCGCACTGCATAACGGATGTCGCGAGCGGCCTTTTCAAGCCAGGGCAAGCCGCGCTGCACACGGTAACGTTCCCGGGTTTGCGCCACGCCGCCGAATTCGCGCAGCGCCTCGGTGCGGGCCGCGTCGCTGCTCATGCCGCGGCGGAGGTTTTCCTCGACCGCGAGGTCGATGTGCGCGCGTAGCTCTTCGTCGAAGTCGGCATCCAGCTTTTGTTTGCGGAAGAGGGCGGCAACGCGGCTCAGCAAAATGCGAATCCGGTCCATGGCGGGCTCCTAGTTGGAGGGGGCGAGGAAGCGAGACATCGTGGCAGCAATACGCTCCCAGTTCTCGGTTTCTTCTTCGATCTGCTTGTGGCCGCGGGGGCTCAGCGAATAGAACTTGGCGCGGCGATTGGACTCCGAGGTGCCCCAGGCAGACTTGATCCAGCCACGCTGCTCCAGGCGCAGGAGCGCGGGGTAGATGGTTCCCTGGTTCAGGGTCAGGGAGTTGCCGCTCACCTGCTCAATGCGGCGGGCGATGCCGTAGCCGTGCAAAGGACCCATGGATTCAAGGGTTTTGAGCACCATCAGGTCCAGCGTGCCTTGCAGCACATCCGATTTGTCGTTGCCCATTCCGGTCTCCTGTTGACTTTCTACAGATACGATGCGCCTGCATAGGCAGAATGTCAACAGGAAAGATTTAAGCGCACAGCGGATGGGCGGCGACAGCGGTCCGGATGTGTAGCTGTAACTTTACCGGGCGAAGGGCCATCTCACAGGTGGATGACTTCTCATGCTTCCACTCCGCCGCGATTCAACTGGATGGCCTTGTGCGCCATGGTTGGAATTGCCAGTTTTTCGGTATTTCTTCTGAATAAACCCCCCATGGTCGTCGCAGGCACAGGTTCGGGGCATGGACAACCGGTTCTGGTGGAGCTATTCACTTCAGAAGGCTGCTCCAGTTGCCCGCCCGCCGACGCGCTGCTGGCGCGGCTGGACGCGGAGCAGTTTGTGCCCGGCGCGCAGGCGATCGTGCTGAGCGAGCACGTCACCTACTGGAACCAGCTCGGCTGGCGCGATCCGTTTTCCATGGACCAAATCTCGGAGCGGCAGCGAGAGTATGCGCAGCGGCTGGGCCTGGAATCGGTCTATACGCCACAGGTCGTTGTGGACGGCGCGGCAGAGCTGGTGGGCAGCGATTCAGCGGCTTTGAGCCGCGCGATTTCCAACGCCGCGGAGAAAGCGAAGCCGGAGTTGAAGATCGAGCATGTCACCTGGGATGGGGACATGCTTCACTTCGCAGTGCGCGCCTTGGTACCTCAACATGGGACTTTAGTGGCCGCGCTGGCGGAGGATGCCACGCAGGTTTCGGTTGCCAGGGGCGAGAATGCGGGGCGTACGTTGCACCATGTTGCGGTGGTGCGTGCATTGAACGAGCTAGGTAAGGACGCTGCAGACGGCCGGACCTTGGCTCTCAATCTGGCCGAAACGGCAAATCAGGCAGAGTATGGGAAAGCGATGCGGTTGGTTGTCTTTCTCGCCGATGGGCGCACCGGAAGGGTTCTGGCTGTTGCCGAACGCCCAATTGCAAGGTAGGTGCCCTATTCCGAAGATCCGGGCCGCGGGTGGGTGGCTTTCCAGGCGGCGACGCGGTCTTCCACGGCGGTCTGTTCCTCGGTGGTGATGTGCTCGCCGATGCTCTGGCGGTTGGTGATGTAGCGGGCCTGATTCGGGCCTTTGACCGCGGCGGCAAGGTCGAGCCAGTAGTAGGCCTCAACATAGTCCTGTTGCACGCCCATGCCGACCGAGTAGAGCAGGCCGAGGGTGCCCTGCGCTCCGGCGTCTCCGAGGTTGGCGGCCTTGCGGTACAAGTCGATGGCCTGCGCCATGTCCCGGGTTACGCCGCGCCCGTCGCGGTAGAGATCGGCCAGGTGAGTCTGGGCTGCGGTATTGCCCTGTTCCGCAGCCTTGCGATACCAGAAGGCAGCCTGGGAGTAGTCCGCGCGCAGTTGCCGGGAATCGCGCGCGGCTCCGTTTCCTTGAGCGAAGGCGTCGGCTACCTGCAGCTGTGCGGAGGCATCTCCGGCGTTTGCCTTGGCGAGCAGAGCCGGGTCGACGGCGGTGGATTGGTTTGCCGGAGCCTGAGCGCGTACCGCCACGAGCGGCAGTGCAATGATCGCGAGTAGAAGAATCAGTTTGCGGCGGGAATTCACATGAACCTCGATCACTGGTAGAGACTTCGTTGCTACAAGTTTACTCAGACGGAGACGAATGCAGGGTCCCGACGCCGGCGCAAATCGACGAACGGGCGCAATCGGAATCAAAAGCAACCGGACGCGCGCGTTTCCGATGGTGAACAGAGGGCCGAAAGCGGCTAAAATCTCTGTATGACTGACCGCATCTCTCTGACCCTCGCCCAGGCCGACCCCGTGGTGGCCGCTGCCCTTGACCAAGAGACTCTCCGCCAGCACGAGGGGCTGGAGATGATTGCCAGCGAAAACTTTGTCTCCGAAGCGGTGCTGGAAGCTGCGGGCTCGGTTTTCACCAACAAATACGCCGAGGGCTACCCCGGGCGGCGCTACTACGGCGGCTGCGAGTACGCCGACGTGGTGGAGAACCTGGCACGGGATCGGGCTAAACAGCTATTTGGCGGGGAGCACGTGAATGTGCAGCCGCACTCCGGCTCGCAGGCCAACGCGTCGGCGTATGCGGCGGTTCTGCAGACCGGCGACACGATTCTCGGCCTGGATCTGGCGCACGGCGGCCACCTGACGCATGGGCACAGGCTCAGCTTCAGCGGCAAGCTTTACCGGCCCACGTTTTACCAGGTGCGCAAGGATACCGAGCTGATCGACTACGACGAGCTGGAGGCGATTGCGCTGCGCGAGAAGCCGAAGGCGATTATTGGAGGCGGCAGCGCGTATCCAAGATTGTGGGATTTCGAGCGCATGCGGCAGGTTGCCGACAAGGTGGGCGCGGTGTACATCTTCGACATGGCGCACATCGCTGGCCTGGTGGCGGGCGGCGTTCATCCTTCGCCCGTGCCGCACGCGCACATTACCACCACCACCACGCACAAGACGCTGCGCGGGCCGCGCGCGGGATTGATTATCTGCGGGCAGGACCTGGCCACGGCGGTGGACAAGGCTGTCTTCCCCGGCCAGCAGGGCGGACCGCTGATGCATATTGTCGCCGCCAAGGCTGTGGCGCTGGGCGAGGCTCTGCGTCCCGAGTTCAAGACGTACGCCGCGCAGACCGTTGCCAATGCGAAGACACTGGCCGCGGCACTGCAGGCTGCGGGATTCCGCATCATCTCCGGCGGAACGGACAACCACCTGATGCTGGTGGATGTATTCGAGAAGGGCATTCTGGGCTCGGAGGCGGAGCTGGCGCTGGGCAAGGCAGGCATCACGGTAAACAAAAACTCCATCCCGTATGACACCAACCCGCCCCTCAAGCCTTCCGGCATACGCGTGGGCACGCCCGCACTGACAACGCGCGGCATGCAGGAGCCGGAGATGCGGCAGATTGCGGTGTGGATGACGAAAGCCCTGGAAAAGCGCAACGACGACGCGGCCCTGGAGAAGATTCGCCACGAAGTTGCCGAGCTGGCCAACCGGTTCCCGCTGTACGCATGGCGGCGGACGCCATTAGCTGTGGGGGTCTAGGCCGAAGCCTCGACGGATGGGCTGAATCGGTGGAGGTTCTTCGCGCCGACGCAATTTCGCTAGACCGCAACTTGCTTTTCTGAACCGTGTCTCCTTTAATGTTTCTGGTAATTCGCCTCAGGGAAATGCGCAGGGCAAGTGGGATTGATTTCCCGGAAGGCAATTGGAGGAAGCGATGAAAACCGTTCAGCTAGCTTTTGCAGCATTGCTCGTTCTCGCTGTTCCAGCATTTGGGCAGCATCCGGCAAGCGGGCATCCGGTCATTCCGAAAAGCGGACCAAAGCCGGTCGCCGGCACTCCGCACACGGTCGAACCGAATCGCAACTACAGCGATCAGGCAGGGCATCCCAACGCTCCCCACGTGGACGGAAAGGTGTGGGTCGGCCACGATACCGGAGCTGCCGATGCTCGATATCACCTGGATAACCCGTGGGAGCATGGGCACTTTTCCGGCGGGATTGGGCGCGGGCATGTATGGCATCTGGTTGGCGGCGGGCCTGGGCGCTTCTGGTTCAACGGGTGGTACTGGAACGTTGCGCCGGCAGACGTGATCTATTGCGACGGCTGGCTGTGGGATTCCGACCAGATCGTGATATACGACGATCCGGATCACATAGGCTGGTATCTGGCTTACAACGTGCGTCTAGGAACTTACGTGCACGTGATGTATCTGGGAACATAAGTCAGGCCATTCAGTGGAAACGGAACGAATCATCGAGGGGACAGGCTGCTAGGCTTGTCCCTTTTGTATTGGGACGTCCTCAGCCTGCGTCTTCGCAAGTGTACAGGCTGCCCTGTTAGGCGATAAGATGGCCAGTCCGTCGAGAGCAAGCGCGCAGGATCAGCTAGCGCGAAACCTGCCAACTCTGCGCACATGGATGAGGTTCAGGAATGAAACCAGTCTTACTCCGCCTGCTTGTCGGGTCGGGCGAATCCTGCCGTACCGCAATTCTCACATTTGTTGCCACCGGATTGCTCTCCGCTTCCAACGCACTGTGGGCCCAAGCCGCGCCGACGAACACGCCGATAGTCATCACAGGCGCAGACATGCGCCCGGCAACTTCACTGAATGGAGACTGGGCTTCGATCGTGGACCCATATTTTTCCGGGCTGTTCAGCTTCCATCATCAGGAAAAATCGAATGGCTGGTTCTTGAACCAGAAGGCCCAGCCCGGCGACCCATTTCCCACCGAATACGATTTCTCCAAGGCGCCGACGCTGAAGGTGCCGGCGGATTGGAACACGCAGCGCGAGTCGCTTTTCTATTATGAAGGCCCAATCTGGTACGAGCGCGACTTCACTTATCAGCCCAAGGAGCATACAAAGACTTTTCTCCATGTCGGCGCGGCGAATTATCGCTCGTGGTTCTGGGTGAACGGCAAGAAAGTCTGCGAACATGAGGGCGGATACACCAGCTTCAACTGCGACATAACTGCGGTGGTGCATACGGGCGGAAACTTTGTCGTGGCCGCGGTGGATAACACGCGCCACGAAGATGGTGTCCCGACGCTGGAGACCGACTGGTGGAACTACGGCGGTCTTACGCGAACGGTCTCGCTCATCGAAGTTCCCGAAGCATTCATCGACCAATACGATATCCACCTCGCGCACGGGGAAGGCTCGGTGATTGAAGGCTGGGTGCATGTCGCAGGCGGACAGCGGGACGCTGAGGTCAATGTCGAGATCCCCGAGTTAGGCGCGAAGACTTCGGCCATTGCAGGCAATGACGGGCATGCGGCGATTCATCTATCGGTGCAGAATCTGGAACGCTGGTCGCCGGAGACGCCGAAGCTCTACAAGGTGAAGATTCGAGCTGGCCAGGATGCGATTGAAGATCTGATCGGCTTTCGCACCATCGAAACGCGTGGCACTGAGATTCTGCTGAACGGGAAGCCGATCTTTCTGCGCGGCGTGGCAATCCATGCGGAGGCTCCGTATCGCACCGGCCGGGCCAACACCGACATGGATGCGGAGACCCTGTTGGGCTGGGCCAAGGAACTGGGCTGCAACTTCGTTCGCCTGGCGCACTATCCCCACGATGAATCCATGTTGCGTGCGGCAGACCGCATGGGACTTCTGGTGTGGTCGGAGAATCCCGTCTATTGGGCATTGCAGTTCGACAATCCGAAAGTGCTTGCCAAGGCGGAGCAGCAGTTGGACGAGGAGATCGGCACCTCGCGCAATCATGCAGCCATCATTCTATGGTCCATGGCCAACGAGACGCCTAACACTGAGGCGCGAACGCATTTTATTGGAACGCTGGCGAGCCGGGCTCGTGAACTCGATCCGACGCGGCTGATTACCGCGGCGCTGCTGGTGCGCGGGGAAGGGCATACCAAGATTGTGGACGATGGACTGGGCAAGGCTTTGGATGTAATTGGTGTGAACGAGTACATCGGCTGGTATGAACAGCACCCGGAAACGGCCGACATAACTGAGTGGCGCATCGAGTATCAGAAGCCGCTGATTGTAAGTGAATTTGGCGGCGACGCAAAGGCCGGCCTGCACGGGGCTGATAACGAGCGCTGGACCGAGGAGTATCAGGCGAGTATTTATCGTCATCAATTCGGAATGCTCAACCGGATTCCGCAACTTAGAGGCATGAGCCCCTGGGTGCTCATGGATTTCCGCTCGCCGAACAGGCCATTGGTGGGCATACAGGATGAGTTCAACCGCAAGGGACTTATCTCCGATCAGGGACAGAAGAAAGCTGCGTTCTTTGTTCTGCAGAAGGCCTATGTCGAGAAGACCGTGGGAAAGGCGGAATGAGCGGCATTTACCGGGGCGAATAAGTGTGAAACTTACCCGCGTAATTGTGCAAAAACGAGCTATTCGTTTAAGCTTGACCAATGGCTATTGAATCGATACTTGCACAAATCGACGAAGAGATTGCAAAACTTACCCAGATCCGCAACCTGTTAGCAACCACCGGCACGGCAGTCAAGAAGGTAGCCGAGATCAAAGGGAAGAAGACACCCGCGAAGGCAAAGAGACGCCACGTGCTGAGCCCTGAGGCGCGCAAGCGGATTGCCGATGCACAGCGCAAGCGCTGGGCTGCCCAGAAGGCAAAGGCAAAGTAACCCGGCTGCTCTGGATCTCATCCTTCTGCTTTCAAAAACCATTGTTCTCGAGTAGACCCTCCTGCGGGAGAGCCACGGGTGGAATGGTAAGCAAGGCCGCGCGAAATTTTGGCGCAGCACCATGAAACTTACAGGCCTGGATCTGTGCGCGCTCACGCGTACGGGCCGCGTCTTCGCTCTTGCGCTTCGAGTAAAGAGCTGCCTTCCTGATTTTGATTCTCTACCAGGTCTCGACTGCCAGAATGCTGGGCGGGCCAGGATGACCTTCGATAACCTGCGTCTCGATCACGGCCTCCATGTTCAACTGTTCCCAGTTCGACGGAAGCTTGGCAATGAGCGAATCGAGATAGACGGGGTTATAAAGAATCTCGCCGGCGGCCTCGGTGCCCTCTTCGGAGATTCCGGCGGCCACGATCGTCGGCTGCCCTGTAACGGGGTCGTGGATGCGGGCGACGACCGCGTAATCGCGGGAGAGTTTCTGGTAGGGCAGATCCCAGGCTGTTGCCCATGAAGTCTGTTGGGGGCTCTTGCGATCAACAAGTAGCGCGACGCCATTCTTGGATTCGAATCCGAAGCGCAGCTTCTGCGTGACGCGCAGCGTCCAGATGTTGTCGAAGCCGCCAATCAAGACAATCGGGCCTTCACGGAGCTGCGCAAAGCTGGCCTCGGAGGCGGGCAGTACGCGAAAAGCCTTGTGCCGGGTTTCCAGTGCGGCGGCCGTGCGGGTAAGAGTGATCACGTCGGCCAGGGCCAGATGCCCGGACAAATGCAATCGGAAGTAGAGCGGTTCGGGCTGCGTTCCGGCGGCAGGAGTTTCCAGCGAATTGATCGATCCGACATCGAGGTTTTTGGCAGGCTCTCCCAGACAGTAGGTGGCCGTCGAGGTCCCTTCCGTGATGGGAGCCCAGAATCGGTCGATCGAGGTGGGCGGCTGATAATCGCGAAAGTCGCGGGACATCCAGCCGACTGCGAAGCTCGCGGCCAGGCCCAAACCAAAGAGGAAAGCGAGGATCAGCCAACGGCGGCGAGGCGTTGGCCGCTGTTCGGTTGCAGTTGGCGCTACCGCGGTTGCTTGCGAAACGGCTTCCGACATCGGTCCGGGCAACTCCGGCTCCGGCGGTAATTCCGGCGCGCGAAAGAGCGGAACGTAGGAGCCGCTGGGAAGTTCAATCACCAGCTCCCCGTCATGCGCTGAGTCGTAGTAGTACTGCATCAGGCGCTTGCGCACCTCGCCGGCAGTAATGCGGACCACCGGGTCCGCGTTGGCGTCATAGGTAGGCGACCGGCCGAAGACCTCAATGCCGATACTGCGCTCCTTGAGCTCGGCGGAGTTCCCTTTGAGGGTCTGCTCTACGGTATGGGCAAGCAGAACGGGATAGCGTTTGCTGTTTGAAAACAACGGGTGAGCCAGTAGCCGGTCCAACTGTTCACGGACCGCTGCGGCTTCGGGCGCAGTGGACGGCTGCGTGGGTTCTTGGAAGGATTTTGTGCCCACTGGCATGCCCGGCTCCCGAAGTGCGCTTCTATCCCAAGGGCTGACTGATCCAGCGCGGAATCGAAATATGGCCGTGGGGGGAACGTCGAGGCCTGGAGCTTGTGATTGGGCGCGAAAGAGTACAGTGCAACAAAAGGAACGAAACGAACTGTATTGCGTATGATACGTCCGAGAAACCAGGTTGTCTACAGGTTAGTAACCTGAATCTTGATAAAGGTTTAGCCTCTTTCAACCGCCAATAGTACCCGATGGAACCTATTGCGAACGAAAGGCAGCCCCTATATTGGGGTCCGGTCCAGAAGATGTGCCCAAAGCCGACGTCTGTGAGGCGGAGCGATCCGTGTGCAGGCGGTCCAGCTGGACAGCCCATTTTCTTGTGATTGCGGCTCCTCGCCCCTTCGGATTGCCAGACCTGGAGTTCATCCAGGCGAGCGTAACGAAGGGGCGTTTTTTGTTTGGATGCGGCTTTTTATGGCTGCAACGAAAACGCCGCGCGCCAGGCTGGCCTATGAAATGAACCGGCACTCGCTTCTGGCTTGAGCATCCTGGACCACGCTCCGGTTTCCAGGTTCAGCAGCTTCAGCTCAACCCGCTCATGACCAGCATGCGAGGCTCGGTCATCTCTTCGATTGCGGATCGAATGCCTTCGCGTCCCAGGCCACTGTCTTTGACGCCACCGAATGGCATGGGCTCTAGGCGCCAGGAGGGGGTGTCGCCTACGACCAGGGTGCCCACCTCCAACTCGCGATAGGCGGTGAGGATACGGCCGGCGTCGCGGGTGAGAAGTCCTGCCTGGAGCCCGTATTTCGAGTGGTTAACGGCGGCCAGGGCCTCCTCGAAGTCGTCGTAGGGCTCGATGAGCACGACTGGCCCGAAGGCCTCTTCGTCGCGGATCTTCATGCCGGGTTTGGTGCCGGTAAGGATGGCCGGGGTGACGAGGGAGCCGTGACGCTCTCCGCCGGCGATGAGCTTGGCGCCGCTCTCGACAGCTTCCTTGATCCAGGCGTCGATCCGTTCGGCCTCGGCGGCGCGGACCAGTGGGCCAACTTCGGTGGCTTCGTCGGAGGGGTCGCCGGAGACCAGCTTGGCGGTGATTTCAACGAGTTTCCAGAGGAAGGTCTGGAAGATCTTCCGCTCCACAAACACGCGCTGGACCGAGATACAGGACTGGCCGGCGTAACCGAAGGCGGCGTGGGACGTGCGCAGGGCGGCTTCGTCCAGGTCATGCCAGTCGCTGTGGATGATGAGAGCCGCGTTTCCACCGAGCTCGAGCAGAACGCGCTTGCGGCCGGAGTGGGTCTTAAGCTCCCAGCCCACGCGGGCAGAGCCGGTGAACGAGACAAGCTTGATGCGGTCTTCCTTTTCGGCGAGCCAGGCGGTATCTGTATTCGAGAGCGGAAGGACTGCGAGGGCCTCGACGGGCCAACCGGCTTTGAGGATAACTTCGCCGAGCGCGAGGGCGGTGAACGGAGTCTGCGGGGCCGGCTTGAGGAGAATGGGACAGCCGGAGGCCATGGCGGGGGCGAGCTTGTGGGCGGCGAGATTCAAGGGGAAGTTGAACGGAGTGATGGCCAGTACGGGGCCGACAGGAAAGCGCTGAACCAGGCCCCAGCGGCCTTCGTTGCCTTCCGTCAGGTCAAGGGGCAGGCTTTCACCGCCCAGCCGTGCGGCTTCTTCGGCGGCCGTCTTGAAAGTGAGCACGGCGCGGTCCACTTCAGAACGGGCCAGACGGACGGGCTTGCCGGCCTCGGCAACGATGAGCTGGGCGAAGCGCTCTTTCTGTTCGATGAGTGCGGAGGCGACGTCTTCAAGAATCTCGCGGCGTTTCCAGCGTGGCAGGGCGCGGGTTCGGCGAAGGCTTGCCGTCGCGTGGTTGACGGCCTGACGGGCGTCGGCGCGGGTTGCCTGGGTGACGCGGCCGACGAGGCCCTGATCCCACGGAGAACGGACTTCAAGGGGTTCTCCGTCGATCCATTCCTTGCCGCACAAAAGAAATCCCGTTTGCGTGCCCGGACGCATCTTCATGATCTTCGCGCTCCTGAGAAAAAGCCTACGCTCTTGATGGTAAAGCGGCGGGGCGGGTTGGGCCACCTGCGGTGAGGCAGATGCCGCGTGCGCAGGCGCAACGTGGTGAAGGTGCGCAGAAAAGACGGGCGTGGCGTGCCAAGGTTGCGGTATATTGGCTGGAATCCGGAAAACTGAGGAAGTGCGTTTTGCATCAGGACGCACCGAAAGGAAGAAGATCATGGCCGAAGTGCCCGAGAATCCTGGAAATCAAGCTCCCCCAGAGCCGCCGCCGTTTCAACCCGTTTCAACCCAGTACCAACCGGTCGCGGCGCCCAGCCAGGTATTCGCACCGCCTGCAGCGCCGACACCCCTGCCGGCAAAGTCCGGGGGCAGCGGAGTACTGAAAATCATCTTGATTGTCGTTAGCGTCCTCGTTGTTTTGGTGATGCTGGTGGTGGGCGTGGTCGGCTACGGGATATGGCGTGTTGCACATGCCGTTCATGTGAACAATTCGACCGGCACGATGACAATCAATACGCCGGGCGGAACGATGACCGCCAACTCAACGGACAAATTCACGGCAGACGAGCTCGGCACCGATCTCTATCCCGGCGCGGACCTCGGCAAGTCGGGGAATATGCGCATGAGCCTGCCGACCGGTTCGGTGGTGGCTGCGACTTTCCTGACCTCGGATTCGAAGGGGCAGGTGGTCGATTTCTACAAGAGTAAATTCGGTAGCCAGGCTGTCACGATGGACATGGGCGAGGCCGCGATCGTGAGCCTGAAAAAGAACGACAAGGATCAGGTGACGGTTACCGTGACGCAAAAGGCGGACCAGTTCAACGGCAAGACGCAGATTCACATTATGCATACGACATCCACCTAGGGTAGGTTGGGGCCGGCGGCGCGGAACCGGGGCACATTTGGCGCTCCGGCCCCGCGCCGTTTACCCGCTTATGGAGCAGCATGATTCGGCCGCCCGGCCGAGGAGTATTGACTGACGAGCCCGGTGCGATAGACTCCTGCCTATGATTCATAATGGCCGGAGCAGAAAACTTCCCTTTGACGCCCAAGAGGCGGTCGATCATCTCAAAGCACGGGACGCAAAGCTGGGCGCGCTGATTGAGCGGGCGGGGCCTTTCACGTTGCGCTTGGACGCGTGGTCGTCGCCATTCGAGTCGCTGTTGGAGTCGATCCTCTACCAGCAACTGCATGGCAAAGCGGCCGCGACCATTCATCGGCGGGTGAAGGAGTATTTTCGGGGCGATCCTGCGCCGCAATTGCTGATCGACACACCTGACGAGCGGTTGCGGGCATGCGGTGTCTCCGGAAACAAGATCAAGGCGCTGAAAGATCTCGCCGCCAAGACCCTGGACGGGACGGTCCCGGAGCACGCGGCGATCAGAAAAATGCCAGACGCGGAGATTGTCGAGCGGCTGGCTGCTGTGCGTGGCATCGGGCCGTGGACGGTGGAGATGTTGCTGATCTTTCGCATGGGACGGCCGGACGTGCTCCCCGCAACGGACTATGGGGTACGCAAGGGTTTCGCGCTGACCTTTCAGAAGATTCCCAAGACGCGGGCCCTGGCGGCGGAGGACTTGCCCAAGCCGGAGGTGCTGCTGAAGCGAGGAAAGAAATGGGCGCCGTTCCGCAGCGTCGCCAGTTGGTACCTTTGGCGGGCGTGCGACCTGGCCAAGAGCGGCGAACCGGCGGGGCGGTCGGGAAGAGAGTAGCGGCCTCGCATGCTCGCAAAAAAGGAAGACGTTGCAAGGGGCACCCAGCACACAGCTTTCCCACCCTTGCGACGGAAAAAAGTCGCAAGGATGGGGCATGGGGGTGTTCTGGGAATCTTCCATCGGAAATGTGCTCAGCGAGCGCTAAAACGGTTTAATCCTGCGGGCAAAGTGCGCGAGCTGTGGCGGCCTACATTAGAATTGGCAGGATGGCCCGGCATGCGTACGCGATGCCGGTGCAGCAGGAATACCGATGGCCTCGAGCAAGCATTTTATTTGCATTCATGGACATTTTTACCAGCCGCCGCGAGAGAATCCGTGGCTGGAGACGGTGGAGACGCAGGACACGGCAGCGCCGTATCACGACTGGAATGAGCGCATCTGCGCGGAATGCTACGCGACCAACGGCGCCGCGCGCATCCAGAACGCGAAGAACCAGATCACGCGCATTGTGAACAACTACGCGCGCATCAGCTTCAACTTCGGGCCTACGCTGCTGAGCTGGCTGCGTGAAAATGCGCCGCGGACCTACCGGATGATTCTGGATGGTGAAGCGCGCAGCCGCAGGAGCTATGGCGGGCACAGCTCGGCGATGGCCCAGGTGTACAACCACGTGATCATGCCTCTGGCCAGCACGCGCGACCGGATCACCCAGATTCGCTGGGGGATTGCCGACTACGAACACCATTACGGCACGGCGCCGGAGGGCATGTGGCTGGCAGAGACGGCGTCGGATACGGAGTCGCTGGAGCTGATGGCGCAGCACGGCATTAAGTTCACTGTCCTGGCTCCGCACCAGTGCAGGCGGGTGCGGGCGCTGCGCGACGGCGAGGGCTGGACGGACACTCCGGGCGCCTCAGTGGACACGACGCACCCTTACCGGATGAGGTTCCAATCCGGAGCGTCGATCGCGGTCTTCTTCTACAACGGGCCGGCCTCGCGCGCCATTGCGTTTGAGGGGCTGCTGAACTCTGGAGAGAATCTTGCCGCGCGGCTGAAGGCCGGTTTCCGCGACAATGCTCAGCCGCAACTGATGCACGTGGCGACGGACGGCGAATCGTATGGCCACCACCACAAATACGGCGAAATGGCGCTGGCCTACGCGCTGCGGCTGCTGGAACGGGACAAGACGGTCAGGCTGACCAACTATGGGAAATTTCTGGAGCAGTTTCCACCGGAGTACGAGTGCGAGATTGTGGAAGACAGCTCATGGAGCTGCGTGCATGGGGTCGAGCGTTGGCGGTCGAACTGCGGGTGCAACGGAGGCAAGCCGTTCAACCAGCTGTGGCGGGCGCCGCTGCGCCAGGCACTGGATGAGCTGCGCGATGCTGTCGTTCCACTGACGGAGCTGGAGGGCGGCAAGATTTTCAAAGACGTGTGGGCTGCGCGCGATGCGTACATCGACGTGATGCTGAATCGAAGCCCGGAACACGTGGAGCGGTTTCTGGAAAACTACACAAGCCATCAGCTATCGCCAGCCGAACGGGTGAGGGCGCTGGAGCTGATGGAGATGCAGCGGCACGCGCAACTGATGTACACCAGCTGCGGGTGGTTCTTCGACGACATTGCGGGCATCGAGACGGTGCAGATCATCGCGTATGCCGGGCGGGTGCTGCAACTGGCCAAAGAGATCTTCGGCTCCCAGGCCGAGCAGCTGGAAACCGCATTTCTGGCGCGGTTGGCGGAGGCCAAATCGAACGATTCGAGCGCCGGGGACGGAGCGCAGATTTACAAGGCAAGCGTGGCCACCATGGAGCTCGGACTGGAGGCTGTGGCGGCGCACTACGCCATCAGCTCAGTGTTTTCGTCCTTCGCCGAGGAGACAGATCTGTTCTGCTATCGGGTGCGGCGCATCTCCTACGACATTCAAACGTCAGGCCGGGGACGGCTGGCAATGGGGCGGGCACAGATTGCCAGCTCCATCACCGGGCAGGAGCAGAGTTACTCCTTTGCGGTTCTGCACTTCGGCGACCAGAACATCACTGCTGCCGTAAAGCCCTACAGCGACGCGGATGCGCAGGCGTTTGAGGCCTTTGCCGCGAAGGCCGAAGAACACGTGCAAAGGGCGCGGTTCCCGGAGGTGATTCGCCTGATGGACCGCGAATACGGGAGCGTGGACTACTCGCTGACTTCGCTCTTCAGAGACGAACAGCGGCGCATTGTCGAGCTGATTCTCAACTCGACCTTGTGGGACATCGAGAATTCCCTTACGACGATTTATGAGGATCACGCCAGCCTGCTTCACTTCCTGGCCCAGGCGGGACTGCCCAAGCCTCCAGCGCTCACGCTGGCAGCGGGTTTTGCGATCAATGCCGGGCTGCGCCGCGCGCTCGAGAACGATCCGATCGACGTTGCGCAGATGCGGTCGTTTTTGTCGCTGGCCAAGGCGGACCAGGTGCCGCTGGAGACGGCGACGCTGAGCTACATTGCAGACCAGCGCATGAAGCGTGCGATGGTGGAGCTGCAGATGTCCGCCGGATCGCTGGAGATGTTGGACCGGGCGCTGACGTTGGCGCTCAACCTGGCCGAGCTGCCCTTCGAACTGAACCTGTGGCAGGCGCAGAATATCTGGTACGAGATTCTGCGCACCGCGAGCTACGCGCTGACGTCGCTGGGCAAGGACGAGCGGACCCAGTGGGACGAACACTTCGGCGGGCTCGGGACCTGCTTGAAGATCGACTGCGCCAGCATTGCGGCGGACGATGCCGCGGCGGTGACGCCGGGGGACTGAGAAGCAGTTGTCAGTGGTCAGTTGTGAGTGGCGGCGCGTGCATGCACGCTTCCTTACAGGGTCGCTATATGCGCGAGAATATCCGCGAGGTGTTGCGGTGCAGAGAAGAAAGGCGAATGATCCGTGTCGATGGAAAACGTTCGCCGGCAGGGCGTTTGCATCTGCATCTCCTGCTGCAGATGCAGCGTGATGGTGCGGTCGCGCGCACACTCAATGTAGTAGCGCGGGATTCGGCCCCATCGCTCCGCCGTCGTTAGAACGGGCGCCCCAAAGGGCTCGGTAGACTGGGCCACAAGACGCGACTGCGCAAAGGCTATATCGTCGTCCGCACATTCCGCGTAAAACGCTTCGCGGATATATTGCGGCTTGAAGCCGATGACGCCATCCGCCACTGGATAAGTGGTAGACGGGTTGACCATGCTCTCCTTGTCCTGCTTTGCCCACGTCGTCAACGAGTCGCCGTTGCGCGGCAGGACTGCGCTGAGGTACACCAGCGCCCGGATCTTATCCGGGCAGTTCTCGGCGGCCTGCGTTATGGCGACGCCGCCCATGCTGTGGCCGAGCAAAATCACAGGATCAGAGCGGGCGCCTGCGATTTGGCAGATGCGGTCAGCGTAGCTCTTCAGTGTGACCGACGCAGCGGGCGTCATATCGTCTCCGTGGCCAGGTAAGTCCGGCGCGAGAACGGTGTGGCCTGCAGCCTCAAGCAAGGGTACGACCGAACGCCAGCACCATCCGCCGTGCCAGGCGCCATGAATCAGCAGATAGGTCGACATAGGCGAGGATTCTAACGGATCAGCAGGGCGCGTGAATAGCGCCTCTTAAGAGGTGCAAGAGAGAAAGCCCGATATCCGCTTGCAGCCTAGCTGCGCCAGTGCAGTTCGACCGGGCCGTCCATGGGATGCCTGGGTGCAGCGCCGGCGTGAGCGGATTCGAGACGGGCCTGTTTGAGGGCAAAGTACCACTTGGCGGGCTTGTCAGCGTCGTCGATCAACATCAGGCTGGGGTTGTGGCGCAGGCCTTCAGCCTGCTGGATCATGGTGACCTGGTCCTGGCGGACGAACTTCGCGCCGAAAAACTTGGCGATGGGTGTGACGAAGGGGACGTGATAGAAGACGTTCCAGGCCGCGATGACATCGATGCGGCAGGTGGATGCGGTGACCGGGGTGACGGTGGTGAGCGAGGAGAACCACTTGTCGCCGGCGCGGATGACTTCAGTGCGGCGGTTGGGCAGCGTGAAGTCGATGGTGGTTTCGATGGGCGCGCCGTAGACGCCGAGAAGCTTGTAGGGCGCAGAGTTGCCGCTGGGGGCGTGGGCGCTCATGCGAAAGCCTTCGGGGATGGGCTCGAAGCGCTTGGTCTTCTGGCGGATGGAGCCGCGAGTTCGCCACCACCAGGCCTGGTGTACGAATGGACCGTGGGCCGGGTCCATGAGCCCGATGATGCCGTGATCGACGTTGCAGGGCAGGTCGGCGGTGAGGAAGGCGGTGCGGTAGCGGGGGCCGAATTTGGCCAGCTCCGGCACCGCGCGGTGCTCCGCACCTCCACCTTGTCGTCCGCTTCCGGGGCTGGGGATGAAGACCCAGGCGTGGCCGTCCCGCTCTTCGCAGGCGAATGCGGTTGCGTAGATTCGCGTAGCGTCCAGCTTGTCGAATGTGGAGAGTGAGGGGATCAGAGTGCATTGGCCGCCACAGGGTTCGAACTCCCAGCCATGGTAGCGGCAGGTCACGCGGTTGCCGTCGAACCAGCCGTAGCTCAAAGGAATGCCGCGATGGGGGCAGCTGTCGCGCATGGCAAAAACGCGGCCGTCGGCGCGGCGGCCCAGGACCAGCGGTATATCGAGCAACATCGCGGTAGCCAGCTTGTTGGGCCGGAGCTTCTCAGTCCGCAGGGCTGGATACCAGTCGTCGTAGAGGAGGGTAGCGGTCGGTCCTTGGATTGTGGCGCCGGTTTCAGAGGTCGTAAGGAACGGCATTTGGGACTCACCATAGCACTCCGGGCGGCCGGAATGCCAACTTCCCCAATCCTGAAAAAGGTCCATCGCCGGCAGTTCTTTTCTGCTCAAGAAAAAATCTCCGCCCGCTGCCCCCTTTCCAACTAAAGAAGCGGAAAGGAGAGTGAATGCGGGAAAATGCGGACAGATTTTCTACGAGAAAACAGAACAAATCAACGCAAATTCCCTGAAAATTTGACGGAAAAGTGCCGATAGAATGCGCACTTCATTGAAAAGGTTGCGGAGGTTTTTTGCGTAGTCTTGCAGAGATCGCAACGACACGAATGCAACCCGTAATTTGATTTCTAGACGGATCAAGATCGATGCGTTTCATGCGCCGATGCCTGAACGTGAGACACCGGAGAATGCTTGAATGATTTCCATCAAGAAGTTTCTTGACTCAAATGAGCCGGGCCGGCCGACCGTTGAACCGAAGGCCAACGAAGATCCAGCGGCGACGCTGGAGTGCTATCGCTCTGCGCTTTTAGCAATCGGCAGAGTGGCGCTTCAAATCAGTCCCGGGCTCGGCGTGGATCTGGATACCAACCTGCGTGGCCTGGAGCACCGGTTGTCTGTCGGCTACTCTCTCGATTCTTTGAAGCGGACTGAAAGCCAGGTTGAAGTCCAGCTGAACGAATGGGGAACCCGGACGTCCGAGCACTTCAAAGCTCAAGCGGACGAGGTGAAGGAGCTTCTCCTCGCCCTGGCGAAAACTGCCGAATCGGTCGGGAACCGCGATCAAGGGTATGCGAGCAAATTCAGCGGTCTCACCAGCCGCCTGGAGAAGATCGCCGATCTCAGCGATCTGAAGCAGATCCGGTCGTCCATTGTGGAACAGGTGACGGAGCTGAAGAGCAGCGTCGATCAAATGACAAGGGAGAATCAGCAGTTGGTTGCGCAGCTGCGTGCCGAGGTCTCGATCTACGAAACCAGGCTCAGGTCGGTAGAGACGCTCGCCCTGAAGGATCAGCTGACGAGCGTAGCCAACCGCCGCAGTATTGAAGAGCGGATCCAGTGGAACATTGAAAACCACCAGGAGTTCAGTATTGCGATGATCGACCTCAACCGCTTCAAAGAGGTCAATGACACGCATGGACACCTGGCGGGCGACGACTTGCTCAAGCAGTTCGCGGCGGAGTTGCAGTTGAACACCCGGTCAGGGGACCTGGTGGGCCGGTGGGGCGGCGATGAGTTCGTCGTCGTTCTGTCGGGTGATTTGGAAGGCGCCAATGCGCACATCGCAAGAGTGCGGCAGTGGGTGTTCGGCAAGTACACCCTTCTTGGGCCGGGCAAAAACTCCGTTGTTGTACAGGTCGATGCGGGAATAGGCGCCGCCGAGTGGCGTCGAGGCAAGAGCATCCAGCAGCTGATCGCCGAAGCCGACGCGGGCATGTATCTGGATAAAAAGGGCGCACGCCTGAAGGCGTCGTGACTGGTGTGCTTCACTGAGGCGGCTGCCTGCCATGGCAGCCTTTTCCATTGCCCGTTCCCGGATAACCTGTCCAAAACCGATTTCGAAGAAGGCAGGTCGGGGTTCGTGGTCTCCCACACTTTCGCAAGAGACGCGAAACGACGGGGCGCGGAGCGGATTTGGCGGGATCCTGAGAATTGGGCTGCCTGGCGCAGCTATGGTCTACTCGCGCGCACAATTTGTACGAGTCTTTCTTCGTTCACACCGGTTGCGATTCCGCGAGGGCTCCAGTGCTTTCGGCAGCCGGGAAAGTCGAGGGGGACGCATTGAGCGGCAATGCCGCGGGCGCGCATCTCGAATCCGCCGGGCAGGATATTCAACATGCAGGCCACGGCAACAATGCCAACGTCCGGCATGTGCTGCCAGCGCTCAAGCCAGCGGCTAAACCCTGTGGAATGAGGGATGAGGTAGACCTTTGCGCCCAGGCTGCGCATGCGGCCGGTAATGCGGTTGACCGCGCAGCCGGGGTCGCACGCGGTGCAGACGAGGCCCATTTCCGATGCGCGAGCGCAGCACCCCGCCGCCTTCGATCCGCGCATGCAGGTGGGAACCAGGACAGCCCGGTGTGGTTTGCGCTCGAAGTCCTCCAGCAACCCTTGGTTCATCACTTCGGCAGCGACCATGTTCAGGTGGTACTCCACCGGTCGCCTGGCACAGAAGATCTGATCTTCGCGGCAGCCGCGCCGGGCGTACGGCCCGGTCAGAAACTCTGGTACCCCGCGGGTATAGCTTCCCAGAGCGTGGTCTGCTTCGCGTGCGAACCAGTGGAAGAGGTCTGCGGCAGCTACCACGCACAGCGACCCCTCCGCGCGGGGGAGTTGACCGAGAAAGTCATTCCAGTTGCTCAGCCGATCGGCCTCCTGTTCAAACTCGCCGGTGGCCTGGAGCCACTCAATGAGGCTGGGCAGGCGGTCCAGGGACTCGCGCGCATCGGTCACTTTGCAGCCGATGTTCGGCATCAGGAAATAGCGTGTAAGCGCCGCGCGCGAAAGATCGGCGGCGGGTTTGATCCATGGGGACTTGCGGCGCATTTTGAATAGCTTGCGAGCCACCGTAACGGCCCATTTTGGCGTGCTTTCGACCGCGCCCGCGTACAGGCACAGTGCCTGCCCCAAGGTTAGAAGTTCGATCGAGTAATCAGCCATGCTGCGCGGGGTCTCCCCCAAGCGGTCCCGGACAAAGTTGGCGTAGTCGCTGAGTGTGTCACGGGCGCGGAGATCGATCTCGGCCAGGACAAGATCGGAGAATGCGGAAAGGTCGGCGTAAAAGCGGTCGGAGGAGCCGCCTGGCTCGCGAAGGTCATACACCAGCCGCATCTCTGCGTTCCGCCGGACCTTGCCTTCACCGAGCCGGTTTTCACCGGCCGGCTCGCACCGCGATTGGGTCGGCCCTCTCATCGCATGGCTCTTTCCGCGACTCCACGCCCCGACCGGCGGGATGCGTGGATGTGCCCATAGGATGGTACGCCGGACGTGTGAAAAGGTTCCGAATATCGAGGGGCTAGTTTGATGAGCCGGACAGTCTTCTCAGCTTTCCGCGCTTAAGCTCGAAGCTCTGACCTCGCCAGTCGATGGTGTTGCCGGCGAAACCGAATGCCCAGATGAGAATGGCGATCAGGTCGCGCAGAGGCAGGAGCCAGAGATTTGGGAGAACCTCGTGGTCGGACAGAACGGCGGCGCCGACCACCATGGCCAGGGAGAGGCGGAGGAAGAAGCTCATGCCCAGGAGCCACAGGCTGAAGGGGCTCATGCCGCTGGCGACAACATTGAGCAAGGCCCAGGCGAGTCCGTGGGTGAAGATGAGGCCGGCATAGCCCCAGGGCCGCGCGTCGCGAACGGTGCGGGCCCAGCGCAGCTGGTGATCGATGAATCTGCGCCAGTTATAGGCGGGGACGCCGGTCTCGACGACTTCCTCGCTGAGGGCGATGCGGTAACCGGCCTGCGAGACGCGGGCGCCGAGCTCGTAATCGTCGGCAAGGTGGTCGACCAGGACTTCAAGACCACCGATCTTGCCGAGGGCCGTGCGGCTGATGGCGAGCGTGGAGCCCAGGCCGTAATTCAAACCGCCTTCAAGCATGCGGGAAAGCAGGACGCCGGCCTGAAAATCCGTGGCAATGCCCAGGGCCTCAAGGCGCGAGGGCAGCGTGGCGTGAGCGCGGCCGTGATAGAGGGCGGTGACAAGGCCGGTTTCGTGCCCGGTTTCGCCGGGAGCATGGTGCTTCGGGCCAAAGTGCGCCATCACATGCTCCAGATAGTGCGGCGAGACGGTGATATCGGAGTCGTTGATGAGCAGGTAGGGGTGGCGCGCGTAGGTGGCGAGCTGAACCAGGGTGCCGACTTTGCCATTGCAGCCCAGGCTGTCGGGACATTCGATGAGGTGGATGGAAAGCCCCGGAAACTCCTGCTGAAGCTGCCCGACCACCGGGATTGCAGGGTCATCGAGCGAAGAGACGCCGAAGAGCAGCTCAAACTCGCCGGGGTAGGTCTGGCGGCAGTGGCTGCGAAAGGCGTCGATCATGCCGGGATCCAGTCCTTTGAGGGACTTGAGTATGCTGACGCCTGGCGCGAACGCGGGAGTTCCGGCCCTGCGGGCGAAGAGAAACCACTGGGCGGCAAGGATGGCCGCGATGAAGTAGACCATGCCGGCAAGAGTCAGCAACGTGGTTAGGGTCTCCACGGATTGGGCCAGGGTGTGAAGCACGTTTCATACCAGTTTAAAGGAGTGGTGAGGCAAAAGCTCGGGAATCAGGGTGTCCGTTGCCGGTCTGTCAATGGCAGCGAAGAGGCAAACGGGCGCGCCGGCCGGGCCGCTATTCGTAGCGGAGGGCTTCGATGGGGTCGAGGTTAGAGGCCTTCCAGGCGGGGTAGATTCCGAAGATGAGACCGATGGCGCAGGAGACGCTGAACCCGGTGATCACCCAGAGCGGGGAAAGAGCGGCAGGCAGGCCGATGGGGAGGAAATAGACGATCCATGTGATAACTGCGCCAACAAGGACGCCGATGAAGCCGCCGGTGGCGCAGAGGGTGATCGCTTCTGTGGTGAACTGGGTAAGGATGGTTCGTCTGGTGGCGCCGATGGCTTTTCGGATGCCGATTTCGCGGGTACGTTCCGTGACGCTGACCAGCATGATATTCATAACGCCGACGCCGCCGACCATGAGGCCCACGCTGGATACGGCGATCATAAAGGCCACCAGGCCTCCGGTGAGCTGGCTCCAAAGCTTGGCGAGCGAGTCCGGGCTCATGATCTCGAAGTTGTCTTCGGCTTCGACCTTGACCTTGCGGCGGACGCGCAGCATCTCGCGGATCTCCTCTTCGACCAGGTCCTTGTTCCTCTGGTCGTCGTATTTCAAGGCGATATACATGTCCTTGATCTCCGGGTAGAGGTTGTGGAAGGTGCCGAGAGGAAAATAAACACCATTGTCGGCCGGGTTCCTGCCGGAGCCGAAGGGCTGCTTGCGCTTGTCCACGACGCCGATCACGGTATAGAGGCCGGAGCCAACGTTGACATCTTTGCCGATGGGATCCTCTGTGCCGAAGAGGAGTTCAGCGGTATCGTGGCCCACCAGGCAGACGTGGGCATGACGATCATCTTCTGCGTCGTTCCAGACGCGTCCCGCCACGATGTTGAGGCTTGCCACCGCTTCGATTTGATCTGTTGCACCCAGGAGGAATGCGCCGGAGACCTTTTTGCCGTTGTACTTGACGCTGACGTCGCCCACGTGGAACTGCTCATTGACATGACGGATCTCGCCGTCGGCAGCTACCACATGAGGCAGGGAGCGCAGGGCCAGCGCATCCTCAAGGTTGAGCTTCTTGCGGGTGAGCATCTCGGTGGTTGGGTTGATACCGATCATGGGCATGTGGAAGACCCAGAAGACGTTGGAGCCCATCGATGTGATCCAGTCCGAGACCCGGTTATTGAGGCCGTTGATGACCGAGGAGATGGTGATCACCGTAGTCACGCCGATGACGATGCCGAGGATGGTGAGCCCGGAGCGCAGCTTGTTTGTGCGCAGCATATCGAGTGCTACCTTCACGGATTGCCAGGTCTGACCGTTGCGCATAGGAATGCCGGGTGTCAGTGTTCAATTGTCAGTGGTTGGCTTCAAGCCAATGTCGGTGCATTTTGCTACAAACGATCTTAACCCTGGCCGTTTATTCCGCGCAGTGATCCATGACCGCCGGCTTCAGAGCAACGAGAGCTGACCGCTGAAAACTGCCCTCACTCGTATCGCAGGGCTTCGATGGGGTCGAGATTGGAGGCTTTCCAGGCGGGGTAGATGCCGAAGATGAGCCCGATGGCGCAGGAGACGCCGAAACCGAGGAGCACCCACAGTGGCGAAAGGGCAGCGGGCAGGCCGATGGGGAGGTAGTAGACAATCCAGGTGATCAAGGCGCCGACGAGAACGCCGATGACGCCCCCGACGGCGCACAGGGTAACTGCCTCGGTGGTGAATTGCGTGAGGATGTTGCGTTTGGAAGCGCCCAGGGCCTTGCGGACGCCGATTTCGCGGGTGCGCTCGGTGACGCAGACAAGCATAATGTTCATGACGCCGACGCCGCCGACCAGGAGACCGACCGAAGAGACGGCGATCATGAAGATGAACAGAGGTCCGGTGAGCTGACCCCAGAGACGCGTAAGCAGGTCCGGGCCAAAGATCTCGAAGCTATCATCGGCCTGGACTTTGACCCTGCGGCGGATACGCATGAGTTCGCGAATCTCTTCCTGGACCAGGTCTTTGAACTTGGGGTCGTCGTACTTGACGTTGATGCGCAGGTCCCTCTCCTCGGGATGGAGGTGGCGGAAGGTCTGCAGCGGGAAGTGGATTGCGTTGTCCTGAGGATTTCTGCCGCTGCCCATGGGCTGCTTTTTGCGATCGAAGACCCCGATGACGGTGTAGAGTCCGGATTCGACCGTGATCTGCGCGCCGACTGCAGGCCGTCCATCGAAAAGCATCTCCCAGGCGTCATGGCCCAGAATGCAAACGTGGGCAGCGCGCTGATCTTCATCGTCGGTGAAGAGACGGCCCTCGATCAGCGGCAGGTCGGCGACGTCGGTCATCTGCGACGTGTTGCCCTGGAGGAGGGTTCCGGACAATTTTTTTCCGTTGTACTTGGCGCTGACGCGGCCTACCTGAAAGGCCTTGATGGAGTAGATCTCCCCGTCGGAAGCGACGACATGCGGAAGCTGGCGAACGGCGAGGGCATCGTCGACGGTGAGCCACTTGCGGGTCAGCATCTCGCTGGTGGGGTTGATGGCGATGAGCGGGAGTCTCGTGACGTACAGAACATTCGAGCCGAGGGAAGCGACGTAACCGGAGATGCTGTTGTTCAGCCCGTTGACGATGGAGGAAATCGTAATGACCGTGGTGACGCCGATGACAATGCCCAGGACGGTGAGTCCGGAGCGCAGCTTGTTGGTCCTCAGGGTGTCGAGGGCCATCTTCACGGATTCCCTGTGCTGTCCTTTGGCCATGGGGGGAGAAAACCGCTAACAGCTTACAGTGAACAGTACACCGTAAGCCGCGCACGGACAAAGCCGAGGAGCCCGCAGGTAACCCTTTTGACACCATTACATTGGGACGATGTACCGCGCGCCGCTTTCGCCTACTCGTAGCGCAGGGCCTCGATGGGGTCGAGGTTGGAAGCTTTCCAGGCGGGATAGATGCCGAAAAGCAGCCCGATGGCGCAGGAGACGCCGAAGCCGATCAAGACCCACATAGTGGAGAGCGTGGCAGGCAAGCCGATGGGCAGGACGTAAACGATCCAGGTGAGGACGGCTCCCACGAGAACACCGACGATTCCTCCGACCGCGCACAAGGTGATGGCTTCCATCGTGAACTGGGTGAGGATGGTGCGCTTGGTGGCGCCGATGGCCTTGCGGACGCCGATCTCGCGGGTGCGCTCGGTGACAGAGACGAGCATGATGTTCATGACGCCAACGCCGCCGACCAGGAGGCCGACCGAGGAGACGGCAACCATGAAGCCGAACAGGCCGCCGGTGATGTTGCCCCAGAGTTTGGTGAGGGAGTCCGGCCCGAAGATCTCGAAGTTGTCGGCAGCCTCGACCTTGACGTGGCGGCGGACGCGCAGCAACTCGCGAATCTCGTCTTCAACCAGCGCCTTGTTTTTCGGGTCGTCGTACTTCACGCTGACCCACAGGTCGAGGACCTCCGGATGCAGGCTATGGAAGGTTCCCATGGGAAAGATGATTTCGTTGTCGTTGGGGTTCTTACCGCTGCCGAAAGGCTGCTTTTGCTTGTCGAGCACGCCGATGACGGTGTACATGCTATTGGCGACAGTGATCTCTTTGCCGATAGGATTCTCGCCGTTCACAAAAAGCGATTCGGCGGTGTCGTGGCCGAGCACACAGACTGCCGCATGGCGCTGGTCTTCCTCATCGGTATGCATGCGGCCGGCGGCCATGGTGAGATTTGTGACTTCCGCCACTTCCGCCGTGTCGCCCACCAGGATGGCGCCCGCCACCTTATGGCCCTCGTACTTTGCGCTGACGTCGCCAACGCCGAACTGCTTGGTGTAGCGATGTCCGCCGTCGGCCGCCACCACATGGGGCAGCGTGCGCAGGGCGTAGACGTCATCCATGGTGAGCTTCTTGCGCGTGAGCTGCTCGGTGGTGGGACGCACGCCGATGACCGGCATGTGGAAGACCCAGAAGACATTCGATCCCAGCGAGTCGGCAAAGTCGGAGACGCGGTTATTCAGCCCGTTGATGACCGACGAGATTACGATCACCGTGGTTACGCCGATGACGATGCCGAGGATGGTGAGTCCGGAGCGCAGCTTGTTGTTGCGCAGCGTATCCAGCGCCATCTTTACCGATTCTCGGGTTTGTCCCTGGGCCATGTAAATCAGCTCCTAGCTGCCAGCCTCTAGCCTCTAGCTAAAAGCATTTGGTTCAAATATCCCTCTGGGTGCAAAAGGGGCCCGGACTTTAGACAGCCGCTTTTCTTAGCTAGAAGCTAGAGGCTAGCAGCTAGAAGCTGTCTTCCTACAGTTCCGCCCTCAGCGCCACCACCGGGTCGAGCTTGGCGGCTTTGCTGGCGGGATAGACGCCAAAGAAGATACCTGTGGCCGTGGCCATAAACAGGCCCAGCATCACGCTCCACACCTGCACGGTGGTGGGGAAGCCGATGATCAGCGTGATCAGCTTGGCTACGATCACTCCCAGGAGCACGCCTATGACTCCTCCAACCAGCGCCATGGTGCCGCTCTCGATGAGAAATTGAAGCAGCACGTCGCGCTGCCTGGCGCCCAGCGCCTTGCGCACCCCGATCTCGCGCGTTCGCTCCGTCACGCTGACCAACATGATGTTCATGATCACGATGCCGCCCACCACGAGCGAGATCGAGGCGATGCCGATGACTACATCGAAGAAGATGGCGGAGAATTGCTTCCAGATATTCAGGAAGGTGTCGTTGGTCTCGATTTCGAAGTCGTCCGGCTGGCCAACCGCGTCGTGACGGCGGGAGCGCATGATCACGCGCACCTCGTCCTTGGCCTGCTCCATCGATTCGGGAGTACCGCCGGCGCGGGCGTAGATGTTGACGGAGTCGTTGAAGCCGTAGGTTTGCTGGTAGGTAGTGATGGGAACGGCAACCCAGTTGTCCTGGGATTGGCCCAGCATCTTGCCCTGGCGGTCGCCGACGCCGATGACGGTGAAAGGGATGCCGCCGACACGGATCTCCTTGCCGAGCGGGTCGCCGTCGCCCAGCAGGTTGTCCACAATGTCGTAACCGACGATGACGCTGTGAGTGGCATTGGAGTCGTCTGCAGGGGTGAAGCCGCGGCCGAGCGCGATGTCGAGATTGTCCAGCGAAACCATGGTCCAGGTAATGCCGCGCATCTCGGTGTCGGTGCTGGAGTGGCCGTTGTAGACCACGCTGCCGGTGCGGTCAAGCCGCACGCCTACCTCGCCGCACTCCGTGCAACCGTCCTGGATGGCCTGGTAGTCCTCGAAGCGCAGGATCTTGCGCTTTTGATATCTGAAGTACTCCTCGGCAGTGAAGATGACGCCGGGCATCTGCTGCACGGTGAATACGTCGGCGCCATGGCTGACGAGCTTGGTGCTTACGTAGTGGTTGGCGCCGTTGACCAGGGTGATGACCATGATGACCGAGGCCACGCCCATGACGACGCCGATCAGCGTAAGAATGCTGCGCAGCTTATTACCCCAGAGGGATTGCAGCGCGAGTTTGAAGGCCTCAGTGAATGGCATGGTTCCACTTTCGTACCACCGGCTCTTGGCGGCTGGCTCGTAGCCGCCAGCTTGCGGCTGTTTCGCCGGGAGATTGCTCCCTGCCCGGAACTGCGGCGCGCCGGCGGTTGTGCCGGATTTCCCAAGTCTACGCAGGATTGGAAGCCGTGCCCCAGGAAGGCTACTTCTATTGACGAGCGAAACAGCATTCTGGCCGCGTTCCAAGGCTCCAAAACGGGCTGGCGTTGGCTGTTTGGTCTCTCCAGGGGCTGGTTTGCCCCTGAAATTCGATACGCAAAGCGATGCGATGCGGTTCCAGGACGGAGGCTGAGTAGGACCTTTGGCTCCGGATCGGAGAGAGCCGCCTCAGCTTCCGGAGCTGCCAAAGCCCTTTTCTGCACGAGCGGAGTCTTCGAGTGTCGAGACGGTTTCGACGCTGCCGGTGAGGACGGGGACAGGGATCATCTGGGCGATCTTTTCGCCGGCACGGAACTCGACGGCGGTGTCTCCAAGGTTGGTCATCAAGATAAGGACCTCTCCGCGGTAGCCGGCATCGATAACGCCCGCTGTGGTGGCGACGCCTCGCGCCGCCATCGACGAGCGATCGCGGACCAGCAGGCCGAGCGGTACGCCGGAGGCGGGATGGCGCGCCTCGACCGCGATGCCGGTCCTGATGCGGACGGTGGCGCGGGGAGCGAGTAGCGCAGCTTCAAGCGAAAAGAGGTCGTATCCGAGATCTTCGCCGGGGTGGGCGACAACAGGGGCCTTGGCGGCCGGGTCGAGGAGCTTAACGCGGAGCATGGTCTTATCTTAGGTTAGAGGTCCAGGTCTTGAGTCAGGGGCAGGGTCTCGCGATTGAAGATGCGGAGTCGCGGCGCCGGGTGCCGCGCCGATCAAGGGAGCGATTCATTCATCAGGAATGGAGATCCAACTCGATGGCGTCGATCAAGGGTACAAGCCAGGCCAGAAGTGCTTGATGCGACGGTTGTTGCACGTACGCGTCGAGAGCGGCCTGGTCCCTGAAGCGCATGATTCCGCCGAAGGTGTAGCCCTTGCCGCGGGGAGAAATGTTGGGTCCAACATGGGTCTCGAGAAGGCCGGGGATTGTTCCCTGAAAGGCGCGAATGTCCTTAAGTGCTCTTGCCTTCTGTTCGTCCGTGGTTTCGGGCTTCCACTGAAAAGCAAAGACGTGAAAAACGGCCGGGGACTGGTCTTGGGCCGCGGCCGCATTGGCAAGGCCGGCAGGCATAAGCGCCGCGGATGCCGCCAGGCCGCTGTTGCGCATCAGGTTCCTCCGTGTGACATTGGACATCCAAATCTCCTTCACACGGGAAGATTGTAAGCCAGAAATGGCTCCCGAAATGGCCAGCCCCGGCAGGGAAGATGCCCGGCCGGGGCTGTCGTGGGTGCTGCTTGCGAACGCGGCAGTAGGACCTGTAAGCCGAATTCTGTCGTGTGCGGTCATTCCTCTAGGCGCCGCGTT